>JAZRYF010000013.1:0-110453 GCA_045600625.1 Saccharofermentans sp.
AAGCACCATTCCATCAATCTTCCTGATATCTGATGAATCAATCAGATAAGAGCCCATGTTATCCATAAAGATTTCTCTTATGAGATTTCCTGTAAATGCACTCTCCTTAGATACCTTACTTGTATATGACGGAATAATATCACCTGTAAACAGAGATGTCTGTGTAAAACTCGGAATCATCTCAGAAGTCATTGCAGCATTAGTAAATACATAAATTGGATGACCAATATAATAAGGTACACCTAAAAATTCATTTCTTGATGGCATCAGGTCATCCACATCCACATCTCGCCAGTTATATATGACTTCATAATCTTCAAGCGTATCCTCATACAAATCAAGATAATCATCAACCATTGAAGGAGTATAACTATATGAAGATGCAACTGCATTAAAAGCATTAAAAGTAGATACAAATACCACAGCAAAGATCAAAGCAAGTACACGATTCTTAATTGTAAGTGATAGAACTGTAATCAAAATAACAGTAGCACATAAAGAAACCAGTAATACTAATGCTCTGACAAGCATCTCTCCTCCATTCAGGTTTGCTCCAAATGGAGTAATGTACATACCAATGATTCCAAATACAAAATAAACAATAGAATAAAGGGATACTACTGTGCATTGAACTATAACAGCAGTACTGAAAATCTGAAGTCTTGTGTGTCCTCCAATAATCTTATTACGGATAACTCCATCCTTATAATCCTTACCAATAAAAAGCGGAGTAAAAATAGCCATTGCAAGAGGAAGTCTTACATAGAAATATGATGTAACAAACCATGTAATCCACTTAAGATTTTGCTTGGTAAGATCCAAATCTGTGACAGAGGCACCTTCGTTGGTGATTATAGTAGTAAATACTCTGATTGCCAGCCCAACGAATACTGGCGCAACAGCACAAAGCGCGAGAATAACCCAAAACAGAGGATTCTTCTTAAGTCTATAGAATTCAAACTTCAACAATTCACGCATGAGTTGTACCTCCTACCAATTCAATAAAGAATTTCTCGAGGTCAGTATCTACATGTCTGATATCAGAAACATCAATTTGAGATTCTTTACACGCTACTGCTAAATCAACAATATTAATCTCGCCAAATACGAGTACATGATTTGTATTACTATCTATTCTCGCATCAAAACCACGTGTGACAAGGTAATTAGATAGTTCAACAGAATTTGTAGAATATACTTCCAATCGCTTCTGTCCTGCATGCTCTATCTCTTCTGCAGTTGCTTCTCTTATAATCCTGCCTTTCTCTATGAAAGCAAATCTTGTAGCAAGCTTGGAAAGTTCAGATAAAATATGACTCGAAATAACAATTGTTATCCCCTTCTCACGATTGAGCTTTAAAAGCAAATCTCTAACACCAATAATACCCTGAGGATCAAGACCATTAATTGGCTCATCCAAAACCAAAATCTCTGGATCTCCAGCCATTGCCATAGCTATACCCATACGCTGACGCATACCAAGCGAGAACTTACCTGCATGAAGATTGCCTGTATTGTTAAGTCCAACCATTGTCAGTATCTCATTAATAGAATCATCTACAGGACGACCTAAGTTAATATACTGAAGCTTCAAATTCTCATAAGCTGACATATTGGCATAGATTGATGGAAGCTCAACCAATGCACCAACAGCGCCTAATTTCTTACGGTCAAAACCATAATCGATATTGCCTGAAGAAGATTCCTGAAGGCCTGTCATAATACGCATAAGAGTGGTCTTACCTGCACCATTCTTACCAACAAGACCATATATATCACCTCTATTAATAGTAATGCTTACATCCTGCAAAACAGACTTCGAGCCATATTTTTTGCAGACATTATTAGCCTTATAAAGGACATCTGCCATAATAAAACTCCTTAAGATTTCTTTGTCTTCGCGCTCTTCTTAGAAGAAGATGCCTTACCTGAAGATTTTGTAGTAAAAAAAGTAATTAAGAAAGCTGTAATTGCGGCAATTAATATCGAAATTACATAGTTAAGTTCATTATCAAGAGTGATTAAGCATCCGCTTAAAGCATATATACCGTATGATGAAGCTGATACACCTAAAACAGCAGCAACAACAGAACCTACTGCACCACCAAGAATACCTGCGAAGAAAGGCTTACCATATTTAAGGTTACATCCAAATATAGCTGGCTCGGATACACCAACGAATGCAGACAAGGATGCGGGGATTAAGACTGAACGTTCTGCCTTATCCTTGGTATTAACAGCAAAAGCAAGACAGGCTGCACCCTGCGCCATAGCACAGCAGGAAATAATAGGCATAAATGAATTGATTCCAATCTCTTTAATCATTGAAGCTTCAACAGTACTAAGCATATAAGTAGCACCAAACAACTTACAAGGAATATATAGTAATCCAACGATTGCATTTCCTATGAAATATGGAAGGTCTAAAGCAAGCTTAGTACCTTCATATACAGGATTTCCAAGCATAGCAAACAATGGACAGATAACAGTCATCGCCAAAAATGCAGTAATGAATGTTGTAAATACAGGAACAAGTAATGGCTGTAAAGACTTATAGGTAACCTTATTAAGCCACTGCTCTAATCTGCACATGATCCAAATGATGATAATTACAGGAATAATATGACCATGGTAACTAACATTAGGAATTGACCAGAAGCCATACCAAGTCCACAAAGTATCAGGTTCAACGCCTGAAGCCACATCTAGAATGTTGATAAGCTCTGGGTTAAGCATAATAAGGCCAATTACAGCAGCAGCATACTTATTGCCCTTAAATACAAAAGACGCACCAATTGCAGCTAATACAGGAAGGTAAGTAAATGCTGTATTAATCATCAGGTACAAAAGTACAAAAGCCTTGGAATAATAATATGCTGGATTAATCAATACATATATGTCCATCAATCCCTTAAGAATTCCCATAGTTGCAATAACAGGAATGATTGGAGCAAATATCTCACCGATAATCTTAAACAGGTTCATAAACCAGGACTTAATTGTACTCATACTTACCTCACAAATAAAAAGCGCGGATGCTACAAACATCCACGCTAATTATATCATATCTATCCCTTATTATTTTTATCCAGCTGTGATATTGTAAGCTTCCTGAAGGTCGCTGATTCCTTCATTAAAATCGTCTACCATTCCCTGAACTCTGTTGTCATCTACAATATCAGTAAATTCAGAAAAAGACTGAGCTACATTTTCCTTCCAGTTATCGAACTCTATTGACTTACTGGCATCTACCAAGCTACCAAAAAAAGTAACTATAGTAACAAACCCACAGATGACAGCAAGCACGAGAGTTGTGATAGCTACGATAATTAATCTAATCTCTGATTTCTTCATACTATTACCCTCCCTTAAAGTCCATTGTGCCATGTATGCTTAATGAAACGGATGAATCCCTTTGTTCCAAGAGCAAAATACTTGATGGCAAAGTACAAAATGGCGTAACCGGTAACAGCGAGAAGAGCCAGTGTGATTCCTCCAAGAAGTGTTGGAAGCAGGAATGATCCACTGCTCCAGCATCCGATTAAAAGACCAATAGCTCCACCAATAAGGGATAATTCAATAGCTAATATTCCAAGAATTACTGCTAATAAAGTAAACCATGTTGGGATTCCAACAAATACTGACATAATAATGCAGAAGCAAACTGTACCGCTTGTTGGCTGCTTAACTGCAGGCTTGGACTGAACTTCAACCTTCTTACGTAAAATTCTAGGAAGATCCATTCCGTCCTTATATTCCTTAGCAAGCTCTACTGGATTACCAAGACCTTCAGCAATCTCTTCTTCAGTCTTACCAGCAAGTGTGCCTGCTGCAAAGTGATCCTCAATATCATTTAAGATCTCAGTTACATCGTTATATGCCATTGAACCGAGTTCTGACTTGAGTTTATTTAAATATTCAACTCTGTTCATTCTTCTACTCCCTCCAAAATCTCTTTTACCGCTTTGGTAAAAGTATCCCAGTCATTCTTCTCCTCGACCAAAAGCTTTTTACCTTCATCAGTCAAGTGATAGTATTTTCTCGGCGGACCGTTCTGGGATTCCTTAAGGTATGTGCTTACATATCCATCAGAAGCAAGTTTTCTTAAAATAGGATAAACCGTACCGTCTGAGAGCTGTATCTTCTTCGAAAGGGCATCAGCTACATCGTATCCATAGCTGTCCCCCTTCGACAGAATTGTAAGCACACACAAATCCAGCACGCCCTTTTTGAACTGATTGTTCATATCTATCCCCCTTGTGTCTTAGGATTTGCGTAATGCATTTATCAGTTATGAATATAGCACAGTACTATTCATTGTGCAATACTGAATTAAGAGTAAGACTATGGTTGTAATTTTAGCCTTTCGCGATGCTTATGAACGGACTTCCATGGCGATATTAAGGATGATTCCAAACGCGATATAGTTAACGAGCATCGCAGTACCGCCAAGACTGATGAATGGAAGCGGGATACCTGTAATAGGAAGAAGTCCAACAGACATACCCATATTCTCGATATAGTGGAAAGCAAATGAAGCTGCCAGACCTACGATTGTATATGAATAAGCAGCTCTTGATGCATTAGAAGCAACAAATAAGCAACGGCACAGGAAGAAAAATGCGAGAATAATTACAGCTGTTGTTCCTATAAAGCCAAGATGCTCTGAGATAGCTGAGAAAATGAAGTCACTCTCCTTAACAGGAACGCTTACAAAGATACCTGTATTGTTACCAGACAAACCACCAGATGCGATGGCTGCCTTGGACTGAACGAGATTATACTCAGACTTTGGGTCAGTTCCCTCGAATACCAGCGATAAGATTCTCTTTTTCTGATAGCTAGCGAGGTAAAAGTTCCATACAAATGGCACACCAATAACGATAATTGATGATGCAGCGAGGATAAAATATCTGTACTTAATACCCCATACAAAGAAAATGCAGATGAAGGAAAATAAAATAACCATCGCAGTACCAAAGTCCGGCTGACTTAAAATCAAAAGCATAGGCGGACCATACGTTAACGCGAGAAAACCAAGACCCTTAAGAAAAGATATCTCCTTCTCATGAACTCTCTCCAAAATATCTGCGGCAGCCATGGTAAGACCAATCTTTGCAAGCTCAGATGGCTGGAAGTTACCGATTACAGGAAGATTAAGCCAGGAGTCAGCACCCCACATATAAGTTAAGTCATAACCGTCAATAGGAACCAATAACAATAGTAAAAGAGCCGCGGCATAAACAACCCAGCCAAAGGCTCTTAGAATCTGCGTATCCATGATACAAAGCAAAGTCGCGATAACAATACCTACGACAGCAGCGCCAGCCTGACGATAGAGGTTACCAGGATAAGCTGCATAACCATTGGACAAAACCTTATTAAGGACATAGATACCAATAATTGTAAGAAGCAAAATAGGCACTATCAGGTAGTAGTCTACCCTTCTAAAATACTGCGTATTGCGAAGCTTCTCAATACCAGACTTGCCAGGCATGAATTAGTCCTTCTTCTCCTCGGAAGGAGCTTCTGTAACTACTACTTCTGCCTTCTCCGCTATTTTAGAGGAGCGGTCGATAAAGCACTTCTGTGGAAGTGGAACTCTCTTAAAGTCGTTATAGCGGGATACGATAACTATAACAAGACCTGCTACAACCAAAATCAATGACAAAAGCTGAGATGTACGAATTGTTGTTCCAGCAAGATAAAGGGAATCAGTACGAAGTCCCTCTAAGAAGAAACGAGCGATACCGTAGCCAATCATATAAACGCTTACTACTTCATACTTATGAGTAGACTTAGATCTGACAAGTAGCAAAAGAATAAATACAGTTAAAGTACACAAAGACTCATACAGAAATGTTGGATGAACAGGCATTGTAGAATCTAGGTATGGGCAGTTAATTCTAAGGTAGCTCGCGATTTTATCTGAAGTCATACCCCAAGGAAGAGTTGTTGTTGTACCAAAAGCTTCCTGGTTGAAGAAATTGCCCCAGCGACCAATAGCCTGACCAAGTGGAATATAAACTACACAGTAATCTGCAACAGTAGAAAATGGTATCTTACGGATGCGGCACATAATATAAGTGCTAAGGAAAGCTCCGATAACGCCGCCATAAACTGCAAGACCACCTGATCTGGTATCAAAGATTCTGCTTAAGTCCTGTGAATAGTAACTCCATTCACAAGCAACATAATAAAGTCTCGCACCAATAATTGCACAAGGCAAAGCGCAGAGCAAAACATCATAAACCATATCTTCGCTGAACTTATTTGCCTTGGCATGCTTAAGAGCCAGTAAAGTACAAAGAACTAATCCTACAGCAATAATTACGCCATACCAGTAGATAGGAAGACTTCCCAAGTGAAATGCTACAGGATCAGTCTCAACAGTGATACCAATATTTGGAAAACGAATCTCATCAAAATTCATATTCAAACTCCTCTTCTTTTACGCGATGATTATACCTTCATTTGCAAAGAATGTCTTTGCCTGCACCTTATTTGCCTCAACTTCTGACATAAGGCTATCTAGCGAATCAAACTTCTTTTCAGGACGAATGAAGTCCATCAGCTCGACCTTAATTCTCGCGCCATAAATATCATCATCAAAATCAAAAATATATGTCTCGACTACATCGTTAGTTAAATCGCCAACTGTAGGTCTCAAACCAATATTAGTAATTCCATAAAGCTTATTTGAACCGAGCATAATACGCGAAGCATATACTCCTCTTCTTACAACAAACTTATCTTCAGGAACAACAATATTTGCTGTAGGAAAACCCATTGTTCTTCCAAGCTTGTTACCTTCAACGACAATTCCAGAATAAGCGAAAGGCCTGTAGCCACACATCTCGCGCACAAGGCCAACATTACCTTCAGTTAAAGCTTCACGAAGCCATGTGGAAGACATTCTTCGATTACTGTCTCCAAATAACATATCGTCAAAGATTTCAATGTCATAATTATTAGCATTGGCAAATTGCTTCAAAGTCTCACTGTTACCAGCAGCCTTGGCACCAAAGCGATAATCCTCACCTGCAAAAAGAGATACAGCACCTACTCTCATTTTTAATATGTCTTCACAGAACTGTTCTGGAGACATATCCTTAATAGCCTTAAAATCAAGAACTAATAACTCTTCAACACCTAAAGCAGATAAAATCTCACGCTTTTCTTCAATTGTTGTCAGAAGACCAGTTCCTGCCTTATCAAAATTGATAAATGTCTGAACACATGAAGTGAGTCCTTCCAAGGTTGCAGTTCTAACCATCTTCTTGATGATATTAATATGGCCCTGATGAACTCCATCAAAAAGACCCAGCGCTACAGCTCTGCCCGTAAATGTATACGGTAGTGTATCTAGGAAATGTACAGCGGTTTTCTCAATCAACTGCAAGCATCCTCTCAATCCTTAAAATATCACCTTCACGGTACTGTATAGCAGTAAGTGTGCCTTCAAAGTAAGATGCAAATCTTACCCCTTCTTCTATGTCCATATAGCTCTTGGCAGAAATCTTACGTCCCAGTCTTACATCATCAAACTGTTTTTGATTAAGCTCTATAGATGGCATCCCCTTAAGACACTCTTCTGCTGGAATAACAAAAGAATAGTCCCATTTATCTGCCATCTCCTTAATTTGCTCTTCAGTAAATCCATCAGAGATGTTAAAAGGACCTGCCTTGGTTCTTCTTAATGACTTGGCATATGCGTGATATCCAGACATCTCACCTACATCATCACAAATAGTTCTGATATAAGTACCCTTAGAACAATCGACTTCAAAATCCACTTCGTATGCTCCATCAACAAATTCCATACTATGAATTACAAGATTATAGATGGTAACACTATGTGGTTTTAACTCTACTTCTATTCCCTGACGAGCAAGATCATAGGCCTTTTGACCATTGATTTTCTTTGCAGAAAAAGATGGAGGGATTTGTTCCTTGATAGTTTTAATTTGTTCAAAAGCATCAAGAATTTTACTCTTCTCTTCCTGAGAGCCTTCAAGCATATAAGTCGCTATAGCTTCGCCATCTTTATCCATTGTGGACATACGAGTTCCAAAAACAGCAGTACAACGATACGCCTTATCGTATCCATCTGTATAACGCATAACCTTAAGAGCTCGACCTGTAAAGATTGGAAGTAAACCTGTAGCAAATGGATCGAGCGTACCGCTATGCCCCACTTTACGCGTGCCTGCTACTTTTTTGATGAAATTATCTGAGGCCATAGACGTAATGCCAGGCTTTTTATCGAGCAATATGATTCCGTCTGGGATCATAAAATAGCAGATGCCTCCCTTACGATCCTTGAAGCCAAATCGTGGATATCCTCATTTTTAACAGTAAAGCCAGAAGCATTCTTATGTCCACCACCATCAAATCTGGAAGCAAACTCACAGCAGTTAAACTCACCCTTAGATCTTAAGTTAGCTCTGATAGCACCATCCCCCGTCTCACGTAAAACGCAGGCAAATGCGACACCAGCTACATCTCTTAAGCGAGATACAACTTCTGCTACATCATCAGTACTTGCACCATACTTTTCAAACATATCAGTAGTAATAATAGAAATTGCCAGTTTTCCGTTGCACTTAAATTCAGCTTCTGATAAAGCGGCTGAAGTTATCTTCATAGCCTGTGAAGTCTTACGGTCAAAGAGCATATAACATACTTCGCTAATATCACCACCAAGTGACATAAGCTTGCCAGCACTATCTAATGTTCCCGGTCTTGTATTTAAATATGTAAAACGGCCAGTATCAGTAACTATACCTGCCATAAGACAGCAGGCTATCCTCTTATCAATTACTTCATTAAGCTCAATAGACTTAAGAGAAGCAATCATCTGGCCTACATAGAAAACCATCTCGCATGCTGATGATGCGTCTGGTTCAATCCACTTCAATGGAGAACGAAGGTGAGTAACCTCGTGATGATCAACATCCAAGGCTTCCTCATACACTTCGAAAACCTCTTGATTAGAACCCATTCTGTGTCCTTCAGTACAGTCAACAGAAAAAGCAGTAGAATACTTAATTCCGTTAACCATCAAGTCACCATGGGCAAAGCCTTCTTCAGGATAAAAGAGTAAATCTTCTACTCCTAAAAAAGAC
The DNA here is from genome assembly GCA_045600625.1 of Saccharofermentans sp. Lineage (GTDB taxonomy): Bacteria > Bacillota > Clostridia > Saccharofermentanales > Saccharofermentanaceae > Saccharofermentans. Next base: position 9,129 of record JAZRYF010000013.1, read on the forward strand.
ATATCTTCAGGGAGCTTTTCTGGCATACAAACCCAGGCGTTAGCTCCCAGATTACGGAAGTACCCTGCCAAGGCGCAGGAAGATCCAATGCAGTCTCCGTCTACACTTCTGTGCGGAAATACTAAAACTGCTTCATTGTTATTCTTCAGTTCTTCTGCTTTCTCAATTATGAGACCTGCTATTCTTGTCGCGCCTTCGCGGTACATTTCTTCCATATTATTCCTCGACCTCTTGTGTCTCGTTATCCTCTTCGGTTTCAAGTCCAAGAGCGATACGCTTTTCCTTATCTTCCTTCAAAGCCTTATCGATGAGGTAATCCATTCTTGCAGCTTCATCCAAAGTATTATCTATCTTAAAATGAAGTTCTGGAGCTAATCGGAGATTAATTCGCTTACACATTTCGAAGCGAATAAAACCCTTTGCTCTGTCCAAAGCTGCAAGAGCTTCTTTCTTCTCATCATCTGTTCCATAAACGGAAACGAAGATAGTCGCATGAGACAAATCCTGAGTCATCTTGACCATAGTAACGGATGTTAGCAAAGGAACGCGAGGATCCTTCACCTCATTAGAGATGATATCCTGCATTACCTTACGCATCTCATCGCCGACAATCTCGGCTCTGTTCCTACGCATCTCTTGCTACCTCACGATTCTCAAAGCCTTCGATTACGTCTCCAACCTTGATATCGTTATAGTTCTCTACTGTAAGACCACACTCGAATCCAGCTACTACTTCCTTAACAGCATCCTTAAGTCTCTGCAAGGAACCGAGCTTACCTGTATAGATAACGATGTCATCTCTGATAACACGTACATCACAGTTTCTAGTGAGCTTACCATCTGTAACGTAAGAACCGCCGATTGTGCCAATACCACTAACCTTAAAGAGCTCACGAATCTCAGCGTGACCAAGAACAACTTCCTCGAATGTAGGAGCGAGCATACCCTTCATAGCCTGCTCGATATCCTCAGTAGCCTTATAAATAACGTTATAAAGTCTAATGTCTACGCCGGCTTCCTTAGCCTTCTCTGTGATGATTGCATTAGGACGAACGTTAAATCCGATGATGATAGCGTTAGATACTTCAGCGAGTGTGATATCAGACTCGTTAACAGCACCAACTGCACCATGGATAACTCTAACTCTAACTTCTTCGTTAGTAAGCTTCTCGAAGGACTGAGTAACAGCCTCGACAGAACCCTGGATATCAGCCTTAACGATGAGGTTAAGATCCTTAACTTCACCAGCAGCCATCTGAGCTGCGAGGTTCTCAAGGGACATACGAGAACTCTTACGCATGTGCTCCTCACGAAGTTTAATCTTTCTCTTCTCAACGAGCTGACGAGCCATCTTCTCATCCTTAACTACATAGAGAGGCTCACCTGGAGAAGGAACCTCAGGAAGTCCCAAAATCTCAACAGGTGTAGAAGGTCCAGCCTTCTTAATATCGTTACCCTTATCGTCATACATAGCTCTGATGTTACCAATCATAGCGCCACAAACAACAGAATCACCATGCTTCAATGTACCACGCTGTACGAGTACTGTAGCAACAGGACCTCTGTTCTTATCAAGCTGAGCCTCGATAACTGCAGCCTTAGCCTGACGCTTAGGATCAGCCTTAAGCTCAAGAACGTCTGCAACAAGGAGAACATTCTCTAAGAGATCATCAATACCGTCACCCTTCTTAGCGGATACTGGTACTACGATTGTAGAACCACCCCACTCCTCAGGAATAAGCTCATAATTAGTAAGCTCCTGCTTAACCTTCTCGATATTTGCACCTGGCTTATCAATCTTGTTGATAGCAACAACAATCTCCGTATTAGCAGCCTTAGCATGGTTAATAGCCTCGATTGTCTGTGGCATGATACCGTCGTCAGCAGCTACTACAAGAATAGCAATATCTGTTACCTGAGCACCACGAGCACGCATTGTAGTAAACGCTTCGTGACCTGGTGTATCGATAAATGTAATCTGTCTACCCTTGACTCTTACTGTATAAGCACCAATCTTCTGAGTGATACCACCAGCCTCACCTGAAGCAACAGATGAAGAACGGATTCTGTCGAGGAGGGATGTCTTACCATGGTCAACGTGACCCATAACAACAACTACAGGTGGACGTGCTTCCATGTTCTCTGTGATCTTCTCATCGTCGTCATCAAGAAGGATATCTTCCTCTGTCTTCTCTTCAAGAAGTGTAGCATTGATACCAAAGCCATCAGCGAGGAGACATGCAGTATCGAAGTCTAACTCCTGGTTAATTGTAGCCATAACTCCAAGCTTAACCATCAACTCCTTAATGATATCTGAAGACTTCTTACCGATACCTTCAGCAAACTCCTTAACTGTGATGAATGGAGGAATCTGAATATCTGTGATTACCTGCTCTACTGCAGCTGTATCCTCATAAGAATTCTTCTTCTTTTTCTTTCTACCATAGGAGTAATCGTCATACTCACCATCACCGCTCATACGACCATCAAACTTAGCACCTCTGTCCTTAAGTCTTCTGTCGTTATTATTGCCATTTCTCTCACGATCCTTGTCATCATGCTTCTTATCAAAGGCAGACTTCTCAGCGTAGTTAGTTCTGGACTTCTTGATGTCGGCAATTGGAGACTCTGCCTTTGGCTTAGCAGGTCTTCTAGACATATGGTTATTGTTATTACCATCATCATCCTTATCCTTAGGGAAGCCTTCGCCCTTAGGACCATTGTTAGGTCTAGGACCACCAGGACCACGATTAAATCCGCCCTGTGGCTTAGGACCTCTGCCCTGACCACCGTTACGGTTAAATCCACCGCCCTGGTAGCCACCATTTCTGTTACCAAACTTCTTATCAGGAATTACTGTAGAAGTTCTGATTGTCTCTGGCATAGAAACAACAGCAGAAGAAATCTTTGTTCTGTCAATCTTGGTAACCTCTGGCTTAGCTTCAGCCTTAGGCTCTGGCTTAGACTCTGCCTTAGGAGCAGCTGGCTTTTCAGCCTTTGGTGCCTTAGGAGCCTTGGTAGCTTCCTTTTTAGCTTCAACCTTAACTTCAGGCTTAGCTTCTGCCTTTACTTCAGCCTTAGGTGCTTCAGTCTTAGGTTCAACCTTAACCTCAGCCTTCTCCTCAGTCTTAGTAGATTTTTTAGTTGTAGTCTTAGTTGCCTTAGGCACCTTAGCTTCTGCCTTAGGTGCTTCAGGCTTTTCTGTCTTAACTTCTGGTGCTGGTGCAGGTGCTGCTACCTTAACTTCTGCTTCTACTGCAGGAGCTTCTGTAGCTGGCTTCTTAGCTTCAGGCGCCTTCTTATGAACGCGTCTTACCTTAAGCTCCTTGCTACCAGATACACCACTAATTCTATTAGCGGAATTCTCACTCATTAATGAATATCCTCCTGTTCATCTAATTGCGATAACATCTCGGAAAGTTTCTTAGCAAAACCATCATCGGTAACAACAACGATTGCTCTGTCTGGCTTGCCGATTGCCTTTCCAAGTTCAAACTGTGTACCGAAGCTATAAGCATCCGGCATACTGACATTTGCCTTCGACACTTCATCAAGCAGCTTATTCAAAGTATTACGCGAGATATCCTCGGATAATATAAGAAGACGCGCCTGATTTCTCTTAATAGCAGATAAACTCATATCAAACCCTGAAGTTACTCTGCCAGCTTTTGCTGCTAATCCCAAAAATCTTAAGATGTTTGTTCGTCCGCTTTGCAAAGCTCTAATATCTCCTTCGAAAGCTCCTCTATCTTAGAGTCGCCAGTTGCTTTAAGTCCCTTAGAGATTCTGTGTGCCTTAAGTTCAATCGAGATACACTTCTCATTCTTACAAAGATAAGCACCTCTTCCAGAAAGCTTACCTGTAGGGTCATAAGTTAAACTTCCATCCTCTGCCAGGGTTACACGTATAAGTTCTCTCTTATCACGTCTCTCACGACAGCTTACACACATTCTCTGTGGCTTTTTCTTCGGCTTGTTAATCATCTAATTAAGCCTCTTCCTCAGTTGCCTCAACAACTTCGAAATTACCGATTACAGCCTGAGATGCTTCGCTAGCTTCATCAGACTCTCTCTTAATGTCAATCTTATAGCCTGTAAGCTTTGCAGCAAGACGAACATTCTGGCCCTGTCTGCCGATAGCAAGATTGAACTGCTGATCTGGAACGATAACCTTTGCATAACGGTCAGATGTACCATCAGGTCTTGTAGTAATCTCAGTATCAACTCTGATAGCCTTTGCTGGCTGTAAAGCCTCAGAGATAAAGAGTGCATCATCATCACTCCAATCAATGATATCAATCTTCTCACCATTAAGCTCATTCATGATTTCCTGAACTCTCTGACCACGTGGACCTACGCAAGAACCCTTAGCATCGATATTCTCATCACGGGAATAAACAGCAACCTTAGATCTTGAGCCAGCCTCACGAGAAATACCCTTAATGATAACCTCACCAGACTTAACCTCAGGAATTTCAAGCTCAAAGAGCTTTCTTACGAGGTTAGCATCTGTACGAGATACTGTGATAGAAGGTCTATCGTTATGCTCCTCAACCTTCAAGACAAGGAACTTCATTGTCTTATTTACTTCGTAGCTATCACCCTTCATCTGGCCATTTCTTGGAAGAACAGCCTCAGCGTGATCGATATCTACATAGATATTCTTAGCATCCTTACGAACAATGATACCGGATGTAAGCTCACCAATCTTACCTGAGAACTCATCGTTAATTCTCTTAAACTCAGCTGTTCTAACCTTCTGGGAGATAGCAGACTTAGCAGCTGTAGCAGCAAGACGACCAAGTTCCTTTACATCGAGACCAAACTCGAGAGAGTCACCGAGCTCAACATCAGGGTCAACCTCTTTTGCCTCTTCCAAAGAAACTTCGTTAGTTGGATCTTCAACTTCATCAACAACTTCCTTAAGCTGGTAAACATAAATCTCACCAGTCTCTCTGTCGATTTCTGCACCAACAGTCTCGATAATGTATGTACCGGAGAACTCTCTTCTATAAGCTGTTACGATACCATTCTCAACAGCTGTAATGAGTTCTTCCTCATCAATTCCTCTCTCCTTAGCAAGCATCTTGATAGCGTCAAGAACGTTATCCTTAGGTGCCTCCTGTACTTCCTTTTTCTTTGCCATTGTATGTACCTCCGTTAATTAAAAATCAATGTGTCTTACGGCCTTGCTTATATTTTCCAAAGCCACCTCTATCTGTGTACCGTCTTCCTTCTCAAAAAGAAGAATTCCGTCTTCTGTAGGCTTACTTACTCCTGTAAAACTCTTAGAGCCATCTTCTAATGCCTTAAAAAGCTTTACATCAATCTTCTCACCCGCATATCTTACAAAGTCTGACATCTCTGTAAGAGGTCTAGTGAGTCCAGGAGAGCTAACCTCAAAGTAGTCAGGATCTGCATTAAGCTTCTCGTCAAAGATCGGATCGATTGCTTTACTGAAATTCTCACAATCGTCAATACCAACTCCGCCTTTCTTATCGATGAAAAGTCTTAAGAACATGTCCTGACCTTCCTTCTTATACTCAGCGTCTACCAAGTCAAATCCCATCTGCTGTGCTACAGGAAATGCTATATCAAAAGCCTCCTGCGCTACCTTAGATCTTTTTGCCATTTACTTCACCTCTACAAAAGAAAAACGAGCTTTTGCAAGCTCGTTTTACCAAAAAAGTAATCTGAACAATGTCATCTTACCACACGGACAAGCCGTGGGCAAATGATTTTTAGCAGAATGCCTTTACTGCCTCAGGGAGTTCATCAACCTTACCGCTCAAGATGATTGTAGCAGTGATTGGCTTATCAGCAAGGAAAGCATCAAGTGCTGTAACGAAAGCCTCGAGTCCATCCTGTGCATCAGCAACCTTATAAATGCTATCGATATAGATATGAGTCAAATCATAGTCCTTGGAGCAGATTCCGCTAATGAATGCCAAAAGCTGATCAAAACCCTTAACAGGATATTCCTTCATATTAACAAGTCTTACATTAGGCTTAAGTAGCTGATCTAATCTATTACCTCTCTCAATGCAAACAATGTTATTATCCTGTACTGCAATCTTGTTAATGTCATCAACAAGAATAGCTGTCTTTCCGGTACCCTTTTCACCAGCGATAATTTTAATCATATGCGAATCTCCTTAATAGTTACTTAATATCCTTTAAAAGGATAATTATATTTTAGCCCTTTGATAGGGATAAATGAACTGAATAAATATGAATATTTTGATAACATTAAAAATTGCCACGGGTTTGCCGCAGCAATTAATAATTCGATTTATTTCTTTTTCTTTTTATCCTTATCTTTTTTCTTCTTCTCAGGCTTCTTCTTTTTCTTGGTTTCTTTTCCTTCAGAAGTGAATTCTACAGAAGAAATCTCATTAGAAGGAGTGCCTTCAATTAACATATCAAGAATAGTTTTTAAATCCTCAATACCAGACTTGTTAATTGTATACCTTACGAATCTGCCATCCTTCTTCGCTGTAACAAGATTATTCTTAATCAGAACACTCATGTGATGAGATAAGGTTGGCTGAGTGATATTGAAGTTAGCAAGAATATCACTGGCACAGCAACTACCTGACGATGCAATTACCGTCAAAATATCAAGTCGCATAGGTTCAGATAAGACACTTAAGCGACGGATGTCTCTAGTGCTGACAGATGCCATCAAGCGATAAGTCTGTTCTTAAGAGCAGACTCGAACTCAACCAAGTTAGCGCAAGCAACTATCTCGGTATTATCTTCAAGAAGAATCTCCTCATCGCCCTTAACGAGAACTGTCATAGGCACACCCATCTTACGGAGAAGAAGGAGCTGATAATCTTTAGAAGTCTCCTTAGAAAGATACTTACAAAGAAGTCTTAATACCTGCTTAGCATCCTCTAAGTAGAAGCCAGAAAGCTTCATAAGATGATCTACAACATACATCGAGAATACATCATTAAAGTCGAGGTATTCCTTCAATGGAAAAATACTTGTAAAAGCTGTAATAGCGATTTTGGATACGAGATCAAGCTCACGGAAATCCTTAAGAGGAATCTTAAAGCTTCTTACATTAGCAGAGAACAACTCCTGCATCTGCTCTACTGTAAGCTCGTTCTTAAGTTCCTGGATACGCTCGATACGAGCAAGAACCTTCTCACGTGGGAGATATGTAGCCTGACCAATCTCAGTTGCCTTATGAATGAACCATGACTCTGGAATGAGACCTAATCTCTTCCAGCGGTAAAGTGTTCCATAAGAAATATTAGCTACCTTAAGGAGCTCAATCTTTGAAATAAGCTGTTCTTCCATAAGCGACAATGCCTCACTTTCGAATACTGTTACTTAAGATTTTAGGGTAACAATGTTACAAATGAGGGACTAAGATATTTAAAATAAGCGACAAAAAGCCCTGCCATAACGACAGGGCTTAGGTACTTTACTTATGTATGAGCCTTAATTAAAGACCAAGAGCAGAAGCCATATCCTCAATAAACTGAGCGAAAGGCCACATTAAATCAGCAACCTCGTTACCACCAACTGCTACGGCAATAATAGCCATAATCAAGAATAAGATGATGCCAATAACATCTGCAATTAAAATTGCACGAACAAAGTTCTTGATGTTCTTGTTACGTGGAGCAATAGACATGATAATTGTAATAATAAGACCAATAGCTGGAAGTAAACAAAGAAAGCCAGTCCAGAAATATGTTCCAGTAGATACTGGCTTATATTCCTTAGGACACTGATCAATCTTAGCTAATGCTTCAGCTGTCTTCTTAACCTTCTTCTCGCTCTTCTTGGACTGCTTTGCTTCAACCTTGGCAGCCTTATCAGCAGCCTTCTTTGCTGCTTTCTCCTCAGCCTTCTTGGCAGCTGCTGCAGCCTTAGGATCAACAGCGGGAGCAGGTGTCTCAACAGGAGCTACAGGAACAGCAACAGGTGTTGGAGCTGTAACAGCCTCCTTAGGAATCTCAATCTTTGCACTGGTATCTACTTCTGGTGCTTTAACCTCTGGAACAATCTCACCATTAACATTATTTTCAGCCATAAATAATACCTCCATTAAATTTCCTTTACGATTATAGCACAATAAAAAAGCCTGTCCCATTAAGAGACAAGCTTTAGCTCAATTCTTAATCAAATCGTAAATTACTGAACTTCTACGGATGTGATGTGTGGGTTAACACCCTCGTACCAGTAAAGGAAACCAGATACATTGATTGTATCACCAACCTGGAGACCCTCAACAGCCTGGTAAACTGCTGTGTCAGCACCAGTGAGGTAAGACTCAACTGTGAATGTAGCTGTAGCTTCACCGTTAGATACTGTGAAGTAGAGGTCATCACCCTGAGAACCAGATCCATCCCAGCTATAAAGGAATGCAGCACCATCAGCAGACTCAACTACTGTAAGGTTATCCATAGAGAAGAAAGCATTCTGGTTAGCGATAAGAGCATCATCGTTACCAAAGTCAGCTGTAAGATCAATAGGCTCTGCTACGTATGTATCAGCACCCTCAACTACTGTAAATGTAGCATCTGTAATCTCGATCTCGCCAGACCATTCACTCTTATAACCTGTTACCTCGATCATTGTACCTGTCTCGAGAAGTGCAGCGTCTTCCTCAGAGCAAGCCATACCATAAATGAAGTAAGCGCCATCCTCATCAGCAGCATATACTGTGATGGAATCGTTCCACCAACCCTGAGTAGCCTGTACATAAACGTCAACTGTAACCTCAGTATCGAAATCAGCAGCAACATACTCAGCGTAAGAAATACCATTAGTTACAATCTCAGCCTCTGTCTCTGCTGTCTCAGATGAACAAGCAAATACAGATACTGCCATTGCTGCAACCATAGCTACAGAAATAACTCTCTTAAAATTCTTCATAACTCTCCTTTTATTAGAACGCGTTATTATAGTTGTTCGCGTCTAATTTCAACTGAATTATAACGATAATTTTTCTTCGTTAAATACCCTTACGCATTTTTCTTCTTTTTGTACAAATCGAAGATAAAATATGCACCAATTCCTATCCAAACTGCACCTAAAGAACTCAGCATTATCTTTGATTGTGTAGGCATAGGACCAAGGTTAGACTTGCCATCCTTACCTCCACCTAACTGGTCTAATCTGTATAGTGCAGTCATCTCAGAATAAAGTTCTTCAAAATAAGAACTATCAATAGTCTCTCGTCTTCTTACAGACTTAACGACGTCGTTGATGAGCTGCCCTGCTGCATTTCGAAGAGATGTAGAGCCATTAAAGACAGGTGTAACGAAAGTGTTGTCGATGTTTTGCAAAAGCATATTTACGGCATCAATCTTGATGGAGTACTGGTCTGGGTCATCAAGATATGCCCTGTACTCCTCACTTTGCTGTGCCTGAAGAGTAACTGGCACGTAGCCTTCGGTCCCAGAGTATGCAATCTGAATCTCATCCGTAAGCAGATACTGCGCGAAAAGCCATGACGCCAGAACTTCATTAGGATCTTCCTTGTTGAAAACGCAGATAGATGGACCCTGTGACATCATCTGAAGGTTATCTACATCAAACTGAGGCACTGGCCTTACAACCATCTCAAAGTCAACAAGTTCAGACTCATGGATATCAATAAGAGGAGCCTGAGGTCCCATCCATGTAGAACCTGCTGTAGAGTCGATAGCAAAAATGCACTGACCTGCATTAATGAAGTTACCAGGATAACCAGATACAGTAAACGTAGAGAATGCACCCCGAGCTACTTCATCAGCAACAGTCTCCAAAAGTCCTGTTGTAGTGTCGTTAAAGATATGAATTCCACCAGCGTCATCAGAGTAGCCTGCGTCTAACTGGCGAAGCATAGTAATCATCATGTTGTCAGAAGACTTGTAAATTATTGGAATCATTACATCCTGGCCATTAACTACATAAGTGCCATCTGGATTTTGTGCTGTAGCTGCATTCGCTACATCCCACATGAAGTCCCAAGTAACGATATCTGGAACCTCATATCCCAAATCCTCTACATAAGTCCTGTTAATATATAATGCCTCAGTTGAACGCATATATGGGAGGCAGTAATGGTTATCACCAATTAAGCACTCGTTCATATACGCTTCTATCATCTCCTCTGGTGTTGGAGAATCAAATCTTACTTCACTACCGCCAAGGCCGTAACGTTCGTCGTAAATGAGATTATCGAGCGGAACTACAGTGTTATTACCAGAGATATAAGTTGCTATATGGTCTGGGTATGTGATGCAGACATTAGGCGTTGTATTAGTCGCGATATTTGTAATTACGTCGTTATAAATTTTGTTGTAATCGGTATAAAGACGAAGTGTGACATGAATATTTGGATAGAGCGCTTCAAACTCTTCAATAGCCTGATTGTAAATTCTCGTCTGAGCAATATTTGTATCATTCTTAGCCCAGAATGTAATCTCATATTCACGGCTTGTATCGAAGTCTTCAGGACACTCAAATCCTACTCTCTTACCACTACCATGACAGGCTGTAAGAAGCATCGAAGACGCGATAATTGTAGTTGCCAAAAAAGCAGATAAAGTTTTACGAATACTCATCCCTTTATTCCCTCCCTTGACACTCCTGCCATAATCTTATTTCTGAAGATTAAGAACAGAATTATAAGTGGAACAGATACAGCAACTACAGCAGCCATCATCGCAGGAATATTATCTCTTCCAAAACCATTTTCTCTTATCTCCTGAATACCATTGGATACGAGGTAGTAGTTTTGATCGTCAGTGATAAGTCTTGGCCACACGTAGGAGTTCCAGCACTCAATTACCTTAAGAATAATTACAGTAATAATCGTTGGTCTGCAGACAGGAACCATAACCTTAAACAGGTATTTTAAGTCAGAAGTTCCATCTACCTTTGCCGCATAATAAAGCTCATCTGGTACCTGCTCGAAATTCTCTTTTAACAGATATATATAGAATACCGATGTAACAGATGGCAGGATAAGCCCTAAGAATGTATTACGAAGTCCAAGGTTTGTTATTGTAACGAAGTTTGTAATAATTACAAGCTCATTAGGAATCATCATAAGTGCCAGGAACATAAGGAATACAAGATTCTTGCCCTTAAAATCAATTCTGGCAAACGCGTATGCAGAGAAGATAATTACCACAACCATTATCGCTGTAGTCGCCAGAGTAAAAATAAGTGTATTACCAAAATACTTGGCAAGTGGCACTGCAGTAAAAGCAGAAGAATAGTTCTCAAATGTAGGGTTAGTCGCGAAGAACTTAGGAACCTTCTCACCCGCATAAGAAGCATAGCTCTTAATACTTGTTAAAACCATCCAGTAGAATGGGAATAATACAATTACTGCCCATATCGAGAGGAAGAAATAAATAAGTGTTTTCTTAATTTTCATAACTATCCTCCTCCCTTAAGTAATATCAGTAGCTTTGCTACTAACAACAAGATTAATAACTGTAATTGTAAGTACTATCGCGAAGAGAATAATTGCCGCTGCTGCAGCATATGATGGGTATCCACCACCATCACCATAGAGCATGTCATAGACATAACCAACGATAGTATTCATATCTGCAATATTAAGGTCAACACCAAAGATAGCTACCGCATCAGAATAAGCCTTAAATGCACCGATAAAACCAGTGATAATAAGATAAACAATCATTGGAGAAATCATTGGAAGAGTAATCTTTGTAAATACTCTCCAGGAAGGGGTTCCATCAATTTTTGCAGCCTGGTAATAAACATCAGGAACAGATGCCAAAGCAGAAGTTAAAATCAAAATCTTAAATGGCATTACAATCCAGATTACATAGATGCAAAGAACCATCATCTTTGCCCAGTATGGACCATCAATAAAATCTATTGGAGACATTCCAAACAGGCCTAAAATCATGTTAATAAGTCCATCAGAATACTCAGTCTTTCTGAACAAAATCATAAATACCAGACCTACTGCCAAAGTGTTTGTTACATAAGGCAGGAAGAATATTGTCTGGAACATATTCTTAAGGCTTTTAATTGAGTTAAGTCCTAACGCAACAAGAAGCGAAAGTACTGTAGAGATAGGAACTGTAATAATTACAAGAATAAAAGTATTCTTCACAGCCTTAAGAAAATAAGGATCTCTTAAAACATACTGATAGTTATAAAGTCCTATACCAAATGAAGTCTGTGAAGCAGAATTATAACCTTCCTCAATAGAATAAATTAATACGTCAATCAGCGGATAAATCATGAAGGCCGCCAAAAACAAAATCGCAGGCAACAGATAAAGCCAACCGCGAATTGTAGTTGCCGTCTGGCCAACACCGCTTAGTTGTTTACCTGAACTCATTAAAATCTAATCCTCTCTTCTGTTGTCTTATCAAACAAGAAAGTTTTGTGTGGCTTGATATTAAACTTAACTTCCTTAGAAGAAGCCTTTACTTCATTCTCAGCACTTACGATTGCACGGATAACTTCCTTTGAAGCCGAATTTTTACAAACTACACTAATATCTCTGCCCATTACATCGATGCCCTGCATCTTACATGTAAGCTTACCATTCTCATCAGGATCAAAGCCTTCTGGTCTGATACCGACCCAGACATCCTTATCTTCAACACCCTTAACATCTAAGACTTCTTCTTCGCCGATATAGAGTTTTTGATCCTTAACCTTACCCTCAAATACATTAATAGCAGGAGTTCCTAGGAACTTGGCAACAAAGAGATTTACAGGGTTATCGTAAACTTCCTGAGGCTTTCCAGTCTGGTGCAAAACACCATCCTTCATTACAACAATCATGTCAGAAATACTCATAGCTTCTTCCTGGTCATGAGTTACAAAAATTGTTGTAATTCCTGTCTCTCGCTGAATTCTTCTAATCTCTTCTCTGGTCTGAAGTCTAAGTCTCGCATCAAGATTAGATAGTGGCTCATCCATAAGAAGAACCTTAGGCATCTTAACAAGTGCTCTCGCGATAGCAACTCTTTGCTGCTGACCACCACTCATCTGGCCAGGTTTTCTGTCCATAAGACCATCAATCTGAACAAGCTTTGCAGCCTCTAACGCACGCTTATCCATTTCTTCCTTAGAAGGTCTCTCCTCCCCCTTCAAATTTTCAAGCGGAAACTTAATATTCTGTCTTACTGTAAGATGTGGGTACAAAGCGTAATTCTGGAACACAAGTCCTACTCCACGCTTTTCTGCCGGGAGGTCAGTAACATCCTGCTCTCCGAAATGAATTTTTCCAGATGTAGGAGTCTCGAGGCCACAAATCATATAAAGAAGAGTACTCTTGCCACAACCCGAAGGACCTAACAGACATACAAGTGAACCGTCTGGTACTTCAAAGCTAAAGTCATTTACAGCAACAACCTCAGCCTTATTCTTCTTATCTCTACTAGGGAAGATTTTGGTTATATTTTCCATCTTTACTTCCATATGCAAGACCTCCTGATTTCCTATTCTATTTTCAAAGTGCGATTACACCTAAGTGTTCCAAAATTATCTTAAGACCAATTAATATCAAAACTATTCCACCAGCAGCTTCAGCTACGGACATGAATTTATTACCAAAAATATTTCCAATCTTTACGCCCAGTGCCGAAATAATAAAAGTAGTAACTGCGATAGTAGCACAACCAAATAAAGTGTTTATTAACTGAGTAGTATTTAATACTGTAACAGGCACAGCCATAAAAGTGATACCAATAGCGAGTGCGTCAATAGAAGTCGCGATTGCCATAATGAACATTGTCTTTACATCAAGTCCCGGCTTAGCCTCTTCCTCATCTTTTGAAAAAGCTTCCTTAAGCATATTGCCACCGATGATAGCTAATAAGACAAATGCAACCCAAGGGGCAATTTTTGTTATTAATGTCGCAAAGCTAATACCTAAGAAATAACCAATTAGTGGCATCATTCCCTGAAATCCACCAAACCATACTCCACAAATTAAGCATTCCTTAATTGTGATTTTCTTCATTGCCAAACCCTTACAGATTGACACTGCAAACGCGTCCACCGCGAGTCCGATTGATAGTAATAATAATTCCACAAGTCCCATAGTTGTTTATTATACCATCACGACATGTATATTGGACGCAAAGTCGAGCCTGTGACAAATTTTTGACGAATTTGGATGCATTTTCGTCAGAAATTTGTTTATTTCTTGTTTTTGGGAAGCAAAAACGAAAAACTGACGAATTTCTTGAATAATTCGTCACAAATTTGATAGTTGAAGGAACTCGAATAATCCCTGATTATTCCTTTGTCGTTTTTGTCGGTTTTTGTCGCCAATTGTCGCCCACAACTATATTGACTTGTTCTAGACTAACAATATGGAAACACCGTATGACTTAACACCAAACTATTTAGGACTCAAAATCCAATACTATAGGGATATTCTAAGTAATCTCCCGAACATTACTATCTGGACTCGTAAAAATGGAAAATTCATCCATAATTATGATACTAACCAGACTCATTACGAATCTACCCGAGCTTTCCAGGAAGAAATGGCTGTTTACGCGTATAGAAAGGAGATACTTGGTAAGCTTGAATACCTGGAATCTACTTGGAAAGTAATATTTGGAAAAACTTTTGATGAGAGTTACTTCAACTATCAGCCTAATAATATTCCGAACATAACAGAAAGGCTATTTGGAAAATGGGAAGACTTGATTGAAGTCCCTAATACTTATGAAGGTAAAAAGCATTACTTTTATAATGGAAAGGATTATGATTCAAAAGCTGAAGCTGATATTGCTAAGATTTACGATGAATTAGATATTCCAGTTAAACATGCAGCAAAAATACAAATCGGCTCCAAATTCACTGCAAAGCCAGACTTCTTCCCTCATATTCGTGAACGTAGGAAATATCTTCTCCATGAGCACTTAGGAAAAATGGGAGATCGTAATTATGTGGAAGAGAATTTTTATAAGATGAAAAAATATTCCGACCTGGGATTAATCCCTGGACGAGACATCCTGTACACATATGAGGATGAACTAAGTCCAGGGAATATCTTGTACTTTAAATCTCAGATTGCCGGTCTGATAAACTCAAATCTGTGATTATTTACCTCTTCTTCTATAATCGTCATTAACGCGAGCAGCCCAGGCTGTCCCCATCTTCTTAGAGCAACGAACATTGGATACTGCCTCGCATACCGCATCGTACATAATTGCTGTTCCTTCTGAATCGCAGTTGTAGTTGATTGCACGGTCGGCCTTAATGCCAAAGTTAGAACCTGTTGACACGGCATCAATATTGGCTGCCATATAGATGAACTCCCAGCCCTTCTCATTCTTCTCAGAAACCATCTTCTTTAATTTCTTAGAAGTATACTTATGGCTCGCATTCTCATAACCATCTGTTGTGATAATAAAGATTGTGTTCTCTGGACGATCTTCCTCGCGAATATACTTATATACATTTGAGATGTGATGTATTGCACCACCTAATGCATCAACCAAAGCTGTACAGCCACCAACGTAGTAGTCGTCAAGAGTCATAGGCTTAACTTTATCAACAGGAACTCGGTCATAGATTACTTCGCAGTCATTATCGAATAATACACAGGATACCAGGCACTCGCCATCTTCTTTTTTCTGCTTCTCAATCATTGAGTTGAAACCTCCGATTGTGTCTAGTTCCATACCACCCATGCTTCCGCTCTTGTCCAGGATAAATACTAATTCTGTGAGATTCTTTTTCATTGTTATTTCCTCCGTTTGTTTTGTTATGTCTGCATTATAGAAACAAACGAAGTGTCATTGGTCGCCTTAAAAGCGACATTTAAAAAGCCTCCGAATTGGAGGCTTACAATCTTAACTTAACACATCATCCAGGAACGCATCAACATCTGCTTTGGTCCTGTAGCCTACAAACTTCGACTTATATTCTCCCTTATCAAACAATAGAACCAGAGGAATACTCTCCACACCAAACTGACCTGCTAGAACCATCTCTTCGTCAACATTAACCTTAGCTACAACCAAGGATCCTTCGCGCTCATTTGCAACTTCGCTTAATACCGGACCTAACATCTGGCAGGGACCACACCATGTAGCCCAAAAATCAACTAAAACTGGCTTATCAGACTCTAATACAACTTTTTTGAAATTATCATATGTAACATTAACTTCCATAAATACCTCCTACTTGGACTTGTAATAAAGCATACAGTGACAGTAACCTTCAAACTCAGGATCTGATATCTGATCTCTGAACTCTTTACACATACACTTGTTTTCTTCTGTTCTTTGAAGCCTGCAGGGACAGTAACCACCTGTCCGCTCGAGTCCATCTTTGACGCTGTCTACGATTTCCTGATTCTCATTAAATGTGATTTTCATACTCATGCACCTAATAATTCTTCATCCATCTGAAGTAACACGGAATTAATATCACGTATATTATAGATGCCATTAATAAAGAAATATTCTATAATTAAGTCAAATCTGCGGCTATTTGACAGTGCGTAGCCAGCTTTCATTAAAAGGCTTTTACACTCATCCAGAGATAACTCTAAAGCAACAGCAAAAGCCAAAACTGTATTCTTCTTAGGGTGATAATCAGGATTACTTCTTATCTTGGAAAAAAGCTTACGGTCAACGCCAGCCTTCTTATAACACTCGACATCGGTCATTCCCTTCTCGTCAATCTTACGCATAAGCATCTGAGCAAAACCTTCATCAATCTGGGAATCAATGTAATCTTTAACTGAAGCTGGTGACGCCTCGGATGATTTTAACCTGCTTCTTAAGGCAGATGAAGAAGCTTTACGGGAAGTTTTAGGAGCGGGGGTACTTCCGATAACTGAAGGTTTGGGAGATTCAATAATAGAGTTTTCTTCTACCCGATCATCACGCGAATCAGCCACATTGCCATACATCATTGGCATAGGATCAGCCGCACACGCATCTACATAAGAATCTTCTGCACAAAATGAGACAGGCGCCTCAAGTTTTTGGTCCACATAAGCGCGAACCTCACTTAACAACGCCTGTATTTTCTTTTTTCTAAAAGGATTAACCATTAAGGGTTAATACCTGCATATGCACATATTCTCGCGAACTCGACAGAATTAGCAAATCCGTAGAATACATCACGTCTAGATGTTCCAGAAGCAAGTCTTCCACTCCAGTATGCATATCCCTGTGCGTCTGGTTCACGACCTAAGAATGTACGATAAAGTCTTGTTACATACTCATCATTACTTAAGTTTGCATTAATAAACTCATTACTGAAGAAGAATCCATATGCAGCCTGAGTTCCTGTAACCTGACGGTTTGCAAGTCTCTCAGTCCAGTAAGAAAGACCGGCCTCATCTGGAGTTCTGCTCAATGCTACTGAATAAAGTCGTGTAGCAAAATCACGAATCAGTCCAGCATCAATAACTCTGATGGTAGATGCGAGTGTCTGTCCGTTAATTACGCAGTTAACATATGCGTCGCCCATCTGAAGTCCACGGATATTACCAGCCTGATCAATTGATAACAGATTAGGTGTTGTGCATCCAAATGATGTTGGTAAAACCTTAATACCTGGATAACTTCTTCTTGCAGAATAACCTGCAGCACTCATTGTACAGGTAACATAAATCTTTGTTGTAACGCCTGTATAGCAGGATGCACTTGAGCATGCCAAAGACATATTACTCAAGTAGTTAGTTCTAATTTCAGCTAGCTGTGAATGATACAAACTTACATCAACCTTAGACTCATCATAGCCGCTACCAGTTGTAAACTCTCCAGCCTGTGTTCCATTAAAACCTGCGATACCACAATATGTGTTATCTGGATTAATCATTGAAGAATAATGGCCACTATCGCCTCTTCCTCCGTTAACCCATGAAGAACGCTCACCATACCAAAGAGAAATACCACCAGGAATACCATTAGTCCAGGCGAGATTTTCAGCATAAGAAGTAACTTCATAAGCAGAATTCCAACATTCATTACCATCAAGATTTACGTGAAATCTAGTATAAGTAGCCTCAGCAGCTCTAAGCATTGCCATCTCTTCAAGGCCACGGGACCATCTGATTGGTACATAATCAGCCATTGTAAGATGTCTTGCTCTGTTACGAGGATCAGGATAGCCATTCTGACATGCTTCTAATCTGTAACCATTAATCTGGTTAAGAATAGCTTCCTTAGATGTAGCATCAAAAGTACCGTCAAGCTGAACGAAAGTCTTGCCACTTCTCGGCTCACTTACATTACAGCGATGAGCGCCGTTCTGAATAATAGCATTCGCTACTGTCGCAATATCAGCTTTTACAAAAGCATCAGGCGTAATCACTGACAAAGGCAATATTACAGCAACCATTAATGCAGCGATAAAACTAATGAACTTCTTACTCGCCATCCTACTAATCCCCCTATATAGAATCGATTAATCCTGAGCTACTACTTCCTTATAGAACTCTGTAAAATCCTTACGGCCTTCATCTGTGAAAGCGATTGCATTTCGAGGGTGCTGATTTAAAATACCTGTCATAAGGTACTGGAGATCATAGCCCCACTTAGCGCCACCTTCCTTCAAAGGAACCATATATTCCTCAATGAACTTAATTACTGGGAAGAGGTTGTACTTAGGGTTTCTAAGGAAACCTAAGAGATTCTCGATAGAGCAGTTACCTGCGCCACGGCCCATACCAGCATAAGTAGCGTCGAGCCAGTTGATACCGTCACCTACAGCCTCGATTGTATTAGCAAAAGCGAGCTGCTGGTTGTTATGAGCATGGATACCAATCTGCTTGCCATACTTCTCACCATAAGACATATAAAGCTCAGCAATTCTCTGCATCTGCTCAGGGTAGATGGAACCATAGGAGTCAACTACGTAAATTACATCTACAGGAGACTTACAAAGCATCTCAAGAGCTGCCTTGACGTCACCTTCCTGAGCTGTAGAGATGGCCATAACGTTAGCAGTTACTTCATAACCCTTGTTCTTGGCATCCTCAATCATGTCTACAGCAGCTGGGATTGTATTAACGTAAGTAGCAACACGGATAAGGTCGATAGGAGAATTGCTTCTATCCTGAATATCCTGCTTATAGTTACAGCGTCCAACGTCAGCCATGATGGAAAGCTTAACTCTCTCATCCTTCTCGCCAATAACTCTGGCAACTTCATCGTCATCACAGAACTTCCACTTACCAAACTTATTTACATCAAAGAGTTCCTTATCAGCACGGTAGCCGACTTCCATATAGTCAACGCCAGCTTTGATATTTGTCTTATAAAGCTCACGAACGAACTCATCGGAGAACTGGAAATTATTTACAAGTCCGCCGTCACGAATAGTAGCATCAAGAACCTTGATATCCTGCCTGTAACCCAAAAGTGAAGAAATTTCTTTCATTTATATACTCCTTAATTATTGTCTTATGCCCAAGGATCTGACGCTTCTGGCATTCTTATACCTGCAAGAAGCATTTGATCCTCAACAAACCACTGATTTGTTGAAGGCTTAAGTCTCATTCTTATCTCGCGCTTGGAATCAGCACCTGTAGACTGCATCCAAAGGCGACATCTACCCTCTACCATTGAATCAGCACGCTGCTCGATATCAACAGTAGTATAAGGCATGGAAGGCTGATAGTTATTCTTAGGAGAAGAACCCTTAAAATAGGATCTTACAACATAAGACTTGCCATCCTGCATTCTGTCATTTAAAAACTGCTTAGTATATGGGTTAAGACCAGCAGGCCCCATAAGGAACTCAACCATCTTATAAGCAGCTTCTTTATCCTCATCAAAAACCATCATGGCAGCAACAAATAAAGCTGCACCATACTCTGGCTCACTTAGAGTAGCGTAAGGCAACGCCAGCATCTCATCTAAATTCTTAGGTAAACTCTCGAAAGTTAATTCCATAATCAATCCCCCATTAAAATCCTAAGCCACCAAGGGAACTCATAACCTCTTCTTCGATGAGATCCATAATTCCATCTACAATATCTTCATTTGTATCTACTTCTGTCGGAGTTGAAAGCTTTAAATCTCCACAAAGAGTATTAACCATTACTGGTTCTGTACCATAACCAACACCTACAACGATTACCAATGACTCGCCGTTAACATAAACACCAAGACAAATATTACCACTTGCATTATCAATAGCATCATTAAATGTCTGCTGTGTCTCTTCATCTGCAAAAGCCAACATCAACTGAATAAGGCTTAAGTTACGAACTCTGTCTGCAAAATCTTCTACAGCTAAATTAAGCATCAAAATGCCATCATCCTCTGAATACTCTTCATCGCTTAAGTCATCGATATCAACATTAATCATGTCAAGAAGATCAGCGTAATACTCAATAATATCTTCAGACATATCCTCGCTAAGAGTAATCTGAGTTGCAAGAATCATATCAAACTCTGCATCAGCAAGGTCCTCGGGATCCTCAACATCAAAGCCAGTAGCCTGAACATAAATTGCACCGCTTACGATATCGTCAGCTTCAAATGGGAAATCAAATCTATCGGCCATATCAGCATAGCCATCAACATCCTCTAAGTCAGAACCTTCAAACTCAGAGTAAACACCTTCCTCCAAATCATCAGGATTAACTCTGTTAAGCTTGCTGAACTTAACTTCAGCTGCACCATAAGACTCAACAACATTAACAAAACTGTCTGTTGTTATCTTTTTATTCTTTGAGCATCCTGCGATTCCAAAAACCATGGAAAGAGTTAATGCGACTGCTACGATTTTTTTCATTTTCATATATCTACCTCCTAAAAATATGTAAAATGATTAATCTTCAAATAATGGTGTTGAAAAATATCTCTCCGCTGTGTCTGGAAGAACTGTAACAACAGTCTTGCCTTCTCCTAATTTCTTTGCAAGCTTCAATGCGCCAGCTACATTAGTACCGCTTGAAATGCCACACAGGATACCTTCCTTAGAGGATAATTCCTTAGCAGTCTGCAAAGCTTCTTCATCAGTAATGATAGCCGTATCGTCATAGATATTTGTATCTAGAATAGCTGGAATCAATCCATCGCCGATACCCATCTGAACATGAGTTCCAATGGAACCACCTGACAAAATAGCTGCATGCTCAGGCTCTAATGCCCAAATCTCGATATCAGGATTCTTCTCACGAAGGGCTTTACCGATACCAGTGATAGTTCCACCTGTACCAATGCCTGACACAAATCCATCAATCTTCTTACCAGCCTGCTCCATAATCTCATTTGCAGTAAACATATACTGAGCTTCTACATTAGCTGGATTCTCGAATTGCTGTGGAATAAATACATTAGGATCCTTTGCCTTCATCTGCATCGCTACTTCAATACAGTCCTGAATAGCCTTACCAATATCTCCGTCATCATGAGTAAGAATAACCTGTGCACCATAGTGGTTAACAAGCTTTCTTCTCTCTTCACTAACTGAATCAGGCATAATGATTACTGTCTTATAACCCTTAACCGCGCCAATCAAAGCAAGACCAATACCCTGATTACCACTTGTAGGCTCCACAATAATACTGTTCTCATTAAGAAGGCCATCTTTTTCAGCTTTATTAATCATATTAAGTGCTGTGCGCGTCTTAATAGAACCTCCTACATTAAGCCCCTCAAACTTAACAAGCACTTCGGCACTTCCTGGTTCAACCATTCTGTTAAGCCTGATAAGCGGTGTATGCCCTATGTAATCCAATATGTTATTACTAATCGCCATATAAAACCCCTTTATAACTAAATAATTATACACTATAATTTTAATATATGGATATGAGTGTATATTGGTGATATGAGTGCTACCTGGAAAAGAACAATTCGTGATGTTTTTATTGCTATTTGTGTCGGAATAGCTTATTTCCTTTTTGTCCGATATACAGGCAAAGGATTTGATTGTTTTTACCTGAAGGCTACAGGACTTCCATGCCCAAGCTGCGGAATCACAAGAATGTTCTTAAGTTTAAGCAGGCTCGACTTCGTAAGTGCTTACCATTACAATCAGTATTTCTTCTTTGCCTGGCCAATACTTGCAGCAGAATGTATATACATCATCTATAAATTAGAAGACCATAAAGATATTCCTAAGTGGAATGTATTTTTTCTAATTATCGTAGGTATTTCCCTTATCATATTTGGAACTTTAAGAAATCTTTATCATTTATAAAAGATATTTGTGTTAATATATGAGCAATTTGTTATGGAGGTAAAGAAATATGGAAAACGATAACAACGCTCAGTACTACGAGCCAGCACCAGTAGAATTCAACAATGATATTCCAGCTGATGTACAGGAAGGTAAGGGTCCAGCAATCGCAGCACTCGTAACAGGTATTCTTGGTGTTCTTTGCTGCTCACCATGCGCTATCGCAGCTATCATCTGCGCTATCGTAGCTAAGTCTAAGGGGAACAAGTCCGGTATGGCGACAGCAGGTCTCGTACTTGGTATCATCGGTATTGTAGTATTCATCATCAACATCATTCTTGCAGCAACTGGTGCTCTTGATTTCAACTTTTCTTTCAACATGTAATAGTTGATAATTATTAACTATCAAACATAAGGGAACTTTGAAAAAAGTTCCCTTATTTATTTTATAAACTGTCTACAAACTGTCTGGCTACTCTTGCTGACCTTCCACCACTTCTTGTCGCGAAGCGCTCGGCCTGAACTGCCATCTCTGTTTCTTCCATCTCAATTCCTCTAAGCTTCATTAAGTTTTTAACAATCTCGAGGAATGTAATCTTGTTAGGCTTATCAAACAAAACTCTTAATCCAAATCTCTCAGACAAACTCATCTGTTCAGCAATTGTATCGCTACTATGAATTTCATTTTCACGTGCAGAGAATGTCTCCTTAATCATATGACGTCTATTACTTGTAGCGTAAATCACTACATTCTTACGGCCACCTGAAGCCGCACCTTCAATAACAGACTTCAATGAACCAATTCGGTCGTCATCAGCATCAAATGAAATATCATCAATAAAGATAATGAACTTAAGAGGAATATTAGAAATATACTCGATTACATCCGCAAGGTTATTAATCTCACTTTTGGGAAGTTCAACAAGTCGAACACCCTTATCAAAGAACATTCTGGATGCTGCCTTAACCGTAGATGACTTACCAGTACCGGCATCACCATAAAGCAAAACATCAGCGAAGCTTCTTCCTTCAACAAAGTTACGTGTATTATTTACTACTTTTTCTCTCTGCATCTCATAGCAGAAAAGGTCTTCAGCTCGTATTGGATCTGGATGCTTAACAGGATCTAACTTACCATCAACAATCTTAAAGATATTGTGACGAGCATAGATTCCATAGCCTGTAGTTGAGATATTATCAAGCATCGTATTATAGCGATTCTTAAAATCAGCCTTGGATGAAGTAAATGATGGAATATATCCGTCATAGGAAATATCATCAAATAAATCTACTGAAGTTAAAGATCCAACCGAAGTTAAAACATCTAATTCCTTTTCTAGAATCTCCTTCAAGTAAGATGTCTCTTTGCCTTCAATCACATCTCTTAAGTATGGATTCATATTATCTACGAGTGCATCCCAGACTGCCTCCGACAAATCTGCATCGCTTCTTAAATCGTAAAGCACAGAACAAAACTCACCATAAGAATCTAATAACTCGTCGACTTCCGCCCCGCTTCTTTTAACATTAAGAAAGTTAGACATGGATAAAAGTGGCTCTACATAAAGCATTTCGCGCAGCAAAGCCAAAGAATTCAGTTTATTAAGCATCAATATACTCCTCTACCCTTTCCTTAAGATACAAATATCGCTGGTACTTTTCTGCCTTCGCGAAATGCACCTCACGCGACTGCAGTGGATTATTCTCATAAGAAAGCTCATATGCTTCCTGCCCAAACTGCTCGCTTGTCAAATCAAAAAGGTTACCATCGATAACGTTATAGCAATGGTAGTTGCCACCAGGCCTTAAAATACCATATACATCGCCACCATAGATATCCTGAACGAGAAAAGCGGTAATGGAACACTGACCGAGGGTTGGATTTTCATGGGACCAGTCGTCACGCATACGAGGAGCGCAGGTCTCAGCACACCAAACACCAAGGAGGTAATCGTAAAAATCTCTTGCAGTTCCAAGCTTGGAATAACGGCTATCAGCAGGCCTTACAAGATTAGCCGCAGCAGCGCCTATAAATTTATATATTTTCATCTTAATCCTTAACGGTTATCTTGTTTTTACCCGTTCTCTTGGACTCGTACAAAGCATCGTCAGCCTTCTTTAAGGATTCCTCGAAGCTCGCTCCAATGCTACAAGTATGATAACCAATACTAATTGTAATAGGCTTATCCATAAAATCAAACTTCAAATCTTGGAACAGTTCTCTTACTTCATTCAAGTCATCAATATCTCTTTGAGCTACAGAACTATAAAAGACTACGAGGAACTCTTCACCACCAAATCTTCCGCATGCACTCTTCTTATCATTAAAACGAGCAAGGAGCTTACCTAACTGGCGTAATACTACGTCACCATTGTCGTGACCAAAGGTATCGTTAACCTTCTTAAAGTCATCAATATCAATCATGGCAATACCAACAGTAGTATTAGCGTTTGACCAGGAGAAAACCTCCTTAGTAACTTCATCAAGACGACCTCTAGAATAAACGCCAGTTAAAGCATCATACTCGTAGCTCATCTTATACTTCTCAGCACCCTCATTAGCCTTAATATTAAGCAGATATCTCTCAGCACTAGCCCTCTCCAAGACACTCGCGAGATAAGTAACAGCTACCGCTACTACCTCGGAAACGATAATGCACTCGATTGAATATGCGAGCTGATCAGGATAGTCAGCTATATGACAGATACCTGCGAGAACTATACAAACATAACAAAAAATAGATTGAACCTTCTGGAATGATGCATCGTGAAAAACACCAGCAAAGATTAATCCGAATAAAGTAACTGACCAAAGCTGAATATAGTAGCTATGACACAAAGACATCTCACCACAAAGGAAAATAACTGCAGATGAACAAACTCTGTTACGTACTACATCAGAAAGCTTTGTCGACTTATTTACAAAATATAGGGTCAAATAAAGCAAAACATTCAAAACCAACGGTACTACCACTCTGAATATAAAATACTCAGATAATGTCTGTCGCATAGTATGTGAAAAATGGAAATAGCAACCAAGTCCAACTTCAATGGTTAGAATTACAAAAATAAAAACAAGCACAATGCGCTGAATCTTCGCACGAAGTTCGCTATCGAGCTGCCTTATAGCTGCGTTTTTTGAATGCTTGGCCACTAAATTCCCCCACCGAAGTTTAAGATAGTATTAAGTATGCCCCTAATTTATGCAAAACACGATATGTTTATGCTATCTTTAACAATAGTTTAACAAGATAGACAAATGGAGTTTTTATGGAGAATACTGTTAATAATACAACTTTAAAAACAAGATTAGGACAACTCGGGTGGAGATTTGCAATCATGTGGCTGATAATGCATGGATTAGCCATCGTTTTATCTGAAATTATTTTCAAAATAAATCCTGATTTTTATGAGAATTATGAGGGATACATCTCATTAATGGCAAATGTTATCTGCATCTATATGATTGCATTTCCTGTTTTATGTCTCCTGGTTAAGAAAATTCCGGCTACAGCTCCGACGAAGCATAAACTTGGCTTTGGAAAATGGTGTATCTGCGTATTAATCATGGCAGGACTTACACTTATGGGAATGGTTGCAGGCTTACCTGTACATGCCGCTCTGACAGTACCTTTTACAGGTGAGCTCTCAAATGATTTGTCAGACATAATGATGTCCACAAATGTTTTCTTCAGAGCTTTTGTAGTTGGTATATTAGCTCCAATCTTTGAAGAACTGATGTTCCGTAAGCTTCTTATCGATCGCTTAAGAAACTATGGCGAATATGCATGCATTGTACTTTCCGGACTGATGTTCGGACTTTTACACGGAAACTTCAGCCAGTTCTTCTTTGCAACAGCAATTGGTATGTTCTTCGCATTTATCTACTTAAGGACAGGAAATATCATAAATACTATTTTCCTTCACAGCGCGATAAACCTGACAACCTCAATCATAACAACTGAGATAATTTTAAAGGTTTATCCTTACATGCAAAGTGGAGATCTATCTTCTGTAGACGCTCAGCTTTGGTTCCTAATCTATACCGTTTACATTATGGGATTACTTGCAATCGCTGTAACAGGTATTGTTCTTTTCTTTGTTTTCTTAAATAAAATGAAGCTTAAAACTATTGAAGGAGAAGCATCGCGTAAGGAAATTCGTAAGAGTCTTCTTACTACTCCAAAGCTTTGGATTTACTATATCTGCTGTTTTATAAGCTTTGGCCTTACATACATTCCAACAATGTTAGGATATTAATAATTATGGATAATTCATTTGAATCAAGACTTAATAAGCTTAAGGAATTAATAAATAATTCTAATCATATCGTTTTCTTCGGAGGCGCTGGTGTATCAACTGAATCCGGTATCCCAGACTTCAGAAGCAAAGATGGCTTATATAACACGCCAAATGTAGGTTTTGAAAAGTATTCTCCTGAATACCTGTTAAGCCATACCTGCCTTTATAGAGAACCTGCTGTTTTCTATGAGTTCTACAGACAAAAGCTTAATACTGAAGGCATAAGCCCTAACATCACACATAAAAAACTAGCTGAATTAGAAAAAACAAAAGATCTTGTTGTTGTAACCCAGAATATCGATGGCTTACATCAAAAGGCTGGAAGCAAAAATGTCTTGGAGATTCACGGCACTACACTTAAGAATTACTGTTCAGAATGCGGCAAAGAATTCCCATCTGACTACATCTTCAAATCAAAAGAACCAATTCCAAGATGTTGTAAAACTGGATTTATAAGACCTGATGTTACTTTGTATGAAGAAAGTCTTCCTGAAGCTTTTGAAGAAGCTATATATGCAATTCGCAAGGCCGACCTGATGATTGTTGCAGGAACTTCGTTAACGGTATATCCGGCAGCAACATTAACTACATATTTTAAAGGGCCGCTGGTCATCATAAACAGAGATGAGACCAGTCAGGACTCCTTGGCAACACTGGTCTTCAGAGAATCAATGGGTACAGTATTTAAAGAATTATGACTATTAAAAAGGCAACAGACTTACACTGTTGCCTTTTATAATCTAATTAATCAAACAAGAAGAATTAGTAGTTAATAATAGCTCCCTTATCAGCCGAAGATACCATCTTTGAATAGCGCTTCAGGTAACCTGTAAGAGCTGGCTTCTCGTAAAGCTTATCCTCTGCTCTTCTCTTAGCGAGTTCCTCATCAGATACCTTAAGTTCAATCTTATACTCAGGAATATTAATAGCAATGATATCTCCATCGTGAACATATGCGATATTACCGCCGCTAACAGCCTCAGGACTTACGTGACCAATAGAAGCACCACGTGTAGCACCGGAGAATCTACCGTCAGTAATCAAAGCTACTTCCTTATCAAGACCTGCACCAGCGATGGCAGATGTTGGTGAGAGCATTTCGCGCATACCAGGGCCGCCAGCAGGACCTTCGTATCTGATAACGATAACGTCGCCTGGCTGAACCTTACCAGAGTAGATGAACGCGATTGCATCCTCTTCACTGTTAAAGCAGCGTGCAGGGCCCTCATGAACGAGCATCTCAGGAGCAACTGCAGATCTCTTAACTACGCAGCCATCTGGTGCGAGGTTACCCTTAAGCACGGCAAGGCCACCTGTCTTTGTGAAAGGATTATCGATAGGACGAATAACTTCGTTATCGTAAACTTCGCAGTCAGCAACATTCTCAGCCAGAGTCTTACCTGTAACAGTCATGATGTCACCATTAATAAGGCCATTATCAAGAAGTCTCTTGAGTACTGCGTGGATTCCGCCAGCTTCCTGCAAATCCTCCATATATGTAGGGCCAGCAGGAGCCAAGTGACAGATATTAGGTGTTCTCTCAGAGATGTCATTAACATGAGTCAAATCAATAGAGATTCCACACTCGTTAGCGATAGCTGGGAGATGGAGCATACTGTTAGTAGAGCAGCCAATTGCCATATCTGCAGCCAAAGCATTATCAAAGTTCTCCTTAGTAAGGATATCTCTAGGGCGAATATTTTTACGAACGCATTCCATAACCTGCATACCAGCGTGCTTCGCAAGCTCGATACGGGCAGAATAAACAGCAGGAATTGTACCGTTACCCTTAAGACCTAAGCCCATAACCTCTGTAAGACAATTCATAGAGTTAGCTGTATACATACCAGAACAGGAACCACATGTTGGGCAAACCTTCTTAGCAAATTCCTCAAGCTTCTCAAGACTCATCTTACCTGCAGCAACTGAACCTGTTGCCTCAAACATAGCAGACAAGGATCTCTTCTTACCATCAACACGACCAGCGAGCATTGGACCACCACTTACAAATACAGTAGGTAGGTTAAGTCTTGCTGCAGCCATCAAAAGGCCAGGAACATTCTTATCACAGTTAGGAACCATAACAAGACCATCAAAGCCGTGAGCCTTAACCATAGACTCTGTTGAGTCAGCAACTAAGTCTCTTGTTACAAGTGAATACTTCATGCCTTCGTGACCCATGGCAATACCATCACAGACAGCGATTGCTGGGAATACGATTGGTGTACCACCTGCCATAGCAACACCGAGCTTAACAGCGTCAACAATCTTGTCTACATTCATGTGACCTGGAACAATCTCATTAAATGTACTTACAATACCAATGATTGGCTTACTTAACTCCTCGTCTGTCAAACCAAGTGCATGGTACAAAGAACGATGAGGCGCATTGTTAAATCCATCAACTAAAGTATCTTTAATCATTATTAATACCTCGTATTTTTGTTAAAAGAGCCGCACGGATATATTCCGTGTGGCCCCCTTAATAAGTTTTTGATTAAATCCCAATCAGGATTAGTTATTGATGAGCTTATCCTCATCGCTCCAAGAATAGAGCTTTCTAATTTCCTCACCAACCTTCTCTGCTGGGTGCTCAGCGCCGAGCTTTCTCATAGCATTGAAGTGAACCTGGTTACCAGCATCAGACATATCGAGGAGGAAGTCCTTAGCAAATGTTCCATCCTGGATATCCTTAAGAACCTTCTTCATAGCCTTCTTTGTATCATCTGTGATGATCTTAGGTCCTGTGATGTAATCACCATATTCAGCTGTGTTGGAGATGGAATATCTCATACCTGCGAAACCAGACTGATAGATGAGGTCAACGATGAGCTTCATCTCATGGATACACTCGAAGTAAGCATTACGTGGATCGTAACCTGCCTCTACGAGAGTCTCAAAACCAGCCTGCATAAGAGCGGAAACACCACCACAAAGAACTGCCTGCTCACCGAAGAGGTCTGTCTCTGACTCTGTTCTGAAATCTGTCTCGAGAACACCAGCTCTTGCACCACCGATACCTGCAGCATATGCAAGACCGATATCCCATGCATCGCCAGAAGCATCCTGCTCAACAGCGATCAAGCAAGGAACACCCTTACCTACCTGATACTCAGAACGTACTGTGTGACCAGGGCCCTTAGGAGCAATCATGATAACGTTAACGTTCTTAGGTGGCTTAATGCAACCAAAGTGGATATTGAAACCGTGAGCGAATGCGAGTGTCTTACCCTCTGTGAGGTTAGGCTCGATAGACTCCTTGTAAAGCTTAGCCTGCTTCTCATCGTTGATGAGGATCATGATAACGTCAGCCTGCTTAGCAGCCTCAGCAGCAGTAAATACTGTAAGACCCTGAGCCTCAGCCTTTGCCCAGCTCTTGGAACCCTCGTACAAACCAATGATTACATTAACACCGGACTCCTTAAGGTTCAAAGCATGTGCGTGACCCTGAGAACCATAACCGATGATAGCAACTGTCTTGCCGTCGAGCTTTGCGATGTCGCAATCCTTCTCATAGAAAATTCTGTTCATTTTACGTATACCTCCGTAAATAATTTATATTACTTATTAATCAAGCTCTCTGGTCCGCGCTCAATAGCAACGATACCAGTTCTGCAAATCTCGATAATTCCGAATGGCTTCATATTATCAAGGAATGCATTTACCTTGCTTGTATCACCTGTTATCTCAAGGCACATTGCATCAGCTGAATAGTCGATGATCTTAGCCTTGAATACGTCAACAGTATCACGAAGATCCGCTCTAGTCTCAGGTGAATTCTTAACCTTAACAAGTAAGAGCTCACGACGGATACCTTGCTCAGCACTGATGACTTCAACCTTCTTAACATTATACAACTTCTTAAGCTGAGAAATTAACTGATTTCTGTCTTCAGAAGTACCTATCATAGAAACTGTAATTCTGGAGAAATTAGGATCTTCTGCCTCACCTACTGATAATGTATCGATATTGTATCCTCTTCTTGTGAAAAGGCTTGATACTCTTGTGAGGACACCGGACTTGTTATCTACATAAATAGCAATAATAAAAGAATTCTTATCCATTATCCTTCAGCCTCCTCTTTTGTAAGAATCAACTTATCAAATGATCCACCTGGCTTAAGCATTGGAAGTACGAGTTCGTCCTTGTCGATTCTTAAGTCAACAAGAGAAGGGCCTTCAACCGCATATGCCTTGGCAAAAACCTCCTTAAACTCCTCGATACTCTCTGCTCTAAAGGCAGTTGCACCAAAGCTCTCAGCAAACTTAACGAAGTCTGTCTTACGGGCAAGCGTGGTGTTAGAGAATGTATCGTTATAGAAAATGTGCTGCCACTGACGAACCATACCAAGTACACCGTTGTTAAGAAGAACGATTGTAAGTGGAACATTATATGTAACAGCTGTAGCAAGCTCATTTAAGTTCATTCCGAAGCTTCCATCACCAGTAACAAGTACAGTCTTCTTACCAGCGCCATAAGAAGCACCTATTGCTGCACCCATACCAAAGCCCATTGTTCCAAGACCACCAGAAGAGATCCATGTTCTCTTCTTCTTGAAGTCATAATACTGAGCGGCCCACATCTGATGCTGACCTACGTCTGTTGCAAGTTCAGTATCATCATCAACAATATCAGCGATAGCCTTGATGGCTTCTCTTGGGAGATGATTCTCAGGTTCATACTCATTCTCCTGCTCCTTAAGCTTAGCTACCTTCTCCATCCAGTTAGGATTACGCTTGTAATCAACCTTATCAATAAGCTTTCTTAAGAAATCAGAGATATCACATGCAACTTCCAAATCAGCTGGAATATTCTTGCTTAATTCAGCTGCGTCCACATCGATATGAATCTTACGTGCACCTGTTGCAAACTTAGCTTTGTTACCCGTAGCTCTGTCAGAGAAACGAACACCTACAGAGATGATGAGGTCAGCCTTAGCCATAGCCTTAGATGAAGCATAATGACCATGCATACCCTGCATTCCCAAAAATCTCTCAAGCTGAGTTGGAATCTCGGAAAGACCCATCATGGAACAACCCATAACAGCATCAATCTTATCAGCAAGTTCAGAAATCAAAGCACCAGCAGATGCTCTTGTAGCACCACCGCCAAAATAAATGTAAGGACGGGATGCATCAGCAATCATCTCACAAGCCTTTGTTACAGCAGAATCTGGAGCTGGAACTGGCTCAGACTTAGCTACTGGAGCCTTATATGAGAACTCAGCTTTATTGTTCTGTACATCCTTAGGAATATCTACGAGTACAGGACCTGGACGATCAGACTTGGCAATTCTGATAGCTTCTCTGATTGTGTCAGCAAGATCTGCAACATCAGTAACGATAAAATTATGCTTTGTAATTGGAAGAGTCACACCAGTAATATCAATCTCCTGGAAACTGTCCTTACCAATCATGCTTGTACCAACGTTACCAGTAATAGCAAGCATAGGTACAGAATCAAGATATGCTGTAGCAATACCTGTAACTAGGTTTGTTGCACCTGGACCAGATGTAGCGAGGACGACGCCAAGCTCTCCTGTTGCTCTTGCATAACCATCTGCAGCATGCGCAGCGCCCTGCTCATGTGCTGCCAATACGTGATTGATTCTGTCTGATTTCTTATAAAGCTGGTCATAAATATCAATTACGGTACCTCCTGGGTAACCGAAAATCGTCTTTACATTCTGCTCTATAAGCGTCTCAATAACAATTTCAGCTCCGCTTAATTTCATAAGACGTCTCCTCTCAAATAAATTTTATTTTCCGTAAAAAAACTCTTCCACGAGAAAAACTCGTAGAAGAGACGAAAAATCAATTCCGCGGTACCACTCTTCTTAGGTGTAACCCTCACTTAGCGGTGTCTATCAACACCTGTCTCTATAACGGGAGTACCCGATAAGACTTAATTACCCAGAGGCTTTAGGCCTTACAGCTCCGGGATGACTCATCCTACATTCTCACGACCGTCTCGCACCACCCGACGGCTCTCTGTACGCGAAGATATGCATCTTTATTCCCTTCAACGCTTTGTCTAGGATTAAACCACTTATATATAATAAAGTCAATAAGATAGAAGTTTTACGCGTACTTAACAATAAAACGTTAATCATCTATCTCTTTTTTGTTTATTACTCTTAATTGAATAACGAAGAGTGGATAATTATTATTCTTAATGGTTATTTCGATTATCAAAATTCAATTTATCGAGGTCATTATGAATAGTAAAGACAAACTTAAGCCGATGCTCTTCTCTGTAATGAAGAAGTATAGCGGCAAGCAGTTCGTAAATGATGTTATTGCAGGTATTATCGTAGCAATCATTGCACTCCCGTTATCAATCGCTTTGGCTTTAGCTTCTGGCGTTGGTCCAGAGAATGGTATCTATACAGCAATCATCGCGGGATTTTTAATCTCCTTCTTCGGTGGTAGCCGTGTTCAGATAGCAGGTCCTACAGCAGCTTTTGCAACAATAGTTGCAGGTATCGTTGCCAAGAACGGCATGGAAGGATTAGCACTTGCTACAATCATGGCAGGTATCATTCTTATCATCATGGGTTTACTTAGAGTTGGTAGCTACATCAAGTACATCCCTTATACAATTACAACAGGATTTACTGCTGGTATCGCAGTAACAATTCTCGTTGGTCAGATTAAGGATTTCTTAGGTCTTACTTACCCTGAAGGTACAGTTACAATCGAGACACTTGAGAAGCTCGAGGCAATCGTTAAGAATATCGGTACATTCAGCTGGCAGGCTATGGCAGTTGGTGCCATCTGCCTTTTCGTATTAATTATCTGGCCTTATATCAACAAGAAAATCCCAGGATCTTTACTAGCTGTAATCGTTGGTATTCTCCTGTCAAAGTTTGTATTTACTGACGTTAAAACTATCGGTGACCTCTATACAATTAAGAGCGGACTCCCTACATTCGTAATACCTGCATTTAGCTTAGAGGCTATGCGTAACGTTGCTCCTGATGCTTTTACTATCGCCATTCTCGCTGCTATCGAGTCTTTACTCTCAGCTGTAGTTGCTGATGGTATGATTGGTTCAAGACACAGATCCAACATGGAGCTTATCGCTCAGGGTATCGGTAATGCAGGTTCTGCGCTCTTTGGCGGTATCCCTGCTACAGGAGCTATCGCGAGAACAGCTGCTAATATCAACAATGGTGGTCGTACACCAGTTGCTGGTATGGTTCACGCCCTCTCCCTTGTACTTGTAGTATTGTTCCTTATGCCTTATGCCTCTTGGATTCCAATGCCAACAATCGCCGCTATTCTCTTCATTGTTGCTTATAACATGTGTCAGTGGAGAGCATTCGTATCACTCGTTAAAAAGTCATCCAAGAGTGATATCGCTGTATTGGTTGTTACATTCGTCCTTACTGTAGTATTCGACCTCGTAGTTGCTATCGAAGTTGGTATGCTCATGGCATGCGTACTCTTTATGAAGCATATGGGTGATGAGGCTGAGGTTCGTGGATGGACTTATGACATCCCTGATATGGAGAACGATAAGGATGCTACTTACTTAAAGACTGTTCCTCACGAAGTTCGTGTATATGAGATTTCAGGCCCTATGTTCTTCGGTGCTGCAGATCAGATTGCAAATATCACTTTGAAGGACTTCACTAAGGTATTGATTATCCGTATGAGAGGCGTACCTGAGCTCGATGCTACCGCTATGCACTCTCTCGAAGGTCTTTATGAGCGCTGTAAGAAAAATAACGTTCAGATGGTATTCTCACACGTTAACGAGCGTCCTATTAGACTTATGGAAAAGGCTGGATTCATTGAAGCTGTTGGAAAGGATAACTTCTGCGAACACATCGATGCAGCTTTGGAAAGAGCAAATGCTTTACTTAGCAGCAAGTAATCAGCTTAAGTATTAAGTGAAAAAACTAAGCCTGGCTTTTATCGCCAGGCTTTTTAACGCAATAAATCAACTATTATTGAATTAATACCCCGCTAGGAATTCCTTGGTTCTCTGATTCTTAGGATTATTAATTACTTCAGACGCAGGGCCTTCTTCAACGATAACACCGCCATCCATGAAGATAATTCTGTCTGCCACGTCTCTAGCAAAGCTCATCTCGTGAGTTACGATAACCATAGTCATCTTCTCTTCTGCGAGGTCTCTTATAACCTTCAACACGCCAGCTGTAAGTTCAGGGTCCAAAGCGGATGTTGGCTCATCAAAGAATAGAATCTCTGGGTTAGTAGCCAATGCACGAGCAATACTTACACGCTGCTGCTGACCTCCAGAAAGATTACATGGATAGCTGTCACCCTTTTCAGAAAGTCCCATCTTTGCTAATAATTCATCGCAGATTTTATTAGCCTCTTCCTTACTCTTCTTATGAACTGCAACTAAAGCCTCAGTAATATTACGACGAACAGAAAAATGTGGAAACAGATTAAAATTCTGGAATACAAGACCAAACTTAGATCTAATCTCAGTCATCTCGTGCTTATCTACATACTGAGCCTTGTCTGAACCGTCAGGTGTAGAAACAAGTGTATCTCCACCAATAGCGATAAAACCACTATCAATTGTCTCAAGTGTAGTTGCACATCTTAGAAGTGTTGATTTACCTCCACCAGATGGTCCAATAATAGCAACAACTTCACCCTGATTTACTTCAAGATCAATCCCCTTAAGAACCTCCAGGTCACCAAAGGATTTTCTTACTTTTTTCATTTCGAGCAGCTTCATAAAAATCCTCCTTAGTGGTAATAGTTCATGCTCTTCTCAAAGCGATTCATAAAAATCTCAACAAGTCCGTTCATTACATAGTAGAAAACGCCTGCTGCAATTAAAGGCATAATGGAAACTTGTGCTGAAGACAAAGCCTTGGCTGCAGTAAACATTTCTGTTACGGATAAAACCTGCGCGAGGGATGTATCCTTAACGAGTGTAATAACCTCATTAGTTACGGCTGGAAGAACATTCTTTACAACCTGTGGTAAAACAATCTTGAAGAATGTCTGTGTATTTGTGAAGCCGAGTATCTGTGCGGCTTCATACTGTCCCTTAGGAATAGACTGAATACCACCACGGAAAATCTCAGCAAAATAAGCTGCATAATTTAAACTAAAACCGATTACAGTAGCTGTAAGTCTGTAATCAACGCCTCCGAAGTTTAAGTCGCGGAGAGCAATTCCAAATAACATATTAGGAAGAAAGTAAACAAGTAAAAGCTGAAGCATCAAAGGTGTGCCACGCATTATTGAGATATAAACTCTGGTAAGCCCACTAACTAATTTGAGCTTAGACATGCGAAGCTTAGCTACCAGCAAACCAAGTGGAATTGAAAAAAGGATGGTAAATGCGAAGATAATAAGTGTGAACTTAAAACCAGCAGCAAGTTGTGTGATTGTCGAAATGTATCTGTCCATTAGGATAACCCCTGTTTTAGTAAAAAAAATCCCCATCGCTTCTCAATGAAAACGATGGGGACTTAAAGTGCTAATTATCTAGCGATTGTTGTGATGTCTGCACCGAACCACTCGTTAGAAATTCTAGCAAGTGTTCCATCAGCTGCCATTTCTTCGAGAGTAGCCTGAACCTGATCACGAAGCTCTGTATTATCAAGAGCAAAACCAACACCGTACTCCTCTGGTGCCAAAGACTGCTCAAGAACTACAAAATCATAACCAGAATTCTCAATCTCATAACGAGCAACGATCTCATCCATTACGATAGCGTCAACACCGTTAGCACCGAGCTGCATCATAGCGTTAAGGTATGTATCAACCTCAACAACGTCAGTAGCGATTACATCAAGTCCAGCCTCATAGATAGCTGCAAGACCAGAAGAATCTCTCTGAGCACAGAAAACTGCACTGTTAAGATTATCAAGAGATGTAATACCAGAATCTGCTGTTACAACAATAACCTGTGCATTGTTCATGTAAGCAGATGTCCAAGCATAAGCATCTTCACGACCTGTCATTGTAAATCCATTCCAGATACAGTCGATGTTACCAGATGTGAGCTCCATATCCTTGGAATCCCAGTCGATTGGCTGAGCTACGAACTCCATACCAAGTCTTGAAGCAACCTCAGCTGCGAGATCAAGGTCAAAACCAGTGTAAGAACCATCCTCAGCAACGAAACCCATTGGTGGGAACTCTGCGTCAAAACCAACAACAAACTGCTCCTTAGCTTCCTCTGTCTGTGCAGAGCAACCTGCGAAAGGCACTACGAGCATAGCTGCTGCGAGTGCGAGTGCGAAAAACTTCTTCATACCATTTCTCCTTTTTGTTTCATAACACCCGCGTATTATATCAGCAAAATTGCTTTAGCGCGATAGAGAGTTACCATTTCCAGTCACTGGTCAGGTTATTCTTCTCAGCCTTACGCTTCTTTCCTTCATTAACAGCTGCAATGGTAATGAGAATTACACCTGCAAAGAGTAAATAGATAAGCCATACGATACTAGAACCAAATACGATAGAGAAATATAGTCCTATAAGCAAAATTGACACTATACTCTGAGTAAACCATAGTTTTCTCTTAATGATGAATGACAGGATAAAGATACCAAGTGATGTAACACCATTAAGGAGAAGATCAGTAATATATCCTGTAAACATAGCTGCAAAGCCTTCAATTACCAAAGCCAGAGATACAGCGATGAACCAGATTATTCTCATTGCATTAGCGCTAAATGGCTTAATCACATATCTGTTAAGCAATACGCAGACAAGCATCATTGCTACAAACAATCTAACAGTTACGATAGTAGACAGATCCATATGTCTGATGATTGCTGTATAAATGCATGAGAACACAAAAATTGAAGAGATTCCAATAAGTGTCCTTGTCTTTGTTTTTGTTCTGCCAATAAAGTTAAGAACGAATAATGCCAAAAGCAAAGGTGTGAACTCATCATTATTGAATACAAACATCATTAGCACTGGAATTAATGAGAACCAGTCGAAGATACCCTTGGTAAAATACTTTTTATGGAATACATGACCAATTACACTTAGCACAATGAATACAGCAAGAATAACAAGGTCATATGCAATTCCCGTTAATTTTGTATCACTAATAATATTTAAAGTGACAAGAACAGATATACTCATGGCAATAAAACCAGGATAGTTAAATCTGTATAGATACATTATTCCAAGGTTTAATGCACAGAATAGTAATGTGAGCCAGTTATAATCAAATGCAATTGCACCTGAAACAAGCATGATTGTGCCAAGAATTATGGAGATAATTCCCAGAGGTCTCATGTACTTCTTAGCAGTATTTGTTAAGCTGTCAGGTAAGAACTTAAAAACTAATGCCAACAGATTCATTAATATTAATGAAGTCATGTAGAAGTAATCAAAATTAATGCTCTTAAAATAATCAAATACTACACCAGTCAAAAGAATCGATGAAATCATAGTTAATGTAGCAAAGATTACTGTATTGATTCTAACCTTATCGCTATTAGCTCTGTTATAAGCTGTACTAACTAAGAGCATCATCCAGAGAATCATCAAGATTGAGGCATCAATAATTCTGATAATTCCTGTGTGTGTAATAAACATATTAATAGTAGTAAACAGCAAACTGGCTGATGTCAAAGCCTCACAGATAAGTCTGCTCTCACGAAGCTTCTCACTACTCACAAAGAATCTGATAACGTAACTTAATATTGCTATCACACTAACGGTAATAGCTACAAAGTTGCTAATCTCAGTGTTTTCTGGTAGAGCCAAAGCAAATGCATTTCGAGCAGCTAGAGGAACAATCCATGAGAAAAGAATCGCTGCCAAAACCTTAACCGCGAAGTCAACATTTTTGCGCCAAACCATGCACGCCATGATTACAGCTGCCATAATAATAGATATCAGTCCACCAACTGTTATGCCATTATCAGCGATAACCGCGAAAAGCACCATCGCTGCAGGATATAAAAAATCTGTGAGATAGTTATTACGCTTAATGAAAAAGAAAGCAAGGTAAAGTAATACGATTACAAGGCCGCCAATGAGGTGTGCATAGCTTTTAGCATAGTCAAATGCCATAAACAGAGAACATCCCCATACAGTAAGTGCCACAACAGGAGCCACATAGCTTACCCATGATCTTCTAGGGTTCATGGATAGGAGAACCATACTACTAGAAGCAGCGATGCAGCCAATAATTGCTGGAATATCATTATCGGCAAACATGTAACCAAAGCTTGCAAGTGCCGCAACATATGTGACTACCTCGCTATAGATATCAAAATACTTAAGGGCAAGATTTTTCTTAAATACTTTAATAAGCTGAAGGATGAGCGCGATTACTCCAAGAGCCGCAAAGCCTACAACATGCCCACCAATCTGACCAGCGACAAATAAAACTGCCCATGTAAATCCAAGATAAGAAATCGCATAATAAGACTTTTTCTTATAAATCCTGGTTCCAATTACACCACATAAGCCAAAAGACAAAGCAGCGCAGGCACCAACCAAAGCACCATTACCAGCTGAGATGGAAAAGGAGTCACCAAACAAATTCAGAGCTCCAATACCTGTAATGATAATTGGGAACAGGAAGCTTCCGAGTGTATAGAAAGCAAATCCAGTCTGCTTGAGGTTCAATACCTTATCAGATAAGAAAGAAAGTCCAAATACAATTGCAAGGTAAGCAAGAAGTACTACCACTCTTCCAATGTCACCTACAAAGCCCCAGGAAGATGATACGAATACAGCAGCAACAATTGTAAGAAGCAGTACACCAACCGCAAAAGTAATTGTAATACCTGAGAATTTCTTAGGTGCTGGTGTCTGAGTTGAAGTCTTAGCTGGTGCAGAAGCTACTGGAGTTACAGGAGTAGTTTGAACAACTGGGGACACTGGAGCTTTGACCTGAGCTACTGGTGCAACAGGAGCTTCAGTAGACTTAGCAGGAGCTGGTGCAACCGGAGTCTGATTAATTACGCTATTTGTAGCAGAAGTCTCCTTGAGCTTAGCTTCCAAAGTCTTAACCTTGGATCTCTCATTCAAATATAAAGCAAGGAACACCACCATAAGAACAGGTGATGCTAATATTAGTAATATTAGTAGTATAAGCAATAATTCCATAATTACCTCCTTAACACTATAAGTGTAATTTTACACTATCACTATTAAGTGTCAAGCATATTTATAATTTATTAACCTCATGAAAGTGGTGACCTCAGCATTCGTATGTTCTATTCTATGTAATTTCAAATACATAGAAGATTACATAGACTTCATAATAAATACTCATAATAATCATACAAAAATGGGCCGTCTCACCAGAGACAGCCCGCTTGAGATTTGATTTAATTGAAGCTTATACAGCCTGCTCAAACTGAGCGTTATAAAGCTGCGCGTAGAAGCCATCCTTGGCAAGCAACTCTTCGTGGTTACCCTGCTCAACTATATCACCATCACGCATTACAAGGATGATATCAGCATTCTTAATTGTAGAAAGTCTATGCGCAATTACGAAGCTTGTTCTTCCCTTCATAAGCTCTTCCATAGCCTGCTGAATGAGATGCTCTGTTCTTGTATCAACAGATGATGTAGCCTCATCAAGAATCAGGATAGGATTATCTGCAAGGAGAGCTCTTGCTATAGTAAGAAGCTGCTTTTGACCCTGAGATACGTTAGTTGACTCCTCGTTAAGTTCCATATTATAGCCACCTGGCAGTGAACGGATAAATCTGTCGGCTCTAGCTGCTCTTGCTGCTTTGATAACTTCTTCATCAGTAGCATCGAGACGACCATAACGAATATTCTCCATAATAGAACCATGGAATAACCAGGTATCCTGAAGAACCATACCGAAATTCTCACGAACCTCGCCACGCTTGAACTGTGTAATTGGCTTACCACCAATGCGAATCTCACCACTGTCAACATCATAGAATCTCATAAGGAGCTTTACGATAGTAGTCTTACCTGCACCAGTTGGTCCTACGATAGCAACCATCTTACCTGGAGCAACATCGAGGTTAAAGTCATGGATGATTGTCTTGTCCTTATTATAGCCAAACTTAACATGATCAAAGCTTACGCTACCGTCAAGACCAGTTGCATCAACAGGATTCTCAACATCAGCTACTTCTTCTGGCTCATCTAAGAACTGGAAGATACGCTCTGCTGCAGCCGCCATAGACTGAAGCATATTGGATACCTGAGCCATCTGAGTGATTGGCTGAGTAAAAGTCTTAACGTACTGAATAAATGCAGTAATGTCACCAAGAGTAATTCTTCCAGAAGATGCGAGCATCGCACCAGATACTGCAACGGCAACATAACCTAAGTTACTTACAAAGTTCATGATTGGCTGCATCAAGCCTGAAAAGAACATACTCTTCCATGCAGACTCATATAAGATATTGTTAGTTTCGCAGAAATTTTCAAGTTCCTTATCCTCACGGTTAAATGCCTTAACAACATTATGACCTGAGAAAGTCTCCTCTATCTGACCATCAATCTGTCCCAAGTACTGCTGCTGTGCAAAGAAGTATTTCTGGGAACGCTTAACAATAAGAGATACTAGAATGATAGAAACTGGAAGGATAACCAAAGTAATAGCTGTCATGATTCCAGAGATAGAGAACATCATTACCAATACACCAACCAAAGTACATACAGATGTAATAAGCTGTGTAATTGACTGATTCAAGGACATACCTAATGTATCTACGTCATTTGTAATACGAGAGAGAATATCACCTACTGTATTACCCTCAAAGTAAGAAAGAGGCATCCTGTCAATCTTCTTATCAATATCTTCACGAAGCTTAAAACTCATCTTCTGTGAGATACCTGTCATAATCCATCCCTGAACGAAAGCAAAGACTGCACTAACGCCATAAAGCGCCAAGAGTGAAAGAAGAATCTTGGCAATTTTATCAAAGTCAATGCTACCAGTACCAGAGATCTTGGCAATTAAGCCTTCGAACAACTCTGTTGTAGCCTTACCAAGAATCTTAGGTCCTATTACGTTAAAGATTGTAGAGCCAACCGCAAAAATCATAACTACAAGTACAGCGAACTTATAGTTGCCCATGTATGCCAGAAGTTTTCTGATTGTTCCCTTAAAATCCTTAGGCTTCTCACCAATACCACGGCGTCCGCCCATACGTCTACGTCTATTCTCACCCATTACAAAGCACCTCCATTCTCAGAGAGCTCTCTCTCAGAAAGCTGGCTCTTTGCAATTTCCATATATGTATTGCAGGTCTTCATAAGCTCTTCATGTGTACCCTGACCAACGATTTTTCCATCCTCCATACACAAAATCTTGTCTGCATGAAGAATTGTCGAAATTCTCTGAGCAACAATAATTACTGTGGAATTTTGTGTACGCTTCATAAGTTCGGAACGAAGCTTCAAATCAGTCTTATAGTCAAGAGCAGAGAAAGAATCATCGAAGAGATAAATCTGAGGCTTCTTTGCAATTGCTCTTGCAATAGAAAGTCTTTGTCTCTGTCCACCAGATACATTAGAACCTTCCTGAGCAATAGCGGAAGCGTACTTCTCTTCCTTACCATCGATAAACTCTTCTGCCTGAGCAATAGAAGCAGCTTCCTTCATATCTTCATCAGAGATAGAATCACCACCATACTTGATGTTGCTCTCGATAGTTCCAGAGAAGAGCATACCCTTCTGAGGTACATAACCAATTTTGTCTCTTAAAGCCTGCTGTGTAACTTCTCTGATATCAACACCATCCAAAGTAATAGCTCCTTCAGTTACATCGAAGAAACGAGGAATCAGGTTAAGGAGTGTTGACTTACCACATCCTGTAGAACCAACAATTGCTGTTACCTGACCAGGCTTAGCAGTAAATGTCAAGTTCTCAAGTGCGCAGCTCTCGGCACCAGGATATGCAAAACTTACATTAGAGAATTCAATCTCACCCTTACTGTTCTTGATTTCTTCATCTCTTGCCTTAGCAGGATTGTTAAGTGAAATCTCAGTGTTCAATACCTCAACAATACGGTCGGCAGCTACACCAGCACGTGGGAGAATAATTGAAATCATGGAGAGCATCAGGAAGCTCATTACGATAACCATAGAATATGTTATAAAAGCTGTAAGGTCACCAACCTGAATTGCTCCGGCATCAACTCTGCTTGCACCAATCCATACGATAAGGATTGATACGCCATTCATGATAAACATCATAATTGGCATCATAAATGTCATTGCACGGTTAGTAAAAATCTGTGTATCGTAAAGATCTTTGTTTGCCTTCTCAAATCTCTTCTGCTCATGAAGTTCACGGGTAAAAGCACGAATTGGCATAATACCAGTAAGAATCTCACGGGATACGAGATTTAAGTTATCAACGAGCTTTTGCATCTGCTTAAACTTAGGCATTGCAATAGCAACCAAGATACCAACCAATGCACAAAGTGTAATTACAGCTACTACAATAATCCAGCTCATTCCAGATCTAGTCTGAACTACTCTGATAATACCGAATACTGCAAGAATAGGTGCATATGCCACCATTCTCAAAATCATTCCGATTACCATCTGTACCTGCTGGATATCATTTGTAGATCTTGTGATAAGAGATGCTGTAGAGAATTTCTCCATCTCAGCATTAGTAAACTTCATAACCTTGCTGTACAAAGCTTCACGAAGTGTCATACCAACCTTGGCAGAAGTCTTAGAAGCAAAATAACCAGTGATAATAGCTGTAATTGACATAAATAATGTCATGAGAATCATCTTAAATCCAACTACGAAGAGATAGTGATTACGAACTGTTTCTAGCTCTAATCCCTGTCCTTCATACTCAGATGCTACAAATGCTACAGCAATCTGGTTAAGATAAGATTCGTTAAGATCACCATAGGAAGCAATTCTCTCATTAATACCATCCAAGAACTGCTCCTTAGTCATGAGCCCCATATCAATTGCAGTCTTAATATCTTCGATAGAAATCTCTGAGAATTCACTGTTATTCATCTGGAAATAAACAGCCTCAGGCATTGCAAGCATATCGCTTATTACTTCTATATCGATACCAGACTTCAAGGAGTAGATTCCATCGCCGTCTTCATCTGAATATGCTTCATTCAAAGTAGCAACATCCTCATCTGGCATGAAGAGTTCCAATTCCTGCATAGTCTCTTCACGAATAGTATTTGGCGCAGCATATTCAATACCATTCTGCTGCAAACCTACATTGATAAGCTTACTTGTGTAATTAGGCAAAGACAAATCACAGTAAGCCTGTAAGATAAGCAGGAGCACAATCAGTAATACTGTTAGCTCCGACCCCTTAAGAAACTTTAAAATATTCTTCAATTCTTCTTCTCCTATTTAGTAAACAACTATAAAATTTAACAAGTTATAATCGCTCACCTAAATAGTAAAGTCAATATATTAGTTTTACAGAAAATTGCATCAAATCTGACTAATAATTGTCTGCAATGTATCCTCGCTCACACCTAACGGAGTACGAATGATAAATAATTCATCATTCCTGGATACAGTAGCACCTAAGTAGTATTCGCCATCACGATACAAAGTTATATCATCAGAAAATGCTACAGCTTCATAGCTCTCGAGATAATTGATACCAGAATCATTAAGAATATCCGACTCAGAATCTGTGATAATTTGATTTATCTCAAGCAACAATTCACCATTTGCATCAAAGTATGATGTTCTTATTAATCCGTCACAAAATTCATAATCATAAGTTGTTATTCCATCGAGTTCAGAAGGTACTTCGATATCTATACTATTAACAAAATTAGAATCCGCAACCTCTTCTTCGATTGCATCTTCAGTTAATTCAGCTACTGCACCATAATAAGAATTAACTTCGG
Organism: Saccharofermentans sp.; assembly: GCA_045600625.1. GTDB lineage: Bacteria > Bacillota > Clostridia > Saccharofermentanales > Saccharofermentanaceae > Saccharofermentans. The sequence continues at coordinate 53,379 of JAZRYF010000013.1, forward strand.
CAGCCTCTTCCGCCCCATCCTGGATGTAAGCTGCAACAGTTTCCTGCTGTGCCTCATTATGAGGAGCTCGATAGCGTTCTACTTCTGCAGTCTTATTAGTACCCTCCACACTATTAAAGATAATTATCCCACCTACTACTGCGACAGCAATAGCAGCGATAGATCCAATCAAAGCACGGGTACGAAGAGTTGATACTTTGGCCCTGCTTTCTTTAAAAGAATAATTCAATGCTTCTTCAATATATTTATCGTCTACATCGCTTAAGGCACGGAATAGCATCTCGTTATTAATCTTCTTACTCATAGCGCGTACCCCTCCTTCTCCAGTTTCACCTTAAGACTATCGCGGGATCTAAGAAGGCTCATCTTAACTTTGCTCTTACCGAAATGAAGTTTGTCAGCAACTTCCTGAACAGAATCACCAAACCAGTAGCGACGCATAAAAATCATACGTGCATCTGGTGCCAGTTCACTTAAGAAATCATCAAGAATTCTTTTAAGCTCCTCACTTTGTGTCTGGTCTTCACTATCCATACCTTCATATGGAACAACTTCTGCTAATTCATCTAAGATTAAAGGCACTTCGTTACCACCTCTCTTTGCTGCATGCATCTTCTCGTACATGTCGAGTGACAAATTACGGGTAATGCGAGACAGGAAAGCAGACAAGATGTCTGGACGCGTTGGAGGAATGGTATTCCAGGCCTTAAGGTATGTATCGTTCTCACACTCCTCAGAGTCTTCGTGGTTTTTGAGTATTCCAAAAGCTACACTATGAAGCAAACGAGAATACTTAACTCTCGTCTGACTTATAGCATCTTCGTTTCGATCGAAGTATAAATTCAGAATTAACTCGTCTTCCATGTCATTCCTTTGCATCAAAGATTAATTCCCATCTTCTATCAATAAAGACGGGAATCATAATAGTCAGGTCACATAAATTATCTGTCTTCTCGATAATAATTTAATCCGATTGCAGATGGGCAGTTGCTATTCTTACTTTGGCGCATAGAACTTACGATGAGAACTATGAGGGTAACAACAAATGGCAAGGCTGAAAAGAACTGAGAAGGGATCTTAGACAGCCATCCTAATGCATTAGGGAAAGTTGATGCCAATGGCGCATTATATATCCTTAAGGTATTGAAGAAACCGAACACAAAGGTTCCAAGTATAGCTTTTGATGTGGACCAGTTAGCAAAGATTACAAGTGCGATTGCAATCCATCCATAACCATTAATCCAGCAGTTACTTCCTTCAAAAGTACCACCAAGGTTAAGGCCCATATAAAGACCACCAATACCCATAATTCCTGAACCAAGCATAATATGGAGATACTTATACTTTACAATATGTATACCCAGAGAATCGGCAGCACCAGGATTCTCGCCAATAGCTCTAAGCTTAAGTCCTACTGTAGTCTTTTCAAAATAAATCCACAACAATATAGCTATAACAACAGCCAGATAAACAAGAATGTTATGGGAGAAAAAAGCCTTACCTGCAAGTGGAATCTGTGACAAACCAGGAATCTCAATAGCAGAAGCCTGCTTTACGAACTTATCGGCATCTGGATAATAAGGCCAGTCCTTACCTAATGCATTACCTACATAGAAATAAACAGCTACACCAATTGTTGTAATAGTAAGACCTGTTACATTCTGATTAGCCTGAAGAGTAATGGTAAACAAAGAGAAAATAGCACCTACTAAAGCGGATGTTATAAAGCTTACAAGCAAAGCAACAGGCAAAGAGTTTGCGCCACAGCCAGCCAGGAAACCAAATACAGCACCGATAGCCATTGTACCTTCAACACCCAGGTTAAGAGATCCAGACTTCTCAACTACGATTTCTCCACAAGTAGCATATAGGAGAGGAATGCTATAGATTACTATGTTAAAAATGAAAAGAGTAATTACATCAAGCATCTTTCTTTCCTCCTGTCTTAACAATCTTGAAGGTTCCGAAGAAGTCTGCTGCAAGGATTGAGAACAAGAAAATACCCTGCATCAAATCAGCGAAATTATGGTCGATAGATGGATAGGATGAAGAAGCAATCTGACATCCATACTGAAGAATCGATATAAGCACACTAACAAGAGCAATAGTTGGAGTTGAGAGTTTGGAAAGCCATGCTACGATAACACCAGTCCAACCTACGTTATTGGTAATGTCAGCAGAGATTGTTCCAGAAGATGCTGCTGTAAATGCACCTGCTATACCGATAAGAGCAGCTGAGATAAAGATTGTTCTGACAGTAATTCTATAGACACTCATTCCAGCATATTTTGCTGTATTAGAACTGTCACCTACTACAGAAACCTCAAAACCATGCTTTGTTGTCTTGATGTAGTAATAAACACCAACAGTAATCAGGATAGCTACAATTACAGATGACAGCAGAGTAAAATTACCAATCTCAATGCCAGGCATCATCGCACTTTCAGGAAATTTGGCAAATACAGGACGTTCAGACTCATCTCTTAAGAAGAAGTTCCAGTCAGCCTTTGTCTCACCAATATACTTAATTACATAAAGCATAATATAGTTAAGCATAAGAGTTACCAGAGTCTCATTTGTATTGAATTTAACCTTAAGATGTGCTGTTAAAAAACCAATAATACCAGCACCTAAAGCCGCTACTATACTCATTAGAGGAATAACTGCAGCAGTTGGGAGCACTGGACCAGCCTTAAAAGCAACCCAGGCAGCAAGGATTGCACCAGTAATAAATTCTCCCTCACCACCAATATTCCAGAATCTCATCTTAAAAGATAAGGACAAAGCAACAGAGGTTATAAGCAAAGGTACAAATAACTTCAAAAAGCCTTCTACGCACTTTGCAGGATAACGATTACCGATAAGACCGATAGTAATCATATCGCGATAATAAACTATAGGGTTAATATCAAGAGAAGCAAGGAAGATGCCTCCAATAATAAATGATATAACTATGCCTATAACATAGAGTAATATCTTCTGCTTCAAACTAACATCAGTTCTTCTAATCAGGTGGAAAGATTTCATTCTTCGGAACCTCCCTCACTCATATCTGCTGCTTCTTCCCATTCATCTTCTGTTAATGCAGAATCACGGGCAATACCAGCAGTCTTACCTTCCTTGGCATCTACAATGTTAAGTGCACCAGTCATCATAAGTCCTAACTGTTCCTTATCAGTCTTATTCGCATGAACAACACCCATAAGTTTACCGTGGCACATAACCATAATCTTGTCACATAAAGCGAGCATTACGTCTAAGTCCTCACCTATAAACAGAACTCCAACACCCTTTTTCTTCTGTTCGTTAATAATCCCATAGATTGTATATGAAGAATTAATATCAAGGCCTCTTACAGGGTATGCAGTAATCAGAACATTAGGTTCAGACTTAATCTCACGGCCAAGCAAGACTTTTTGAACATTACCACCAGACAGTCTTCTTACTGGTGTATCTACTGAAGGTGTAACAATTGATAACTGATCAACTATCTCATGAGCCTCCTTACGAGCCTTTTTACGGTCAACAAGTAATCCAAAGGAATCAGAATAATTCTTGAGCATAACGTTATCAGCAACAGATAAAGATGGTGCCAAACCCATACCAAGACGATCTTCAGGGATAAAACTCATCGCGATACCCTTCTCAGCAATCTGCTTAGAATTCTTACCTACAAGATTCTCGCCTTTATGAATAATCTTACCTGACTTAATTTTACGAAGACCTGCTATTGCTTCACAAAGTTCTTTTTGTCCGCTTCCGGCAATACCTGCTACACCTAACACCTCACCGCCTCTTATATAGAAGCTCAGCTTATCTACTGCAGGCGTACCCTCATCCTTATCAATACAGATATCACGAATCTCAAGCAGCGGCTTGGTTTTCTCAATAACAGGTCGATCAATATTAAGGTCTACCTTATGACCTACCATTAGCTCAGTTAATTCTTTTTCATTAGTCTTAGCTGATTCAACAGTATCGATATATTCACCCTTACGCATAATAGCAACGCGGTCAGAAATTTCCATAACCTCGTTAAGTTTATGAGTAATAATTATTATAGAATGTCCGCTTTCCTTCATCTTTCTGCAAACGTCGAAAAGCTTCTTTGTTTCCTGAATTGTTAATACAGCTGTTGGCTCGTCAAGAATAATTACTTTTGCGCCATAGCACAAAACCTTAATAATCTCCAAAGTCTGCTTCTCTGATACAGACATATTCATAACGAGCTTCGTCGGGTCAATCTCAAAACCAAACTGAGCTGCAATCTTTTCTATCTCCTTATTACGGCTGTTCTTAAGCAGGAAGCCGCTATCCTTCTTACCAATCCAAATATTATCAGCAGCAGTAAAACGCTCTATGAGCTTAAAATGCTGATGCACCATACCGATACCAAGTTTTCCGGCATCGTCTGGAGAAGAAATCCTTACTTCTTTTCCATCAATAAAAATAGAACCGCTGTCGGGCGTATAAATACCCGACAGCATGTTCATTAAAGTCGTTTTTCCGGATCCATTCTCACCCAAAAGCGCGAGAATCTCACCTTTACGTAAGTTAAGGTTTATATTCTTATTCGCGGCGACAGAGCCAAAGCTCTTTGAAATGCCACGTAATTCAATAGCGTAAGCGTCATCCGCCATAAGAAAACCTCCGGTAATTAAGAATTAAGCCTCAGCAATAACTCCAGCTACATAGTAGTTCATAGAACCCTGGATAACACCATCATCAACAGAAGGCTCACCAGCAGCTACGATAACTTCACCGTCATTTGTAACGAGATCAGTAGCAACCTGCTCAACTGTTACAGAACCTGCATCACCAGAGAATACAAGAGCTGTACCGGAGAATACATCCCACTCACCAGAAACCATAAGATCACGTGCGATAGCGATTGCCTCAGCTGCCTCAGCAACATTGTTATCTGTCAAAGGAGAGATATCAACCATACCCTCAGCGAGACCACCATAATAGTTACCACCGATAGTAGTAAAGAAATCAGAAGCCTCACCATTCATAGCTGTCTCGATTGCAAGCTGATAGAAGACATCCCAGTTCCAAACTGGAGCTGTGAGATGTGCATCAGGTGCATCTGTAGCCATATCAGAATTGTAACCACAACCATATACACCCTGCTCGTTAGCAACGATCTGTGGCTGAGCAGAGTCACAGTGCTGAGCTACTACACAACAGTTATATGTGGAAATCAAAACCTCAGCAGCCTGACGCTCGAGTTCCTGATCGCCCCATGTAGAAATCTGATTTACATGAACTACTGCATCTGGGTTAACAGAAAGAGCACCCAAAGTGAATGCATTAATACCAGAACATGTCTCAGCGTACTCTGTACCCCAGGCAGAAACATATCCTAAGTTATTGTTACCAAGCTCCAAGGACTTGTAACCAGCAGCGATACCAGCAAGGTAGCGAGCCTGATAAATACGACCAAAGTAATTGTTGAAGTTTGTCTCATTATTGAGATAACCTGTTGCATGGCAGAAAACGATATCTGGATACTCTTCAGCAGCCTCAGCAAATGCATTGAGGTAACCAAAGCTGATACCAAAGATGATATCGCAGCCCTGACCTGCGAGCTGGTCAATAGCTGTACCAACCTGCTCGTCATCCTCAGCTACGTTGTCGATAATTCTTAAATTGTCTGTAGTAGACAAGCCAAGATTCTCCATAGCTGTTGTAATACCATTATGATGAGCATATGTGTAACCTGCTGTATCATTCTGGCTGTTGATGTAAATAGCACCAACCGTGATGTCTCCTGAAGCGGATCCGCCCTCAGAAGCCTCATCGCTACTTGCTGAACAACCTGTAAGAAGTGCTGTGCACAACATTGCGGAAGCAACAAGAACAGAAAGTAACTTCTTCATACTCTTTTCTCCTCCAAAAAAATAAGTATATATGTAAATGAATTACATATCTAAGATTAATGACGGAATTCGATTACACCGTCTTCCATATTATCAATCAAGGCAAGAGATTCAACTCGTACGCCCTCTTCTCGTAACAAGTCGCCACCTCCCTGGAAGCCCTTCTCGATTGCAATCACTGCACCAGCAAGATTGGCTCCAGCTTGTTCAGTAATATGAATAAGTCCATTAAGAGCATTTCCCTTAGCCAGGAAATCGTCACAAATCAAAACGACATCATCAGCACACAAGTATTTCTTGCTGATAACGATGTCGAATGTCTGCTTATGCGTATAAGAATAAACTGATGCCTTATAGATGTCTCCGGAAATATTAGCGGAACCATATTTCTTGGCAAAAACCATAGGTACGTGTAAAGCCTGTGCTACTGCGAACGCCAAAGCTATACCAGAAGCTTCAACTGTGATTACCTTGGTTATGCCAGCATCTTTAAACAGTCTGGCGCCTTCTTCTCCCATCTTGACCATAAAATCTGTATCAATCTGCTGGTTAAGAAAATCGCCAACCTTAAGAATATTACCTGGTAGAATCTCGCCCTCTCTTAGAATCTTCTCCTCAAGTTCTATCATAGGCAGTCACACTTCCTTATTAAGATTTCTTATCGTCATCAAGATCATCGATCTTGATTTCTTCAAATTCAATATCAAGGATAGAAGTCCCTTCTGCATTTTCTGTAGCCTGCTCTTCTGTTACAGGATTCTCTGAAACCTCATCCTCTTCAGTCTTATCCTTCTTCTCCTCAGCTACTGCTTTAGCCTCATCTTCCTTAGCACGCTTCTGCGCTTCAGCCTTACGCTGTTCCTCTAAGATTTGCTTTGCTATATCTAAGTTACCATCAGCATCATAGATAGCCTCGAACTCAGGAGAATCAACCTTAAGAACTTCAATAAGTCTGCTCGAAAGGCCCTCAACAACATTCTTCTTCTCGATAAGAATTCTCTTTGTCTCTTCATAGCACTCGTTGATAATTCTCTGGATTTCTCTGTCAATCTCAGCTGCAGTAGCATCAGAATAGCTCTGAACCTGACCAAAGGAACCTCCAACGAATACTTCCTCGTTCTCGTCACCGAAAACCATATTCTTAAACTTAGGAGACAAGCCGTAACGCTTAATCATATTAGTAGCGATTCTGTTACAGTGCTGCAAATCGGAAGATGCACCTGTAGAAATCTCACCAAGGAAAATCTCCTCTGCTGCTCTACCACCAAGACTCATCTTGATAGAATCAAGAAGCATCTTCTCTGTGTAGTAATCGAGGTCTTCCTTAGGCTTATAAGCTGTAAAACCACCAGCCTGTCCTGCTGGAATGATAGTAACACGGTCAACCTTCTCATAATCAGATGTTGCACGAAGCACAATAGCATGTCCTGCTTCATGATAAGCAGTAAGCTTCTTAACTCTGTCAGAGAGCTTACGGGAATTCTTCTCAGGTCCCATCATTACTCGGAACATAGAGTCAGAGATTTCCAAAGCAGAAATCTTCTTCTTATTTCTTCTTGCAGCAAGGAGAGCTGCCTCATTAAGAAGGTTCTGTAAATCAGCACCTGTAAATCCAACTGTAGAAAGAGCAACTTCACGAAGACTTACGTCCTTATCAAGTGGCTTATTCTTTGCATGAATCTTAAGGATAGCCTCACGCTCATCAGAATCTGGTGGATTTACCATAATTCTTCTGTCAAAACGACCAGGTCTAAGCAAAGCAGGGTCTAATACGTCTACTCTGTTAGTAGCAGCCATTACAATTACATTAGTATTGACATCAAATCCATCCATCTCAACGAGAATCTGGTTCAAAGTCTGCTCTCTCTCATCCTGACCACCGCCAAGACCAGCACCTCTCTTACGACCAACAGCATCAATCTCATCGATAAAGATAACTGATGGAGCAGCCTTCTTGGCATCAGCAAAAAGACTTCTTACACGTGAAGCACCTACACCAACAAGCATTTCAACGAAGTCAGAACCGGAAATATAAAAGAATGGAACTCCAGCTTCACCTGCAACAGCTCTGGCAAGCAATGTCTTACCAGTACCAGGAGCACCATAGAGAAGTGCACCCTTAGGGATTTTAGCACCAAGTTCCTGATACTTCTTAGGATTCTTAAGGAAGTCAACAATCTCAGAAAGCTCTTCCTTCTCTTCCTTGGAACCTGCAACATCAGCAAACTTAACCTTCATCTCATTAGGTGAAGTTAACTTCGCACGGCTGTTACCGAATGAGAATACGCTGTTGCTATCCTTAGACTGACGTGTAAGGCTGAACAGGAAGAAGATAATAATTGCTCCAAGAATTACAGTGGATAAAACACTTAAGATAACATCCCAGTTAACAGGCTCAATATAGTTATAATCATCGATTAACCCAGCTGCCTTGTAGCCGTCAAGTCTATCAATAAGATTATCTACATAAATTGAAGGGATCTTCTGTGTGATATAAGAAGTCTTAGCCTGAGCATTTATATACTCCATAGTAATTGTGGAGCCCTCAACCTCAACGCTTGTAACTTCACAATATGGATTCTCAATTACTTCATATACCTTTGCAAGAGATGCCTCTACCTTAGTTCCACCATTCTTCCCATATACAAACGTTGAAAAGAATAAAAGACCAATAATAAGAATGGCATAAAATATAAAACCTGAACCAAACTTAGGTCCTTTATTAAGTGGCTGATTCTGCTTAGATGGACGATTTGAATTATTACTCATTAATTACCTCTGTAGATTTTTACATCTCTGAAATCGCGATAGAGACTATCGTAATCAAGTCCGTATCCAACAACGAACTCATCAGGAATAGTAAAGCAGTTATAGTCAGGAACAAGCTCAGTAACTCTTCTTGAAGGCTTATCAAAAGCTGTACAAATCTTAAGTGACTTAGGCTCACGCATTAAAAGCATCTCCTTAAGCTTCTTAAGAGTTCTTCCTGTATCAATAATATCCTCGACAATAAGAACATTCTTGTCCTTAATGTCGACAGATATATCTTTTTTAAATATAAAATTACCAGTGGATTGGTCACCTACATAACTTGATACCTGCAGGAAATCAACAATAACAGGCATATTAAGTTCTCTTACCAAATCTGCAGTAAAGATGAAAGCTCCTGTTAATACACCAATAACAACTAATGGCTCACCGTTAAAATCAGCATTAATTACGTCTGCAATTTCTTTAACCTTAGCCTTAATGTCAGACTCAGGAATCATTACATCAAACTTAGCCACTAATATCTCCTTCCAATTCGATAGTAATCGTAAGAAGCTTACTAACTTCTTTGTTACCATCATCACACCATGCCTTATAAGACTTAGGCGATACGAAACCTGACGCATGTCCTACACCAGGAATCCACATAATCCGGTTGCCAGAAGAAATCACAATCAGATTTTCCCTGGCATCTCTCGGAACCTTAAAATCCGATAAGGCCTTCATAAGATTGGTTGCCTTTGTATTCCCCGCTTTAACAAAAGTCGTATTAAGGTCGATTTTTGTAATCGTTAAATCCTCAGGCTCACAAAACCATGAGCAAGTATTATACACCTTCAAGGGTTCATTCTCAACGATACGAGCACTAATAGCAACATCGGTTTGAGGTAAATTTATTGTTAAATTGCCACTTTCTAATTCGCTTAACGTAATACTGATATCTTCTTGCAGAGGAATAGCCAGAAAGCCCATGTCAGTAGCCATTGCACAGGACAGTAGAGTTTTTTCTTCCTTCTCACAGAATCCCAAATACCTGTCAGTAGCTAACGCGACTCGTCCAAAGGCAAGATCTGCATACTTGGTTCCCTTGGGATTACTTATAAGGGCAAGGGTACTTTTTACATGAACACTCTCAAAATCAATTAGATTGCCAAAACATTCTTCCCATAATTTTCTGATAATTCTGTTTCTAATCGCCTCATGAAGCTTATTTGCTTCTCTTATATCAATAAAAACAAATCCATTAACACGCCTTACTAGCTTCTCATATGCCTGATTAGACACTAAAGACAAGTAGTCCGCATCGCTTGATAATAAGGTATATGTACCCATAATAGCTTCTTCCGGACTTTTTACAGATACCTCTGAAATAGCTGGTAATACTTCGTTCCTCCACTTATTACGCGTGTAATTGGTATCACTATTCGTCTCGTCTATAGCATATGGTTCGCCCAGGTCATCAAGGTATTTAATGATTTCCTGCTTACTTACGCATAAAAGAGGTCTTAATATAGTCCCCTTCTCTCCCAAGGAGACAAGACCGTCAAGTCCCGATCCACGAAAAAGATTCATCATGAAGGTCTCTGTCATATCTCCCTTATGATGAGCAGTAACTATTCTTATATTTCTTTTACTGACTCCATTTTGGAGAGCAATATCTTTTAACCTCTCATTTAAAGCTTCGTACCTTAATATTCTGCCTGTCTCTTCTAATCCACGCCCCATCGCCTTAGCTTCAGATGGGACATCAAACTCATAAGTAGTAATAGGAATCTCAAGCTTCATGCATAAATTACATGCAAGTTTTTCATCACTTTTTGCATTTTCTCTGATTCCATGATTCACATGTACAGCATAAATAATCGGGAAATCACTTAACTCGTGTCTTAATTCATCTAAAGCAAGTAATAAAGCAACCGAATCAGGACCTCCTGAGAGACCAACAATTAAACACGATACGCCGGACAGTAAATTCTTTCCGGCGCAGTATTCGTTAATTTTAGATGCAAATGAACTTAAACTCATTAAAACTCTTCCGGCAAACCAGAATTTGCATCATCGAAGAAATCATCATTTTCCTGATTTACCATATCCTCATCAATTGGTTCATATGGAACATCATCAGGCTCAAATGGAGGTTCTTCCGGTGGTGGTTCACCAAACTGATAATCAGATGAAGCAGCATCACTATCCTTGGTTCTTGTATATGGAGATGAAGATTCCCCGTTAGGATCATTAGGATCACTCTTACGATCTGGCTCGAAGAACAGAGTTCTCTCACCATACCATTTAACATATGCTGTATCAGTAGCACCATGTCTGTTCTTGGCAACGATAAGCTGAGCATCCTCAATCTTCTTGTGTTCTTTGTTCTTATTATAATAATCAGGTCTGTGAATAAAGATTACTGAGTCAGCATCCTGTTCGATTGCACCAGAATCTCTGATATCAGATAATTCTGGAATCTTATCTCCATCATCTCTCTTCTCGTTCTGACGATTGAGCTGAGAAAGCGCGATTACTGGAACCTTAAGTTCCTTTGCAAGAATCTTCAGACTACGGGAAATGTCTGCAATCTCATTTTGTCTGTTACCAGATGACTTACCTGGATATGTCAAAAGCTGAAGGTAATCGATAACAACTAGACCGATGTCAATTCCCTTCTGCTGGAATTCCTTACACTTAGCCATAATATCCATTGGATTAGTGTCAGTCTTCTCATCGATATAAAGAGGCATTTCTCCCGCCTGCTTAATAGCCTCAACAAGCTTTTTCTCCTCTTCATCAGTAATCGTGGCGCGCTCAATATTCTTATAAGGAACTGGACACAATGAGGCAAGAATCTTGTTAGCAACCTCAGCCTTACTCATCTCTAACGAGAAGAATAGCACTGGCTTAGCATACATACCCGCAACATTACGAGCAATATTCAGAACAAGAGAAGTCTTACCCATACCAGGACGAGCAGCAATGATATTAATTGTTCCAGGCTTAAATCCACCCGTAATCTTATCGAGATAGGAAAAACCCGTCTTAGTTACCTTACGCTCATTATTTCCCTTCAGTGTCTCACTTAGTTCCTGAAGATTACGGTTAAGAATAATAGACAACTTTTCAAAACCAGCACCATCAGGCTCATCTCTCAATATATTGAGCTTAGCAATACTTAAATCAACAATATCATTTACAGTGCCCTTACGATCCTTGGCAAGACCTTCAAGATAAGACAAAGTATTTACCAGTTTACGAGAAGAACTGTTAGAAGTAACAACACTGATATAAGTATCCAAAGCAGACATTACAGAACTTACATTAGCAATTGCATATACATATTCATCGCCACCAGCCTTAATACTCTTACCTGTAGTTAAAAGCCTATCGCAGACAGTCATACGTGATGGCTTTTCATTGTCAAGATAAAGGGATGTAATGCACTCATAAATAGTACTGTGCCTTACATCTGAAAAATCTTCACTCACAACTCTCTTTTCAGCACACTTGGTAAGCGCTTCTGCATTACGCATACAAAGAGAAAGCAAAGCCTTCTCTGCTTCTAACGCATTATGGGTAGTATTATTCTGATTATCCCCAGTTAAATTGTCGTTTAAATCGCGACCCGCCATTAAAGAGCCTCTACATTAACATTAATCTCACAGGAAACCTTAGGGTGAAGCTTGATTCTAACACCAAATGTTCCCACATTCTTGATTGTATTGTTAATTACAACCTGCTTCTTAGTAATATCATAGCCATTCTTCTTAAGCTCATCGGATACATCCTGGCTAGTAACAGCACCATAAAGCTTTCCGCCTTCTCCAGACTTCATCTTCAACGTAATCGACTTACCTTCAAGCTTGGAAGCCAATTCCTTAGCCGCAGCCAAAGCTCTCTTCTCATGCTCAATTCTTGCACCTTCCTTAAGCTTAGCCTCGTTAAGATTAGATGCAGAAGACTCCTTTGCAAGATTCTTCTTCAAAAGGAAATTTCTACCGTAACCATCGCTTACTTCTACAACCTGACCACTTTTACCTACACCCTTAACATCCTGCAAAAGAATAACCTTCATAATCAAAATCCTCCATATATCATCAAAAATATAAAACAAAAATCGGGTGTCCTAAGACACCCGACAATTATATACCATCCGTACGGCTTATGCCACGATTCTAGTTAATAGAATTAGTTAGCGTCGTATGGGAGAAGTGCAACCTGACGAGCACGCTTGATAGCTACTGTGAGCTCTCTCTGGTGTGCTGCACATGTGCCTGTCATTCTTCTTGGGAGGATCTTACCTCTCTCAGAAATGTACTTACCAAGGCGTGTTGTATCGAGGAAATCGATAGTCTCTACCTTCTCAGCACAGAATGCGCAGGACTTTCTGCGGCTTCTTCTAGGTCTCATTTCTCTAGGTGCTCTTTCTCTGTTCTCAGCCATTTTATTTTCTCCTTAGAATGTAATGCTTCCTGTGTCATCATCGATTGGGAAAGGAAGATCGAGATCGTCGTTGGAACCGCCAAAACCCGCATTCATATCTGGAGCAATCGGCTTGTTAGGAGCCGTTGGTGCTACAGGAGCTGCAGGAGCATATGCTGGTTCAGCTACAGGGGCCGGTGCTGCATTATAGTTATTACCATAACCATTGCCGCCCTGTGGACGAGAATTAGAAGCAGACTCTACGAACTCAGCCTCTTCTACTACAACCTCAGTAACATACTGTCTCTGTCCCTGCTGATTGTCGTAATTTCTTGTCTGAATACTTCCTACTACAGCGATTCTTGATCCCTTGTGGAAATACTGACTAATGAAATTAGCTGTCTGACGCCATGCTACGCAGTTAATAAAATCTGCCTGACGCTGTCCGTTTGAATCCTTAAACTTTCTGTCGACTGCAATTGTAAATCTACAAACAGATACCTGTGCTGCAGTGTTCTTTACTTCTGGATCCTTTGTAAGTCTTCCAATCAAGATAACTTTGTTCATGTTTTTTCCTCCGTGTCTGTACGATTACTCGTTGACGCGGACAACCAAGAAACGAAGAACGCCAGCTGTGATCTTAAGAACACGCTCGAGCTCTCTTGGGAATTCAACTGGTGCAGTGAAAAGAACCTTAACATATGTTCCTTCCTTAACGTCCTTGATCTCGTAAGCAAGCTTCTTTGTTCCGAGATTGTCAAGAGCATCTACTGTTCCAGCCTCTGCGATCTTACCCTGAATGTTCTCGATGAGAGCATTTACAGCCTCTTCACCTGCTGTTGGGTCAAGAACAACTACCAACTGATACTGATTTGCCATAGTATTTCACCTCCTTATGGACTATAGGTCCGGCAACTTCTGCCGAACAAGGATGCTGTATATATAAAATTACAGCGAGTGAGAGAATATCATAACAAAATCAATAAAGTCAAGTAATTCCAAAAATTCGTTTACTATACTGTTCGCATCAATCGTCAAAAACTATTACGAAGTCATTATACTCTCTCGGCAAAGAATAAACAATTGTTTGTAAATTAACTGAATCGTTCAGCACCAAGATCCTTAATAATATAAGGGAACAAAATCTGAAGCCATGCTTTAATGGCCTTCGTTGTATGAATATATGTCTCTTTGTTCTCCCCTGTTGGATCTGGAATTGATACAGAAGCAACTCTTCCATCCTCTCCCTTAATAACAAGGCCCTTTGAAGCCATATAAGAACTTAACGAATATACGCGGCCATCAAGTTCAGGATAGGAATTTAATATCTCAAAAGCCTGCTTGTCATGTGCAGTTAATATCAGATCATTCATATCAAATATTGAAACATCAGCTCTTCTGGACAAGTGATGGGCTATAGTTCCTCCGACTACTTCCTTAAAAGCCTCAGTTGCCATACTGTCAGGAGCAAATCCATCTGCTGCATAAAGACCACAGGACTCGACATAAAGTTCCGCTCCAATTTTACGGTTCTCGCTGGAGCAAAATGGCCCCTTCTTCGCGATAATCCTGGTTAATACTCCTTCACATATAGCGCTTAAATTAGTGTCATTCTCACTGACAAACAGAACTGATGCTGTAAATACATCATCAAAAAACTCCAATGGAATTTCAGTATTATTCTCATCAATCTCATCATAAGCTCTTGAAGGTACATCATCACCAGATTTACCTGCTGCCTTAGACAAGCGGTTCATATAAGCAACTTCTAATCCATCACCCTTAAAACCTGCAGCAAGTATTATATCTACTTCCTGACGATCCAAGTGTCGAAGTCCATCAAACAGGCAGTGAGAAGCACTATTTACATCACATAAATCTCCATAGATATAAAAATTAAGATGAGATGAAAAACTCTCATCATCAAGCTTATCTACAAAATAACTGATCTCATTACCTGCAAAAATACCAATCCTGGCAGCAGGATTTTGCTCTAAGATCTCCTTTGCTCTTAATACAAATGGAGAAATAAGCTTAAATACTTCATCTTTCTGCTCTTCTGTTAATTTCTCGTCAGTATAATCGATACCATCAATAGTATCTTCCAAAGTAATGATTTCAACAGGACAGTTAGGCGCATAGTGACGATACTTCATACCAGGAGAAGGAGGAACACTTCCTGCCTCCAGAGCCCCGGCATAAGTAGTTGTAGTATTTAAAGCATTGTCAATCATCTCGCTTGTAACAGCACCAGGTCTTAAAATTACTGGAACTTCTCCAGTCGCATCTACAACAGTAGACTCGAGACCAACATTTGAGTCTCCACCATCAACTATTGCTGCGATATAACCATCCATATCATTTTTTACATGCATTGCTGTAGTAGGAGATGGACTACCTGATAAATTTGCCGAAGGAGCAGCTACAGGGCAGCCACACAAAGTTAAAAATTCCTGTGCCACCTTATGATTAGGCATTCTAATACCAACAGTATCAAGCCCGGCACTAACTTCAGACGGAATCTTACTGCTCTTACGCATAATTACAGTAATAGGCCCCGGCATAAAATTATCTATTAAGCTTTGAGCAAC
Source organism: Saccharofermentans sp. (assembly GCA_045600625.1). Classification (GTDB taxonomy): domain Bacteria; phylum Bacillota; class Clostridia; order Saccharofermentanales; family Saccharofermentanaceae; genus Saccharofermentans. Next base: position 69,034 of record JAZRYF010000013.1, read on the forward strand.
AGGAGTAACCTCTTCTACCAATTCATTAATCTGAGATTTATCGCTAATATGAACAATCAAAGGATTGTCAGAAGGTCTGCCCTTGGCCATAAAAATTTTATTTACAGCCTCGCTGTTAGTAGCATCTGCACCAAGACCATATACAGTCTCAGTTGGGAAAGCAACAACATTACCGTTGGACAAAAGGCTAGCAGCAGTCCTTAAACCTTCCGTATCAGAAGGATTAACAAATAAAGTATCAAAAGACTTAGTCCTGTCCATCTTCTTCCCCACCTTCCATCTTAGCCGCCAGATCAACTGTCAAAGCATCAATAATCTCATCAAGATCGCCGTTTAAGATAGAATCGAGCTTATAAAGTGTTAATCCGATTCTATGGTCTGTTACTCGGCCATCATGATAATTATAAGTTCTGATTCTCTCAGATCTGTCACCAGTACCAACCTGAGCCTTACGTTCTGAATCTACTGCATCCTTATCATTTGACTTCGCGATAGCCCAGAGTCTGCTCTGAAGTACCGCCATGGCTTTGTCTCTGTTTGCAAACTGAGATCTCTCATCTTGACACTGAACTACAATACCTGTAGGTAAATGTGTAATTCTAATAGCAGATGAAGTCTTATTAATATGCTGACCACCAGCACCAGAAGCACGATATCTGTCAATTTTTAAGTCTTCTGGATTAATAACAACATCTGTAGCCTCAGCCTCAGGTAATACCGCAACAGTTGCTGTCGAAGTATGGATTCTTCCACCAGATTCAGTTACTGGTACACGCTGAATTCTATGAACACCACTCTCGAACTTAAGCCTCGAATATGCGTCTTTTCCGTTAACTTCAAAAACGATTTCCTTATATCCGCCAAGTTCAGTCTCAGAGGAATCTACAACTGAAATACTAAGACCACGAGAAGCTGCATACCCCTGATACATCTTATATATTGTTGCAGCGCATAGGGCAGCCTCTTCGCCACCTGCACCAGCTCTGATTTCCATAATTACTGAACGTTCATCGCGGGGATCCTTAGGAGCCAATATTGTGACGAGTTCCCTTTCGCAGAGCTCGATTTCCTCCTTGGCACTGCTAAGCTGCTCTGAAGCGAGTTTTTTTACTTCCTCGTCAGGCTCAGATAAAAGCTCTAATGCTTCTTCTATTTCTTCTTTGAGGCGGAAATATTTACGCACAGTCTCGGCCTTAGGTGTGATGTCGCCGAGTTCCTTGGAGAGCTTAACATATCTGTCAGCATCAGCAATTACGGTAGGGTCAGACAGCGATGCCATAATCTCATCGTATCTTGAAGTTATAGTAAGCGCGCGTGACTCATCAAGAGACATTGTTCCCCTCCGTTATAATTTAAGTAGTTTCTTCAGCCATATCCGAAGATACATAGACTACCACAGGATTCTCAATTCTTGAAATAAAGAATTCGATAAGTGCATTTGCGTAGTCTCGTCCTCCTCTTCCCGCGATAGCAGGATCTATGGGGTTATCAATAGGATTCCTGGTATACTCAAAAAGCATGCTCGAAGATTCGTTATAGTCCTTTCTTACAAGTATCATATGCTCTCGAAAGGCATTAATGCTACTATCCCCGATTAAAAGAACCGGCACATGATTATCAACAGTGCAGTTACGGATAATCTCCCAGGAATCATCAGAAATCTCCTCGGTAGTATTAATCATTATCAACATATTAGAAGCGTAGTTTCTTTGTTCTCTGTGTGCTACCACGTCGCCGTCCGGATTATAAACAGTCATAGTGCTGTTGCCTTCGTTTACAGGCAGATTGTTATAATTAGCAAGTGCTGGTGTAAGTACAGTGACATGAGAAGAAATAGCTTCCAGATATTCAGGAAGTTCTCCGATTATATAGATATGGTAATCATAATTATTAAGTTCTGAAGCCAAATCAGCGGTAGTCTTTTCTTCATAGAAATCCCTTAAACCATCGCTCATTCTGTTAACCTTAAAAGCAAGGAAGCCTACGATAGCAGCCACTAGTAAAAGTATGATGACAATAACGGAATAATTACGTGCGTTCATAGAATGGCTTTACATCCTTAATTGCCAGAGAAGCAAATTCCTCTTCAGGAGTTGCAACTATGCCTTCAATTCCGTCAAGATAAGGCTTCATAAATCTCTTAAATGTATCTAGCATATACTGCTTCTGCTCACCCTCTAAGGAAGAATCGACAACTAATAACCAGCGAAGCTCCTTTTGATCCTGGGATACAAGAAGTCTTACAAAGACAGCCTTAACAGACTGCTCTTCGCGGGCAAAGTTCTCAATCATCTCCTTCATTCTAGGAGGATATTCTGCAGGCTCTGCAACACACATACCAACTGTATCATCGCCTGCCATTTGCGACTTAATGGAGCTTAATAACTCTTTTCCAAAAACAACTTCAGACGCGCCAGGATTAATAACTACGCCATCAAGACCAAGACCTTCGTTAAGTACTACTTCCATCAAATCCTCAAATGAAGACTTAACAGCTTTCTGATTCTCATCTTTTTCTGTAGTAATTAAACTTGAAGTATCTGAATATGCAACGATAAACTTACGATTCTTGCTGTCACTTACGGCGTGGAATGAATATCTTCCTTCAGAGTTAACATCAACCGGAACTGCATATGCCGCTATCGCAGCACTTTTTAAAACCTCAATCATCTTCTCTTGACTTCTGTCAGAGCGCATCTCATGCATGAGTTTTAGTAATTCGTCGTTTTTTATTTCTTCCTTAAGAAAAATATCTTCGTTCATAATATTCCTTACTTAGATGCGGCGACTGAAGCATCTACAGCCTTTTTGTACTGAGACAATAATTCACGCGCTTCTCTTGATGAACGCTTAGGTTCATATACACTTGCAGACTGATATATGGATTCTACTTCTTCAAGGCTTTCATAGAAACCACTTGTTAAACCAGCCATCATACCAACGCCCATGGCAGTCATCTCATCTGACTTGGCTCTCGTAATAGTTACTCCTAGAAGGTCGGCCTGAAGCTGCATCAAAAACTCACAGGCACATACACCTCCATCTACCTTCATATGTGTAGATGTAATATTTGTATCGCTCATCATAAGATCAACCAGTTCAGTTACCTGATATGCTATGGACTCGACTGCAGCTCTAACGATGTGCTCTCTGCCAGTTCCACCAGTTAATCCTACAATCGTCCCTCTTAAATCCGGATTCCAGTAAGGAGCTCCAAGACCTGAGAATGCAGGAACCAGATAAACACCAGCATTATCATCTATAGAAGAACATATTAAATCACAATCGGATGGTTTATTAATAAGTCCCATCTTGTCCTTAAGCCATGAGATAATTGATCCACCCTGGAAGACACTTCCTTCCAAGGCATATATGGTCTTACCCTGATAAGACCAGGCAGCAGAGGTTAGTAAACCATTATTAGAAAAAGAAGGCTTTCCACCAATATTCATTAAAGTAAAACAGCCAGTACCATATGTTGTCTTTGCAGAACCAACCTCAAAGCAGGCCTGACCAAATAAAGCTGCGGCCTGATCCCCTGCTACGCCATTTATATGGACTCCATTAAGCTTCAATAAAGCATCCCACTCTTCATCCGATATTCTGTCTGAATACTCATTAACACCCAGCTCAATAACACCAAAATCGCTGCAGGATGGCATTGGAGTAGCAAGACACTTCTTAGGGATATCAAATAAAGAGCAAAGCTCATCACTATACTCAAGCTTATTGATGTCAAAAAGCAAAGTCCTCGAGCAGTTAGAATAATCACTCGCGAAATTCTTTTTGCCAGTAAGCATATATACCAGATAACCGTCAACAGTCCCAAATAATAGCTCACCAGCTATAGCAGCCTTCTCAGTACCTGGAACATTTTCCAGAATCCAGCGCATCTTGGTCGCTGAAAAATAAGGATCAAGCTTTAAGCCTGTCAAAGCCATAAGCTCAGATTCGTGGCTTAAATATTCTTCACTGCGACAAATCTCAGCTGTCTGCCTGCTTTGCCAGACAATAGCATTACAATATGGTTTACCCGTATCCTTATTAAAAGCGATAGTAGTCTCTCGCTGATTGGTAATCGCCAAACCATCAACCTCTATGTCAGGATTTTTAATTAGCAAATCCGCCATAGTCTTAAGCACAGAGATATAAATCTCAGTCGCGTCATGTTCTACATAAGAAGGCTTGGGATAAATCTGCGTAATTGGAACAGGGCTTGAATTAACAAGCCCGCCCTCTTTACTCAATATAAATGCCTTTGTAGAAGTAGTTCCCTGATCTACAGCAAGAATCGCTTTCATAAATTACCTTCTATAAAGTCTGTTGAGATCCTTATACCAGTCGTTGTCGATACCATCGAAGTCTTCCTTAGTGAAACGAACTCTCCAGTTACCATTTGCAGTTCCTGGCATATTCATTCTTGTATCGCCGCCATAACCTAACATATCCTGAATAGGAATAATTACTGTATTAGCAGCAGAAGCCCACAATGTCTTGATAATAGCGCGGCAGGAAGCTGATCTTGTACCACCTTCTCCCCAGTTATTACCCTCAAAGCCACAGTACTTAAGGCACTCATTACGCTCATGCTCAGGAGATTCCCAAAGCCAGCCTAAGAGTGTGTTGTTATCATGTGTACCAGTGTAAGCAACACAATTCTTCTCGTAGTTATGTGGAAGATATGGGCTGTTACCATTAGGATCAAAAGCAAACTCCATAACCTTCATTCTTGGAAGAGCAACCTCTTCTAAGAATTCTTCGAGATCTGGTGTAACTTCACCTAAATCCTCTGCAATGAGCTTTGATCTGTCACCAAATCTCTTATCAAATGCATTGAAGAAATCCATCTTAGGACCTTCAACCCACTCACCTCTCTTAGCTGTCTTTGCACCAGCAGGTACTTCCCAGTAAGAAGAGAATGCTCTGAAATGGTCAATTCTTACGATATCGTAGAGCTTGAAGTTTTCCTCAAGTCTTCTCATCCACCACTCATAGCCTGAAGCCTTATGCTTCTTCCAGTCGTAAATTGGGTTACCCCAGAGCTGACCATCAGCAGAGAAATAATCTGGTGGTACGCCTGCAACCTTAGAGAAGAGTGGCTCTTCAAAGGAATTAGGATCCGCATTAGGATTTTCCTCAAGCCAAAGCTTCTTGGCAGCCTTCTTATCAGCTGCATTTGCCATCTTAAACATATCTCTTGCAGCCCATACATCTGCAGAGTCTCCAGATACATAGATTGGCATATCACCAATAATCTGAATACCTTCAGCATTAATCTGAGCTCTTACATCAGCCCACTCGATGGAGAATAAGTACTGAACAAAACCATGGAACTTATAGTCTTCTGTCTCTCTTAACTTAGCTACAGCTTCCTTCTCATAATTAGAAAGCTCAGGATCATCCCACTGCCACCAAGCTCTCTGATAATACTTATCCTTAGCAGCCTGATATAAAGCTACATCATCAGCCCACTGATTATCAGCTAAGAACTGCATTGCCTTAGAGCGAATATCATTATTTGCATTTGCATATGCCTTACGAAGGAGCTTCTCCTTCTCTACACGGAGAAAATCAAAATCAACTCTCCACTTGTTAACATTATATTCAGAAGCTACAACATCACCCGCGCTTAAAAGACCCATCTTCATAAGTCTTCTTGGGTCAAGGAAAAGCCAGTTACCAGCAAAAGCTGAAAAACTCTGATAAGGTGAATCACCCATACCTGGATATGAGAAAGGCAATACCTGCCAGTACTTCATTCCCTGCTTATGAAGCTGCTTAGCAAAACTAATAGCTTCCTCTCCCAATACACCGATTCCGAATGGACCCGGTAAAGATGATATATGCATTAACACTCCGCCTCCGCGCTGCATATAAGACCCTCCCATAAACAATCAATTTTTATTAACTCGAACATTATACCACTAATAAATTTGATATAAATTGTGATAAAATATATAGAATTTTGCGTAGAGGTAAATTTTTTATGTCTTTAACAAATACTGAAGAAATACAAAGAAGGCGAACTTTTGCTATTATTTCTCACCCTGACGCGGGTAAGACAACAATGACTGAGAAGCTCCTCCTGTACGGAGGTGCGATCCATTTGGCAGGTTCCGTAAAAGCTCGTAAGGCTGCACGTCATGCCACATCTGACTGGATGGAAATCGAGAAGCAAAGAGGTATTTCCGTTACTTCTTCTGTTATGCAGTTCGAGTATGATGGTTACTGCATTAATATCCTAGATACTCCTGGACACCAGGACTTCTCCGAGGATACATATAGAACACTTTGTGCCGCTGACGCTGCTGTAATGCTTCTTGACGGAGCTAAGGGTGTCGAGGCTCAGACAATTAAGCTCTTTACTGTTTGTCGTAAGAGAGGAATCCCGATTTTCACATTCATCAACAAGATGGACCGTGCTGCCAAGAATCCTTTTGATCTTATCGATGAGCTTGAGAAGGTTTTGGGTATCAGATCTACTCCTGTTAACTGGCCTATCGGTACAGATGGTGACTTTGAGGGTGTTTATGAGAGAGCTACTGGTGAAGTATTACTCTTCGATGCAGCTTCAAGAGACCACGGTGCTTCTATGGTATCCCAGAAAACAGCAGGTATTGATGATCCTGCTTTGAAGGAATTGATGACATCAAGCCACTATGAACAACTTTGTAACGACATCGAGCTTCTCGACTTAGCTGGCGATGAGTTTGATATCGATAGAGTTTTAGCTGGCCAGTTGACACCTGTATTCTTCGGTTCTGCAATCACTAACTTCGGTGTAGAGACATTCCTTAAGCACTTCTTGGCTACAGCTCCTATGCCACAGCCACATCACGTATCTGATGATAAGGGTGATGTTGAACCTACAGATGAGATGTTCTCAGGATTCGTATTTAAGATTCAGGCTAATATGGACCCTAACCACAGAGACCGTATGGCATTCCTTAGAATCTGTTCTGGTAAGTATGAAAAGAACATGAACGTTAATCACTTGAGACTTGGCAAGAAGATTATGCTTGCTCAGCCACAGCAGTTCATGGCTCAGGATAGAAATATTGTTGAAGATGCATACGCTGGTGATATCATCGGTATCTTTGACCCTGGACACTTCAGAATTGGTGATACACTGATTTCTACTAACAGAAAGTTCGAGTTTGATCCAATCCCAGTCTTCCCACCTGAGAATTTTGCAAAAGTATTTCCAAAGGACTCCATGAAGAGAAAGCAGTTCTTAAAGGGTATCGAGCAGCTCTCTGAAGAAGGTGCCGTTCAGCTTTATAAGCAGCCTGATATCGGTACAGAGACATTTATTATGGGTGTAGTAGGTGTACTCCAGTTCGAAGTTCTCGAATACAGACTTAAGACTGAGTACGGAGTTGATATTGTTCGTCAGCCACTCTCATATAACCTCGCTAGATGGGTTAAGAGCGATGCTGAAGGTGAATTTGATTTCCATGATATGACGCTCACTTCTACTTCCATGGTTGTTCTCGACAGAGACAATGAACCTGTAGTTCTCTTTGAATCTGAATGGGCTATCGACTGGGCTGTACAGCATAACGAAGCAATGAAGCTTAGATTTGAGAATATCCACACTAAGGATAACTAATTGATAATTAATAAATTTAAAACGGGCTCACAACTGTGAGTCCGTTTTAAATTGTGGAATATTTACGGCAATAATACTTTGATATTCAAAATAAAATTTCTTTGTGGTATATTGCGAATAGGTAAAGGAGGATTCTTTTATGACTACAAAAAACAAAATTTTAAGAGTATTGTTTATACTTACTTTTTTACCATATATACTTTTAATTGGTGCGTCTACTTTCTCCTTCTTCTTTGGATTCAACTTCTTCACTACATACTATGGCTTTGAGGCAATGTCGGCCGCATTTTTAATGTATGGCTTCGCATTATGCTATACAGGAATTATCCCTGTATGCGCTATCATTCAGATTGGTGTATTGATCTACCACCTGATAAATAAATCAAGAAAAAAACAAAATAACACTAATCCCCTTCCAAAAAAGCCATTTGTAATCGCGGTAACATCTATTGCTGTTATTACTCTGGGAATTTTATTGTGGAATATTTTTGAATATGAAATCAAGGACGCATTCAGTCATCAAAGAGCAGTTGCTATGTATAAGCGTTCTGAAGAGATAATCCAATATAACTACAGAGATTTTGGAGAAAGATTTAACGAAGAAATATTTATCCATGACACTATATTAATCGACTGGGACAGAAAGGAAATCGGCTTTATTACTGATGATGGATACGACAGATTTGTTGTCTACCCATTAGAAACTTCATACCCAAATACTAATGATTACTTCCTTCAGTCCGAAGTAATCCTTGAAGATGGATGCGAGTTTTATTCTTATACAGAAATCGAGAATACACACACCACTGACTTTATTATTGTTGTTTCACCTGATGGCACAACCTATGGTGCTACAATGAATGTATGCGAATACTTAGGACTTAGCAGCAACTGCTTTAGTCAGCATTAATCAAACATATCGTAATCAACAATTCCAGCGTCTTGCGAAGCTGATGTAACAGCTTCAAGACCAGTTAAGTTGTCAGCTCCAACTGTAGTCTCGAAGAAAGTAACTATTAGTGACACATTAATCGGTGCATTAACCATGGAGACTTCATTTGTCTCGTCATCTACAACCTCAATAAGCTCTTCATCGCCATTAATTACGAGGTCATTAATAATTAAGCGATACCTGCTATTACTGATGTCTTCTATAATACTTAATGCTTCACTATGAGACTCTACAGTAAAATTAATCTCAGCACTTCTTCTGACGATTGAATTTTGAAGCGTTGGATTACTCCAAGTAATTGAGATATTTGATGTATCACCCAATATCTCATCTAACATACGAATCTCATTACTCTGATTGTTATAAACTTCAATTGAACCTAAGTTCACGTCTGAAGCTGTTGCTATCTCATTTTGCATAATATCAAGCTGATTAGCTTTAATCTCCTCTACTTCAATAGAAGACTCGAGATCATAACTACTATACGCTCTTATTCTTGCCTGATAACCAGGCCACAGGATAGTAAAATAAAGAACCAGTATAATCGCTACACCAAGGAAGAGGAATATAGCTGTATTCTTAAGATTAAGTTTATGCCCAAACATATTAAGACTCCCCTCCTTCTACATTAACCTGATAATCAGGATTCCAGATAACAGTAAAACGGGCTGTAATTAATCCGCTATTATCTTCATCAGATAAATCCTCCGAAGATGTTGCTACACTGGCATTGCCTACTCTTGGATCACCATTAAGATTATCAAGGTAATCACTAACAGAAGATAAGGATGCGTCATTAACAACAATCTCGAGTTCATCGCCTTCAATTCTTATGGATTCAATATCAATACCACTAACCATGTTATCGAATACTATCTCAAGCATATCAACACGATTATCAAATGTAATCTCATCTTCATTCATAAAGTGGTTAAGGCGGATATTATACTCTTCCAAAACCTCTGAATAACCAGAATTGTTATTAAGTAAAGTATTGTACTGCTCAGATAGTTGTGAATACTTTGCCTCTGCCTCTTTTATTTTATGAAGCGGAGTATAAATAGCCAAATACCAGGAAACCACCAGAATAAGAACAGCTAATAAGAGCACTAGGGCCATACCCCATCCTTCCTTTTCCTTATCCTGATTAATAAAATTAATTACTTTTTTTGTAGGATATAGTGACTTAGTGAGGGCGTTATTTTTATTTGCCATACGCACCTCCATAAGTAAAACCTATAGCAGTAGCTGAGAAGCCATCGCCTAATGAATTGTCCACATTATACTTGGAGACATAAGTGCTTAAATCTATTACATTAAGGGGAACCAGACTCTCTATTGCCTTCTTATACTGCTTTACCTTCGCGCCACCACCATAGATATAGATTGACTCTAAGGAGTTATTAGGATTTTCATAAGAGTAATATCTTAAGCAACGCATAACCTCGATTGAGATAGAATCATATACATTATGAGATGCATCATTATTTAAAATATCTTTTGTATTATCACGAATATGAAATGAGGCCATTCTCTTATCGCATTTTAATACTTCGCAGACAACCTTCTCGAGGTCCTCTGTACCTACATCCATTGTTCTTGTTAAATCGTAAACTCCGCCCTTAAAAATATCGATTCTTGTAACCTTATATCCAATATCGATTGTAGCGTAATCCTTATCTCCAGAAATAGAAGTAACTGCTTCCATCAAAGGATCGATAATAAGCTCTCGAGGAGAAAGCATAACAACACGGAATCCAGCCTTCTTAAAAATCTCCTGGTACTTACTTACAAGTTCAGTTCTTATCGCAGCTGCAATTACGTCCAGCTGCTCGTCTGGACTTCCAGGAGTAACAACTGAGTAGTCATAAGTAAACTTATCAGGCTCATCCTTAACTACATCATGAAACTCGAAAGGCAGATTAACCTTAAGCTGGGATGTTGTCATATAAGGGAACTTAAGTCTTCTGATATAGGTTACGTTATCAGGTAATACTACGGCTACATCTCTTGTCTTAAACTGCTTTTTTACAGTATCACTTAAAAAGTTCGCCATACCATCAACAGATAAGATTTCTCCATCTGCTACCATATTTTCAGGAAGCTCGATTGATTTAAACTTAACAACCTTATCCTTCTTAAGCTCTACGCATTTAATACTATAGTCGCCAATATCAATTCCTAAAACAGATTTGGACACTATATATCCTCCTTAGATAAATCCTAAATCTATAACTACAAGACTTATAACGCAGGCAATACTGATTGCAGGAGCTAATGCAATCTTATTAGTCTTCTTAATAATAGCTACAATCAATCCAAAAACGCAGGCAAGTATTAATGTTAAAAGACTTCCCATAATACCTGTATAAAGAGATAAAACAGCAAAGAGTTTCAAATCTCCGCCTCCGATTGCAGGAGTCTTCTTCATAGCCTTAATAATAGAAGAGACCAAAAGCAGAATTACACTAACAATAGCGCATCCTGCTAATCCTTCGAATGTATAGAGTCTTAAATCACCTGGAATCAAAGGAAGCGTAATAACCCATGTAATTAAAACAGCAAGAGTAAAGCCATTTGGAATTACATGACCATCAATATCACAAAAAGAAACACCCATAAGTAAAACTGCGAGTACCAAGTTACGAATCATTATTCCATCAATAACACCATGCGATATTACAAGACCTACAAAGAGTAATCCTAAGAAAGCTTCAGATAAAACACATCTAATAGGAACCTTTGCACCGCAGTAACGGCATCTGCCCTTAAGGAAAAGCCAGGATAAAACAGGAAATAAATCGAGTGTTCCTAACTGATGCCCACATGTATCACAATGAGAATAACCCTTAGTCCAGTCCTCACCTGCAAGAGTTCTTCCTGCAGTACATGTGATAAAACTGGCAAATACAGTACCAAAGATAAAAGCTAAGGCAATCGTGTAAACCGCGATGAATGTGTCAGCAAATAGTGGCATTAACAGCATATTTTTCTCCTTACATCAAATCGTAAATAGTAAACATCGGTAAATATATAGAGATTACAATAAAACCGGCAAATAGTGCCAGAAGTATTAAAATCACTTTTTCCAGAACAGACAAAGTCTTACCTGAAGCTACATCATATTCATTTGAATAATACTCAGTCATTGTATCAAGAGTAATCTCGAGTTCGCCAGTCTGCTCTCCCACACCAATCATAGTTTTAAGGATATCAGGGAAATATGGACTGCTGTTAATTGATTCAGACAAAGTATGTCCTGTTCTGATTTTTCCAACCATGGAAGCAACCTCGAGTTTTAACGCATAATTGTCCATAACTTTGGCTGTAACTTCCAAAGCTCTGTCGAGCATAAGACCAGATTTAATCATGGATGACATGGTAGTAGAGAACTGCTCTGTTCCATGAAGAATATTAAGATTGCCAATCACAGGCATCTTAAGCAAAACTTTTGCCCAGTTAAGCCTTCCTTTTTCTGTATGTGTATAGGCGAAGTGACTTACAGCAATTATTGCCATAATAGATATAATTGCTATCCAGTATCTGGCAAAGAAACCAGACATATTAATAAGCATTCTTGTAATAAGAGGAAGTTCACCGCCTAAGGTTGCAAATGATTTGGTAAGATTCGGAACTACAAATGCCATAACAATTATTAAAACTACAATTGCAATGGCGATAATAAATACAGGATAAGCAAAAGCACTTCTTAATCTCTGCTTAAGCTTATAAGACTTCTCATATAAAGTAGACAAAGCTTCAAAAGACTTATCGATAGTTCCTGATACTTCTCCACTATTAACAGTCTCGATAAGTGTCTCAGGGAAATCAGGACAGTTCTTTCTGAATGAATTAGCCAGAGTATTACCACGCATAACATCTTCAGATGCTCTTAAAAGCTCAGATTTGATATGCTTATTCTTAGTCTGGGAAGCTACCATCCTGATACTCTGACCAACAGGAATACCAGCTTTAAGAATAATCGCGAACTGCTTACACATCAAAGATAAATACTTGGCAGTAACCGGGTTTGTAAGCTGAATCGCTAAAACTTCATCAACCCTGGTCTTCTTAACTTCTTCAATAGATAAGACAATAGGATATTTTTCCTTAATAATTCTTACAGCATCAAACTGATCGACCGCCTCTATTATGTCGGTCTTCTTCTCACCTGAAGCGGCCTGAGCGCTGTACTTATAAGTAATCAATCCTTCCTTCTCCTCTTATACTGTAGCTACAACTCTTAATAATTCTTCTGGAGTTGTGACACCAGACTTAACCAGGTCACGTCCATTCTCAATCATGGAGGTAAAATTGGTGGAAGCAAGTGCCTTTCGAAGTTCTGAACCATTCTTGCCTTCTGCAATTGCGTCGCGAAGTTCAGGCTCCATAGTCAAAATCTCAAATACGCCAGTTCTTCCACGAAGACCGGAATTAAAGCACTGCTCGCATCCTTTACCATGGTAATACCTACCATTAGGAAGGCCAATTAAGGAGAGTACATAAGGGTCTCCGTTAATCTCCTCCATGCAGTTAGGGCAGACGCGTCTTACAAGTCTTTGAGAAATAACTCCTCTTACAGAACCTGCAATAAGGTAAGGCTCTACGCCCAGGTCCTTAAGACGATCTACTGCGGATACAGCATCTTCTGTATGAACCGTCGACAGTACAAGGTGTCCTGTCATTGCAGCACGCATCGCTATCTCTGCTGTCTCACCATCACGAATCTCACCGATGCAGATAACATCAGGGTCCTGTCTTAAGCAGGCACGAAGAGAGCTTGCAAATGTAAGACCTGTCTTCTCGTTAATAGCAACCTGAACTACGCCAGGCATCTGAAACTCAACCGGATCTTCGAGCGAGATAATATTAACAGCTTCATCACGTAGCTCATTAATCATGGTGTAAAGCGTAGAAGTCTTACCTGAACCCGTTGGACCTACAACCAGAATCATTCCTGAAGAATTCTTCAAAATCCTGTCGAAAGTCTCGTTATCCTTATCTGTAATGCCAATGCCTTTACGGTTAAGTATAGACTCATCGCGCCACAAAATTCTTATTACACACTTCTCACCAAAAATAGTAGGCAGGGTATTAAGACGAAGGTCAACCGAAGTACCATCACTGCTTCTTACAACAGAACGTCCATCAAGAGGGATACGACGCTCAGTTATATTCATGCCACCCATAATCTTAAGACGGGACATAACGGAAGCCTGAAGCTCCTTAGGTATTGTCATCATCGTAGTAAGTCTTCCGTCAACACGAATTCTTACATTAATTCTGTCTGCATACGGCTCGAAATGAATATCGGAGGCCTTCTCTGCTATGGCACGCTCTATAAGTGAATTTACAAGCTGAACCGTAGGGCCTGCAGTTGTAGTATCAGCTTCAGTAGTAGTAAGAAGTTCTGTGTTACTGGTCTGCACTGCCTTACTTTGCTCTTCACGCATTTGCTCAATTGCCTTGGCCGCACCCTCGTTCTCATATAAAACAGAGAGTGTTCTTGTAATAGCCTCCGAATAGGCAATCATAGGGATAATACGCTTATTAGTTACATCTCTTACTGCTTCAACCGCACGGAAATTGAGTGGATCTTCCATCGCGATATAAAGCATATTACCATCCATTTTTACTGGAACAAGACGATTGCTTCTTGCTATATCCTTAGGAACCATATCTACAAGAGATGGATCAACGTGGGCCTGATTAAGATCTATATAATCGACACCAAGCTGCATACGTAAAGTCTCGACGAACTGACGCTCAGTAATCATACCACTCGTTATAAGCTGGTCGCCAAGTCTCTTACCTGTCAGTCGCTGCTTTGCCAACGCCTCCTCGAGCTGAGCCTTCGAGAGAACCTTAGCATCTATTAACATCTCGCCCAAAAGTTTATTCTTCACTTTGTTAATCCTCTCTTATCTGCTACTTACATGTATAAACATATGCTGGCGCATAATCTCATTATCACTGACACTGTTTACTACCAAATCATATTCATACACTCTTGATGAAGCCGTGTACACAAAATTGTCGACAGTTATATAAGATCCATCTTCAATAACTACATCAGGCGTACAACTTAATGGTACACCATTAAAAGTAATATGGTATTGGGTACCAGTGTCTTCCCCTACTAATACTACACCATCTTCCCTGTTAAGGCTTCGAGATAATGTCTGCTCAGTTACAGTCATAAGCATTAAAGCACTATTCTTCTGCTCCATATTATTATGAATTCTTAAAATCAATGCTATGCCACCGACAGCGCCGATACCGACAAAAGACATAATAGCAATAGTTACCAGCAATTCTGATAACGTAAAGCCTCTCTTGTTAATTGACTTTTTATATTTTCTCATATCAGCCTATATAACTATAAGTTATGTCATTTCCATCAATTGTCCTTATATCTGTATAGACTACGACACTGTCAGATCCTAACAGATAACCATCATCGTACAGATAAGCAGTAACTTCGCTATTACTTCCGTAGCCTGCCCCATTAAGGTCTTCTAACTCCAAAAGCTCATACAAATTCATCTTATCGTAGTAAGATTTAAAATCAGAATCAGCCTGAGAGGATAATCTTGATGTAATCTGACTTATTGATAAGACCATAATCATGGCAAGACCAATAATCAAAGAAGCGATAAGCGTCTCTGCCAGAGATTCTCCTTTGTTGTCCTTCCAAAGATTAAGCATCATTCGCACCATTCATAATAATTATCATCTTCGAAATAAGTGGAATCTATGTGAGCAATACGAACTAACTGAGAAGAATCAATTCCTGCACCATAAACACAAAAAGAAATGTTATGGTCAATATCCATCATAATAATTAAATCAAATCCAAATCTTCCATCTGGGAGCTTAGGAAAAGCCTGTTCATCAGAAGCATCAAATACTACAGTTAATGTTCTTGAAGCTGTATTTCCTGTCTCATTGACTGTATTACATAAATCCTCTATAGCAAAACCAATTGGTGAATCCATATGAAGATTAACCTGATTATATTCAGGATAGTATCTCATCCCCGATGATTTAACCTGATTCATATATCTGCTAATCATAGTTCTTACAACAGGATTTATGGCATTAACATCCAGATTATCTCCATTAGACACCAGTGTATGAGCGGAATTAACCTGGGACAATCCCATACCTAACATACCAGCGCAAAGGATGGAGCATAGAAGAAAAAAGAAAAGGGCTATAGCAAGTGAGGAACCTTCGTTCCCTATTGGTTTTAAAGAAATATCTTTAAGAATTTTCTTCATGCCAGCGCCCCGTTAATATTAATCAATATCATTATAAATAAAGCAATAGTAAAAGAAAAATGAATTATGTTACATGTTAGTTAATGGCATTATTATAATCTGTAAAATAACATTATAAAGGAGCCACCTTATATTGAATTGCCCATTATTTTGTTATAAACCTTTATTATGGATACTAAGCATTATAACAACCTTAATAAGTGGGGATTCTCCCTGGCAGAGGTACTTATCGTTGTTGCGATAATGGTTATTCTGGCTGCAGTTTCTATTCCTATTTTTACATCTCAGGTTAAGACTTCAAGACGTAATACAGATATTGATAACTATAATGCTGCCTGCCATAGTGCAATCGCTGCTTATTATTCTGTTCCAGCAAATAACAGAGGCGAGCAAAGAACTTATTGCTTTGACGCTTCAACCGGTATGGTTCACGACTGTTCTGAGGAGGGATTTATTGTTCCTGAAGGTTATGGAGTCTCCTCTTCAAAAGACTGGGATGGAATTGTTTTTAATATGGGACCTAATTTCCCATGTAACGAATCTGATAATAGAGGATTTGTTGTAGTTCAATTCAATAATGGAGATATGATAGCCTGGTGGGAAACAAGTTTTAATATTCCTTCAGACAGCATAACTCCATCGACATCCGGTTCCCCAATTGTTCAGTTAGAACTAATAGAGGAAGAATAAATATCTCTTTTAATTTTTAATTAATACTCTTCGTGTGTACGAGCCTTGATGTTACATACAACTGCGTAATTGTTAACCCAATCCATTGTTTTAATCTCCTGTTTTGCTTTATTTTTGTGTTTGTTTTTTGTTTATGAGGCAAGTATAAAAAACATAGCGTTGCACTTCTGTTGCAACATAAAAAAGACCGTAACCATCATTAAGTTACGGCCTTTCGAGAAGCTAAAGTTTTATAAAAGAGTTAAGACATCGACATCGATGCTATACCCTCAGCTGTAATATGAACTGTAATTGTTCCATAAACCTGAGTAGAATCAACAGTCTCATCGATAGAGGTTATAGAACCTTCTCTTCCACCTTCTGTTCCTGATACTGTTCCCTGATCAACATTATATGTATAAGTGTAAGCACCTGTTCTGGAATTAGACATATACTCACCGATTGCAGCAGCCTTAGCAGCTCTTAAGTTAGCCATATTGGTTGCCTGACGGGACTTGGCAAGCTGTGATGTAAAAATTGGAATTGATACACCTACCAAAACACCAATTATTGCTACTACAACCAATAGTTCAGCCAGTGTAAATCCCTTCTTATTACGATTAATTTTCTTCATAAAATTATTCCTTATTAAAAAGTGCTTATCAATAAATACGCGTACATTTTATAGGTAGTCTTTAACGACTTCAATAGTATGCCAAATCATTTTAAAACATATTCATAAAGTACACATATTTAAGAATAAAGTTTGAACACAAATAAAAGCGCCCGCCATATTTGACGAGCGCCATAAAAACTTAGTATAAGAATTATTATTAATCCTCACCAGTCTCCTTAACGTACTTCGCATGCTCAGCCTGAATTTCAGCATTGTATGAAAGCATTGGCTCAACTGATGTATCACCCTTAACCTTACGAGCAACATAGTTGTTTGTGAGTTTAATTACAAGAGGTGTAAGTGAGAGAACACCAATAAGGTTAGGAATCATCATAAGTCCGTTAAATGTATCGGAGATATCCCATGCCAAGGAAGACTTCATAATAGCACCGGAAATCATCATAATAACGAAGATAATACGATAGATCTTAGCACCCTTAACACCTGCAAGATACTCAACAGACTTGGAACCATAGTGAGACCAGCCCATTACTGTAGTAAATGCAAAGAGAAGAACTGCTAAAGCAATAAACCACTCACCTGGCTTACCGAACACCTGACCAAAAGACTGAGCTACCAGTGTAGCATCATTTGTACCCTCAGCTGTAAGACCTGTTGTAAGGTCAATAGCACCAGAAGAAAGAACTACGATAGCTGTCATTGTACATACAACGATTGTATCTGCAAAAACTTCAAAGATACCCCAGAGGCCCTGCTTAACTGGCTCCTTAACAGTGGAGTTAGAGTGAACCATAACAGAAGAACCAAGACCAGCCTCGTTAGAGAATACACCTCTCTTACAACCAGCCTTAATAACTTCCTTGATTACGATACCAGCAGCAGCACCCTCAACAGCCTTAACACCCCATGCGAACTTGAAGATAGCAGCAAAGATAGCACCAATGCTGGAGATATGCATGAATACGATAATAAGAGCACCTACTACATAAACAAGTGCCATAAATGGAACTACCTTCTCAGCGAAAGCAGCAATTCTCTTAAGACCACCAAGAATAATGAAACCTCCGATGATCATCAATACAAGACCAATTACCCAGTTAACTACAGATACACCGAGGAATTCAGGAGCCGTAACACCAGAGAAGAAAGCAGATTCAATATTAAGAGTAATCTTATTAATCTGACCCATGTTACCAATACCAAATGAAGCAAGAACTGCGAAGATTGCGAAAATAACTGCAAGAGCCTTACCAACCTTCTTCATTCCCTTGTAAGAACCAAGGCCATCCTCTAAGTAGTACATAGCACCACCGGACCACTCGTTCTCACTATTTCTACGTCTGTAGTAGATACCAAGGATATTTTCTGAGTAGTTTGTCATCATTCCAAGGAAAGCTGCCATCCACATCCAGAAAACTGCACCAGGACCACCTACACAGATAGCTGCAGCTACACCGGCAATATTACCTGTACCGATAGTAGCAGCCAAAGCTGTACAGAGCGCCTGGAACTGAGATACAGCTCCAACCTCATTTTTCTTATGAGCGTCTTTACTAAAAACTGAACCGATTGTTTTTCTCCACCAATGTGGAAGATGTGTAATCTGGAATGCCTTAGTAATACAGGTACAAATCAATCCAGTTCCCAAGAGAAGAACTAATCCGAACCAACCCCAGGCAAAACTATTTACAGCATCGTTAATTGAAGTTAAGTTACTCAAAAACTGTTCCATAAATACTCCTTACTTTATTTTTAACTTTTTAATTATACATAAAATTTTAGCGTAATAAAGGGGCACCTCACCTATATGAGGCGCCCCATTGCGCTTTTTTATTATAAACAACTAATACTTAATCGTCTATTACTTAATCTCAGCGTGGAAATCCTGAAGAGCCTTAACGACAAGATCTTCCTTATGATTCTTAACAGACTTAATACCTTCAGCAGAAGCCTTGGCAGCAGCCATTGTCGTCATATAAGGTACTCTGTGCTTAATAGCAGCCTGACGAATATAAGAGTCATTATGTGCAGATGTCTTGCCAGAAGGTGTGTTGATAATCATAGAAATCTCACCGTTAGCAATCTTATCTGTGATATTAGGACGACCCTCATAAATCTTCTTAACAAGCTCGGCCTCGATGCCAGCCTCAGTGATCATCTTATATGTACCACCTGTAGCCATAATCTTAAAGCCTGCGTCCTTAAAGCCCTGAGCAACTTCTAACAACTCACCCTTATCTCTGTCACAAACAGAGATGAGAACTGTGCCCTCTGTAGGAAGTTCTGTCTTAGTAGCTTCCTGAGCCTTATAGTAAGCCTCACCGAAGTTAGGAGAAATACCAAGAACCTCACCTGTAGATCTCATCTCAGGACCTAGAACAGGGTCAACCTCCTGGAACATATTGAATGGGAATACAGCCTCCTTAACACCATAGTGTGGGATGTTCTTATCCTTAAGTTCTGGTACTGGAGAAGACTTGCCTGTCAAAGGCATTGTCATAATCTCAGTTGCTACCTTAACCATGTTAATAGCGCAAACCTTGGATACGAGAGGTACTGTACGAGAAGCACGTGGGTTAGCCTCAAGAACATATACTGTATCGCCTTCAATAGCGTACTGCATATTCATAAGACCCTTAACGCCCATCTCAACAGCAATCTTCTTTGTGTAATCCTTGATTGTAGCAACAATCTCAGGAGACAAATTCTTTGATGGAAGTATACAAGCAGAGTCACCAGAGTGAACACCAGCAAGCTCGATATGCTCCATAACAGCTGGAACGAAGCAGTGCTCACCATCAGAGATAGCATCAGCCTCACACTCAGTAGCATGATTTAAGAATCTGTCTACGAGGATTGGTCTGTCTGGTGTAACACCGATAGCAGCTGCCATATAAGAACGGAGCATCTCATCGTCGTGTACAACCTCCATTCCACGTCCACCAAGAACATAAGAAGGACGAACCATTACAGGGTAACCAATCTTATTTGCAACTTCCAAAGCCTCATCAACTGTAACAGCCATACCAGCCTCTGGCATTGGGATGTTAAGCTTATCCATCATTGCACGGAAGAGATCTCTGTCCTCTGCAAGATCGATTGTCTCTGGAGATGTACCGAGGATATTAACACCATTCTTCTTAAGCTCAGCAGCGAGATTAAGAGGTGTCTGACCACCGAAGGAAGCAATAACGCCAACTGGCTTCTCCTTCTCATGGATAGCAAGAACATCCTCAAGTGTAAGTGGCTCGAAATAGAGCTTATCAGATGTATCGTAGTCAGTAGATACAGTCTCTGGGTTACAGTTAACGATAATTGACTCAAAGCCAAGCTTCTTCAAAGAAAGAGCAGCGTGTACGCAGCAATAGTCGAACTCGATACCCTGACCGATTCTGTTAGGACCACCACCAAGAATCATAATCTTAGGCTTGTCAGATGATGGGCTCTTATCCTCAGGAAGATGATATGTGGAATAGTAGTAAGCCGCATCCTTAGTACCAGATACGTGTACACCTTCCCATGCCTCCTTGATGCCATACTCGTAACGCTTTGCGCGAATCTCATCCTCTGGTACTTCCAAAATCTTAGCAAGATACTTATCAGCAAAACCGTTAAGCTTAGCAGATCTAAGAGCATCTTCAGCTGGAACTACACCCTTATTTGCCATCAAAGCTTCTTCCTCATCAACGAGTTCCTTCATCTGCTCGAGGAAGTAGTGCTTAATCTTTGTAAGCTCATAAATCTCATCGATTGTTGCACCCTTACGGAGTGCCTCATAGATAACGAACTGTCTTTCAGATGTTGGATAAGCAAGCTTCATAAGAAGCTCTTCCTTAGAAAGCTTGTTGAAGTCCTTGGCAAAGCCCAAACCGTAACGACCTGTCTCCAAGGAACGGATAGCCTTCTGGAAAGCTTCCTTATAGGTCTTACCAATAGACATAACCTCACCTACAGCACGCATCTGTGTGCCGAGCTTATCCTCTGCGCCCTTGAACTTCTCAAAAGCCCAGCGAGCATACTTAATAACAACATACTCACCGTCTGGATAGTACTTATCAAGAGTACCGTACTTACCGCACTCGATATCCTTCAATGTAAGACCACATGCAAGGAAAGCAGAAACCAAAGCGATTGGGAAACCAGTAGCCTTAGAAGCCAAAGCGGAAGAACGGGATGTACGAGGGTTAATCTCGATAACTACGATTCTGCCAGTCTTAGGATCATGAGCAAACTGACAGTTACATCCACCGATAACTTCGATAGCATCAATAATCTTATAGGAATATTCCTGGAGAACCTTCTGAACGTCTTCAGAAATTGTAAGCATTGGAGCGGAACAGAAAGAGTCACCTGTGTGAACACCGATTGGGTCGATATTCTCGATAAAGCAAACTGTAATCTTGTTGCCCTCAGAGTCTCTTACTACCTCGAGCTCAAGCTCTTCCCAACCAGCGATACATTCCTCTACGAGTACCTGGCCAACGAGAGAAGCCTGAAGACCTCTTGCACATACTGTTTTAAGCTCTTCAACGTTATATACCATACCGCCGCCGGCACCACCCATAGTGTATGCAGGACGAAGAACGATTGGGTAACCGAGCTCCTCAGCGATTGCTACAGCCTCATCAACAGAGTAAGCAACCTTGGAGATTGGCATCTCTATACCAAGTGAAGTCATTGTGTTCTTAAACTCAATACGGTCCTCACCGCGCTCGATAGCGTCAACCTGAACACCTACAACCTGAACGTTGTACTTCTCAAGTACGCCAGCCTCAGCAAGCTCAGAACAAAGATTAAGACCGGACTGTCCTCCAAGATTAGGAAGCAACGCATCAGGTCTTTCCTTAGCAATAATCTGCTCAAGTCTATTAACGTTAAGTGGTTCGATGTAAGTTCTGTCAGCAACATCAGGGTCAGTCATGATTGTAGCTGGGTTACTGTTAACGAGAACAATCTCATAACCGAGCTGTCTTAAAGCCTTACAAGCCTGTGTTCCTGAATAGTCGAACTCGCAAGCCTGACCGATGATAATTGGGCCAGAACCAATGATAAGAATCTTATTAATGTCTTCTCTTTTTGGCATAATAACCCTCCGAAATGTGTAATCCTTCAAAGAATAATATCATAATGAGGGCTAATAAAAAATATTTTTTGTAATACTTTTGAAATATAAATTAATCAGGCAAACTGAAATGGCACTGGTATCGCATACAAAATTAAACTGCTGATGCTAAATAATGCTACAAACGCATAAATAATCCATTCATTTTTTGAAATTTTGTCTTCCGAAGTCTTATTTTTTGCTCCATATACTCCTGCCCAAAGCAAAATGAGAGTACAGAAAATATAACGCATACTCATGGTACAGATATATCTGTAGCTAAAGCAGAAAATGATATAACTAATCATCAAAGTCAAATAGCAACCATATATTAAAATCTTATTTTCGATGCTCATACTATTCTTCTTAACAGCCAATACGAACTTCACGAGCATATAAATCAGAATTATGTAAGTAATCCAGATAAGTACTACAGACATAATAAACAAAGGCTTAATCGATGTATTAAAAAGCATCTCATCAAAAAGCATAGACTGGACAGTCTGTCCCCAGATATTCGTAAAATTCTGAAAATCGTGGAAGTCAGTTATGCATGTAGTCATCTGCTTTATGGAAGGCAACCCTATTCTAGTCCATAGAGACACTTCGAAAGGCGCATCAGATAAAGGCATAATGTAATTAAAAGGCATACCAAGCATTACATAATTACGAACAGCAAAGCTTATGCCAAGAGGAATAGAAACTACTGCAAATACCGCATACTGAAGGATATTACGCTTAAGATTAGCCTTATCCTTTATTAACACGTAGAGGAACATCAGACCTATTCCAGGTGCAAGCAGTACTGCTGATACTTTTGTCAGCATTCCAAGGGCAAGAAAAAGCCCAGTAAGGATAATATCTATCATTCTTCTAGACTTAATCCACTTAAGGCTGTAAAGAATTACCAAAGCGCAGAATAAAGTCATCAGGCAGTCATTATTAATGCATGCGCCCATATTAATAAGTGTTGGGCAAAAGCACATAAACATATTGGCAAAGACAAGTCTTACACCCTTAATATTCAATTCCTTAAATATTTTATAAATGACAACTGTAGTTACAAAAGCAAATATCATATTTACTATCTGAACTACATCAAAAGCAGCAATCTCATCACCTGTAACAGCATAAGCAGGGCCAAATATCAGGGCGCTAATGATGAAATAAAGCGGTGGATGATAAAACTGGCCGTCAAAGAAATCAGGAAGCTGTCTATACTGGAAAAGATACTGAACATATCCTAATGTACCAGCTGTAATCGTATTCCAGTCAGATACATCCCATAAGTCATGCGCTGATATATCAAACTGCATAACTAATGCATAAAATAACTTAAAAATAAAACTAATGATAAAAACTCTAAAGCAGATTGCTTCAGAGTTTTTATTAATAAACTGATTTGTCTTAGTCAAAAAGCCAGACATACTTTCCTGCTAATTACATAAGAATGCTGGCAACCTTAGCCTTCATCTCTTCCTTATCAATTACATCCTTATGAAGAATTGGCTTATTAGGAAGATCCTTAATAGCAGCAGGAATCTCGAGACCTGACTCATCAGAGAGTTCCTTCATAACTTCCATGATGTCCTTACCATCGCTATATCCCTCACCTCTTAATGCATCCATTACAGAAGTGGAGAACTTAAATGGTGACGCTGTTGATACATAAACAGTCTTTGTCTCATCACCAGATCTCTGACGATAACGGTTATAGATGTTAAAACCTACAGCTGTATGAGTATCAACTACATTATCAGTTCTGTCGTAAACCTCAAGAATTGTCTTAGATACACCAGTATCATCAGCAAAGCCACCTACGAAAAGCATCTGCATCTTCTTCAAAGTCTTGGCATCAACTGTGTAAACACCAGTAGAGTTAAGCTCACTCATCCACTCCTTAACCTGCTCGGCATTCATATCTGTAATCTCAAAAAGAAGTCTCTCTAAGTTAGATGAGATAAGGATATCCATGGATGGAGATGTTGTCTTAAAGAATTCTCTGTTTCTGTCATACTTACCAGATGAGAAGAAATCGCAGAGAACCTTATTCTTGTTAGAAGCACAAACAAGCTTTTTAACAGGAATACCCATCTGCTTTGCAAACCATGCAGCGAGGATATTACCGAAGTTACCAGTTGGTACTACGAAGTTAATTGCCTCACCCTTCTCGATTTTCTCTCTTCTTAAAAGATCAACATAAGAGTAAACATAATAAGCAATCTGTGGAGCTAAGCGTCCCCAGTTAATAGAGTTAGCAGAAGAAAGCTTAATTCCCTTGCTGTCGAGTTCCTTGGCAAATTCGTTATCACCGAAGATCATCTTAACGCCTGTCTGAGCATCATCAAAACAGCCATTAACAGCAATAACATGAGTATTATCACCATCAGTAGTAATCATCTGAAGCTTCTGAGCCTCTGATACACCACCAGTTGGATAGAAAACAATAATCTCTGTACCAGGAAGATTCTTAAATCCTTCCAAAGCAGCCTTACCGGTATCGCCAGAAGTTGCTGTAAGAATACAAATTTTCTTATTCTCACCAGTCTTCTTAACAGAAGCTGTCAGAAGATGTGGAAGAAGCTGTAAAGCAACATCCTTAAAAGCAGACGTTGGGCCGTGCCAAAGCTCTAAGATATATTCCTTGTCGTTATACTCATTAAGCTGTACGAGAGGAAGTGGAATCTCTCCCCACTTCTCTTCTGCGTATGCCTGAGTTGTGTAATCAAGAAGTTCAGCCTCTGTAAAATCTTCAAGATACATGGAAAGCACCTTGGCAGAAATCTCAGCAAAAGACTTTGTGCAAAGCTCGTCAATATCGCTTGCAGAAAGTGTTGGAATAGACTCTGGTACAAACAAACCACCATCTGGAGCAATACCCATTACGATAGCTTCCTGAGCAGAGTACTTTTTGTCATAACCTCTTGTACTAATGAACTTCATATCTTTATACCTCTTCGTTAATATTCTGTGTCTCTAATGTCTGTGTGTCAGATGGTAAATCTTCAGTTGAAGAACTGGTCTGGGTGCCAAATTCCTGAGCATACTGAGCAATAATTGAAGCTACCTCAGGATCTCCCTTATTCTCATCAAGCTTTGTCATGATGTAATCAAGTCTTGCTGTTGTATCGTTACTATTACGAACCTTGGCAGCAGTAGGAATGATTACAAAGTATACGAGTGCAAAGACAGCTACAAGAATAAGAACACCTGCAACAATCTTTACTGTAAGTCTTAAGTTATCAGCCGGAGTTCTGACATTCTCAACATTAATATCATCAGAACTCATCTCATCTGAACCAGATGCTGAGCGCATCATAATGTCTCTTCTTTCCTTGTCAGAAGCCATCTTAAAATCATTACGTCCGGAAGATGCTCTCATAAGAATTGGAGCCTGCATCGCACTTCTTGCTGCAGCCTTGGAGTCTGCTTCACCAACCATTGAAGAAATGTCTCTCTTACGCCTTGGCTTCTCCTGAGATTCCTGTGATGGCATACTCTCATCCATCTTCACATACTTCATTGCCTCCTGAGCAATAGCTAGATGCTGCTCTGTAGCAAGAGTATTATTTACAGCATATTCCAGAGCACTTAAAGCTCTCTTATACTGGCTCTCTCTGGCAAGGCACAGACCATATACAAGTGCGAGATCTCCCCATGTCGGATACTTGGTAATTAAAGGCTTGAGAATAATCTGGGCAACATCAGTACCCTCTTTCTGAGTATTAATCAAAGCACGATTAAACTGCTTAACAGCATATACCTTATCTTCGGAACTCATATCGTAGAGGATTAAGTCTTTTTCCTCTATCGTTCCAATCATCAAAGCTAATTGTTTATAGTCGTGCATAAACTTCCTCTAACCTCACCTATCAGGTACAGGGATCCGGTTACGAGCAAGGGCAAACCATCCTCCCTGGACTTCGCATAAGCCTGTAAAGTGCCTTCTGTAGCATCTTCAAAAGACAAATGCTTAACCGAATTATTATACACAATATCTATTAAAGAAGAAAGTTTTGAAGGCGTGATGGCTCTTGGGTTATTAACTAAAACAGTATATATTTCTTTAATTTTCATACCACTGTCGCGTAAAGTTGTAACCATACCTTCTACGTCTTTATCAGCCATGGCACCCATAACGACGCGAATCTCCTGATTCTGAAACTGTCCATCACACATAAGCTTTAAAGTCTGCACGAGACTTGTTGCACACTGAACATTATGTCCACCATCCAAAATGACAGCAGGATTAGTAGAAAGGATTTCAGCTCTGCCCTTCCATTTTGCTGCCTTAACGCCAGTCTTAATATCTTCTATGCTAATTCCGAGACTTAAAAGCACTTTAATAGCCAGGCTTGCATTAAGAACCTGATGCTTACCCTGAAGATTAGTCTCGAACTCTTCGCCAAAAGCCTCGAAATGCATCTTACCGTCTCTCGTAAAAGTTACAGAATCAGTATTAGCTCCAACAAAAACTACTTGTGTCTCATTTGTATGAGCCACTTCAATCAGTGTGTTCTTAACAATTGGCTTAAATTCATCTTCTAAGAGCATATCATACGGATTAGATGCAAACGCAGACGCCTTATACTTAAATATTCCTGCCTTCTCCCTTGTGATTTGTTCAATAGTGTCGCCCAATCTGTCAGTATGGTCCAGACCAATAGTTGTAATTACAGTTGCTAGTGGACTATCAAATACATTGGTAGAATCAAGTCTTCCTCCAAGGCCTGTCTCTAATACAACTACGTCTGTCTCCTGTTCTTTAAACCACAAAAATGCTACTGCAGTTACTAACTCAAATTCAGTCGGGTGTTCAAACCCATTATTAGTCATCTCATTAGCTTTTTCTTCAACCAGATTTGATAGTCGCGCGAGATCTGAGCTTTTAATCTCTCCTTCTGTCTCATCAGCTTCTAATCTGGCTAATCCCTCTTTACCATCGATTACTCGCATTCTCTCAGAAAATCGCTCGAGAAAAGGAGATGTATACACACCTACCTTAAGTCCGGATGCAGCTAATCCACAGCTTAAATAAGTAACTACAGAGCCCTTACCATTAGTACCCGCTACATGAACAGCCTTAAGGCTTTTCTCCGGGTTACCAAGAAGCCTGTCTAACTCATTCATTCTCTCCAGACCAAGATTAATGCCAAATTTCTGGGCATCCTTTAAGAATTCAGGAATACTATTTGAGTCCATCAGAATTACTCCTTTGAGTTGAAATCTTAGCAGGCAGCGCACTTCTAAAAATAAGCCACTTACTCATAACAAAATTAAGTATAACCAGAATAATACTGTTTACAATCTTTACCAGATAAAGGTAAGTAACCTTAAACGAACCGACATTAGCAAGAATCTGATGCTGTGAAATACCTAGTTTATGCTCTAGAAACATTACCATTCCTGCAAATAAAACAAGCTCAATCAAAATAAAAGTTGATAATCTGGCCAAAGCAAACCCTAGCAGTTCAACCAGAAATTTACCACATGATCTGAATACAAATATCCTGTTTGTCGTATATGCGGTCAGAATAGTTGCAATCCATGATACCAGTTGTTTTAAGACTATCATCGAATTGAACTGATTCCCTAATAAAACAACATCAATTGAGTTTTTAATTAACAAATCCATAAGTACAAAAGCAACAAAATTTGCAATTGCAGTAAAAATACCTGCAAAAGGATACATGACAAGCTGACGTAATCGTTCCTGTTTTGGAGTAAAACGACTACTGCCAAAAAACACTTCTCTGATAGTCATATCAAACTCGCTTAGGCCTTGGATTATTTCTGTTTGTGATAAGGCGTCGTGTTACATACGCGATGATAACAATAAAAATCGACTCGATTACTGTTGTGCTTAAAAAGACATAGAATAAAGTCATATAAACATTTTCAGCTGTCTTATCTACACTTAAATAGTTATAGAATCTCTGTGCGTTGAAATCATAGTAGTAAAATCCAGAAGCACCAGTATCATCAATAAAATACTTGATAAAGCTACCGTACTTATTGATGTAACCCATCATCTCTGTATCTTCTATAACTACACTTCCAGGCTTATAACCAGAAGGAATTCTGACATCGTCTGGAACTTCTGCAGCAGTTAATACGCGGCCAATAGCAAAATAAGTTCTGTCCTGAGAATACGGTGTAGCTACACCAGTATTAGGGTTATAAAAATAAAATGCAGGGGCATCAGTTCCGTTATATACATATACTAGGATACTTACTATTCCATCCCTGGCAAAAACAGGAACTGTGTAACCATTAATAGCTCTGGTTGTCTGATTAAATCCTTCAGGAAGATTAAACCCAGATGGAAAATTCATAAATGTATATGTAATACCATTAGAATCCACAAAGCCAGAACCTTCAGGAATATAGTTCTCCTGCCTGTTAACAAAGATTCTGTACTCATGCCATGAGATACCATCCTGCGCCAGTACATGGATAGATACAATGTTCTCACCATTCTGTAAATTAGAATTGCCATCAACAGTATATGTAGCATTGTTGTTAGTAGTAGTCGCATTAACTCTTACTTCCTGAACATCACGGGCAACGTTTGCTGAATACTCATATTCAAGAGGATTAAAAGCCGGTGTAAGTGTTATCCCTTCCAAAGTAAGAGCTGACAAAGTCGCATCGGATGAGACTCCTTCATTAATTGTGATATAGACTGGATCACCTATATAGGAAGTAATACTTCCCGCTCTTCCATTAAAAGTTCCACTAGATGTAATCTGAATATTTGTAGCACCATACACATCCTGCTTAACTCTGAACTGAATCTCAAAAATAAGAGTAGTCTCATCTGAATGGTACGGAGTCGTCATTATACCAGTCTCTTCATCCTCTACAGAATTAAAGAATGCATGTACATCGACATATCCTGAATTAGAACTGTCAGAATCAAAGATATATCCAGACAAATTCTCAGATGGAATGACAGACACAAAATCAAAAGCTGTATCATCATAGCTGACACGGATTGGTCCAAATTCATCAATATAATCAAAGTTATCAGCTGAAATTCTGAAGGTTACAATATCACCCTGACTTACAGTATCATTTGCCGTAGTAATTGTAAGAAGAACTGTTGATGCAGCTGATACCAAAGATGCAAACAAAGATGCGATGAGTAAAATACTCATCAAAGAACTTATTATTCTTACTGTCTTACCTCTTACAAATGACATATTAAGCTCCAGCATTAGGTACTACACCATACTCTGAAGGAAGATTAGTATAGACTGGTATTACGAATTCAATACTTCCGTCAAGCATATCACTTGATGCATAGCTTCTGAAATATCTTGTACCCTCAGAGTATGCCATAGAAATGTTCTGAGCATACTGATGCTGATACAGACCATCATTATTGGATATAACGTCAAACTTCTGGAAATAAAGAGTATCCTGACCGACTGATATATAACTTCTGGCAATCCAGAGTGCACCACCAGTAATAGCATCAGAAACATTATCCCAAGGCAAAAGCAATGCTGCCTCATCCTCTGTAATAACCTGACCCGCAGGATCCTGGCCCCACTGTGCATATCTCGCACCGTTAATAAGAGCTCCATTTTCAACAGATGGATCTGGAACAGAACCGATGTTGTAGAAATTGTAGATGCCTTCATAGCCTGGCAAAGTTCCATGGCAAAGGCTGGACTCACCGTTATAGCCCATTTCCTGAATGATTCTGCTGGCAAGCAGGTATGGTGATACACCTGCCGTTCGACCTGCATCATAAATTATCTGGGCAAAATCATGCTCATTAGTATCCATAAAGGAACCTCTGATCATATTACGTACACCATCAACAGTCTGAACATCTTCATTAAAAGACAAGCATTCAAATGAGAAAATATGCTCCTGATCAAGGTAATTACGAGGATCTAAAAAGTATCTTACGACATCATTTGTAGCAGCCATCCAGCCACCACCATCATAAACCTGGCTGTTAGGCTTAACCCAGCCTGGATGCGAATATGTATTTGCAAGACTTCGAGATCCATTATCCTCATAACTTAATGCAGTATAGAAATCAATTCCTGTGTTATAAGGAGTAAAAATATAATCTGGATGAAGTGAATGTAGTAACCAAAGGCCACTGCCATAACTTGCTGGGAACAAAGACAATGTATCTTCACAAAATGATGCATTATCATCACCAATCAAAGCATAAAGAGTATAAGTCTTAACTTCTCCATCAAAAGATCGGATATTAACAATAAATTTATTCTCCCCAGGAGCAAGAGTAAAGCTGCCACCCACTGGAACAGAATTAGTACCATTACTATTCTCGATGCTGGCATCAACCTGCGCGAAATTTCCTTCACGACAGCTCGCATTGAAAGTATATTCACCTGTTGACTCAGCAGCATTAAAACCATAGTTAACAGTTTTTGAATCAAAGGCTGGGAACATACCAAGAGGAATACCGGTACCCACCTCAGTTAATGAAAACGAATCGAGCACGCCATTGATAGGAAGGAATGTAATATCCTGAAAATCCTCAACAGTAACTGTATTACTCATATTCTGGACTCTGATTTCAAAGTCAGTATAGTTAGAAGTATTTCCCGTTATTGGAAGTGGAGTTGGAACAGCGCCAACATCATCGATAACTGCCAGGTAGGAACCATCAATATATGCAACCTCACGGCTTTGAACCATAAGATAATTAACACTTCCATTAGGATTCTGATTAGCAGCGCCTCTCTCAACCTTAATAAAGAAAGTATTAGATACATTAGTAAGGCCAGTATCTTCAGCAATAGTCATAAGATCCTGTCTGTTAGCGCGAAGAACCTCATATCTGGAATTCTCGAGATCGTTATATCCAATAAAATCTCCATATGCATCATAGATAGAAACTCTGATATCGTCAGACATATCAACAAAATTAATATAAGCATTACTATCTTGAGCATCTAAAACATACCAGGCACAACTGCTATTCTCAGGAATAGTACCTGGCTGCACATTATTATTAACCAGAGTCATAGTATTAGGAACATTAATATTTCCACCAGCAAGAACTGTCCCTCTTCCATCAGAAGATCTAAGGAGTATCAACACCTGATGCTGTCCTGGAGCAACTCCGTCAGAATTCCAAGCCATAACGAATGTCTTTGCACCACTACCATCGCCTGAATCCTGAATTCTGATATTACCCTGATAAAACACGCCATCTATAAAGAAGTCAGTTCTAATTTCATCACCAGTTGCAGTAAAGCTTCCCTGTAA
Organism: Saccharofermentans sp.; assembly: GCA_045600625.1. Classification (GTDB taxonomy): domain Bacteria; phylum Bacillota; class Clostridia; order Saccharofermentanales; family Saccharofermentanaceae; genus Saccharofermentans. The sequence continues at coordinate 100,549 of JAZRYF010000013.1, forward strand.
TTTACATATACCAAGAGTTACTTCATTGTCTCCTACAATATTCTGACTTATTACGCAGTTCTCAAAACTGTCACCAGCTTCAGAAGAGATTCTACCCGTAGCAGCGAGTCTTCTGTTCTCATTTCTAAGAAAATCATTAATGACATACATTCTGGAATTAGTAACCAGGCCATTTAAAATCGAACTTACTTCTTCAACCTGTGAACTGCCACTAATAATTGAAGATAAATCATTAGCAAAAGCTGCATCATCTTTGCCTTCAATCAGATAATCAGAACTAGTTAATGATCTGATAACATAATCACCAGTCGAATAATAACCTGCGCCTGCCCTGTATAAAGCAGTTCGTAATGAAAACTGATTACGGGTTAAATTAGCAGTTCTTACTATTATTTCCTGCTCATTATTACTAAGTTCCTTATAAGGAACACTCATTCCAGACATCGATACAGCACCTATAATTATTCCAATCAAAGAAATAATCAGTATTATTCCTGATATCAGTAAGTATTCCTTTGTCTTCCTAACAGGTGCCAATTAATTCCTCTTATCTATTAAGCTGATCGAGGGTAAGACCAAATGAAGGAATGAAATCATCCATAAAAACCTTAACCTCAGGTAAATCTATAATATCAATACTTTCCCTTATTGTCGTTATCGCGCTGTCAAACTCATTATTACCAGCTAGTTTTTCACGACTACACTTGATATAAGCAGATATTCTGTCAGCTGCCTTAACGAGTTTATGCATTAACTCACCCTCTTCGCCAGAATAATCAGGCATAAGCATAGTAAGATAATAATCCTTCATATAGTCAGGAAGCTGGGAAACAAGACTCTCGGCCGCTTCCTTCTCAACTTCCTTATAAGCATTTTTCAGTGTCTCATTACGATATTTAATTGGTGTTGGCATATCACCAGTAATAATCTCAGTACAATCATGATAAAGACCATATGCTTCTACTTCCAGTGGATTAAGAGTAATTGAAGTCTTACCTTCCAAAACCAACTTATTATGAATAACAGCCAAAGCCTGAGAAATAACTGCTACGTCAAAGCTGTGCTCTTTAAGATTCTCATATCTGCTGTTACGCATCAGTGCCCATCGATTTATGTACTGCATTCTGTCCAAGAGTGCATAAAAGCCATAATTATTTTCCATATTCATCTCCTTGTTAGTTACGAGTCGTAGGCGAAGTCCTTCGCGCCGAGAAACTCTATTCGATTACACCCTGTACAAGCTGTCAAATGCGGCTGTCGCATATGTATCGGTCATTCCCGCAATATAATCAACTACTTTACGAACAGGAAGACATCCAGGTTCTGGGTGATTCATATAGTATTTGGCAAAGCTGCTAATTACTTCACTCTCAGAATGAAGAGCCTTCTCGATATCATTAGTACTCTCCATAAAAGCTTCAAAGATAGCTTCAATCTGAAGCTTAACCATGTTCTCATAAGTAATAATCTTAGGTGCGAGATATATATGGTTAAGGTTGGCATTAAGATATTCATTCATAGCTTCAAAATTTTCTTTGCTCATCTTAATCTCATCGCAGTCAAGACTGTTATGAACAATATCACCAACTAGAATATTTATAATCTCAGAGTTAGTGGTACCAAGTCTCTTCGATGCTTCAAAGCTGACTATCTCATTACCACCAATAATTCCAGCTCGCTTGGCATCTTCTAAGTCTCTTCCAACATAAGCAATCTTATCTGCAAATCTTACAACACAAGCCTCTAATGTAGCTGGTCTTATTCTCTGCTTCTCGCCCTTGGCTGACACTAATGCTTCAGGCTTATCTCGCATTGGTGTTAACAAGAATTCATCGTAAGTCTCACCACAGTGGGAAACTATTCCATCTCGAACTTCGAATGATAAATTAAGACCATACTCTCCCGGCTTATGCTCCTCAAGAACATCAAGAAGTCTAAGACTATGAACTTCATGTTCGAAGAATTCGTCAGGCGCTACAGACTTAATACACTGATTAAGAACTCGCTCTCCTGTGTGACCATATGGGGTATGACCAATATCGTGTCCTAATGCAATAGCCTGAATCAAATCAATATTCAGATTCAAAGCTCTGCCGATAATTGTAGAAATATAGTTAACATAGATTACATGCTCAATTCGTGAACAGATATGGTCATTAGATGGATTGAAAAACACCTGAGTTTTATGACGCAGTCTGCGAAATGACTGAGAAAAAATAATTCTTCCTAAGTCTCTCTCATAAGCACTTCGAATCAGACATGGCTCTTCAGGCTTAATTCTTCCTCTGGAGTTACATGTCTTCTGAGCATAAGGAGACAAATGACTCTCTCTTTGATAGCGAATAAGTTCAATAGTTGATGTATCTCTGTAGTTATTAATAAGCTGTGGCTGCTCAGCGATTACACCTAACTCATCACCATAAATATCAAACAAGCTGTCCATAATTAACCCTTCCTACTAAGACCAGCTGCCTTAGCAAGCATATTCTTCTTCATTCCATCAAAATCAACTGTAATAAGAGCATCACCTGCTACTGGTTCAACCTTAAGAACTACACCATCTCCAAATCTAGGATGAACAACCTGCATTCCAACAGTAATCTCGAGAGGAGATAATCCACCCTTGTGAACTGGCTTCTGTGTAAATGAAGACTTCATTGCGGAAGCAATATTCTGGCGAGCCTTAGCTCTGGCATTAGGTGAAATATCATCAGCTGGCTGTGGCTTAACCTCTCTAGCTCCACCAATCTTATATAGATATTCAGGATTAATCTCCTTCAAAAATCTTGAAGGTGGATAGCACTGAGTCTGACCAAAGAGCATTCTCTGCCTTGTTAAAATCATAAACAGATATCTCTTGGCTCTGGTGATAGCTACATACATAAGACGACGCTCTTCTTCCAAAGCACTTAATTCGGCAATTGACTTATAACCAGGGAAAATACCATCCTCACAGCCGATGATGAATACTGCCTTAAACTCAAGACCCTTAGCACTATGAATACTCATAAGTCTTACGAATTCATCATCTTCCTCAAACTCATCTCCAGCTGAATACAAAGCTGCATTCTCGAGATAAATAGACAATAATCCCTTCAAAGAATCTGATGTCTTAACTTCATCAGCCAGATAAACATCGTCATCTGTAATCTCCATCGGCATATCATCAGGAGCAACACGATGATTCTTCTCAAATTCAGTCGCTTCAGAAAGCAACTCCTTCAGGTTCTCAACTCTGTCTGTAAGTTCTCCCTTACTCTCTCTTTGATCAATAATCTCCTGAATTAATCCAGATTCATTCTCAACCAAATCTACAAAATCCTTAAAACTGATGTCTTCATCAAGCTTGCCACGGAAATACTTAATCAGGTCTACAAATCCTAAAAGCTTGCCTGTTAACTTCTGAAGTTCAGGGAATCTGGAGCAGTTCTCACAAATCTCGTACATACTCATCTCATTAGCCTGTGCCAGGTTCCTGATACGATCGATAGTAGTATCGCCAATTCCACGCTTAGGAACATTAATTACACGCTCTAATGCGAGATCATCATGATCATCATTAATAATTCTTAAGTATGCGATTACATCCTTAATTTCCTTACGATCGTAGAATCGCATGCCGCCATAGACCTTAAAAGGAATCTGTCTATCTCGAAGCGCAGACTCAATCGATCTTGATAAAGCATTAACTCGGTAAAGTATAGCTACATCAGAATAATTAAATCTTCCCTTATTAACCTGCTGCTTAATAGTATCAGCAGTCCATGTGGCCTCCAAGACACCATTATCAGCATTAACAACAATAATCTTGTCTCCGACTTCACCCTCAGTACGAAGAGCCTTACTCTTACGATTCTTATTGTTGGCAATAACCTGATTGGCAGCATTCAGTATAGTCTGAGTAGATCTATAATTCTGCTCAAGCTTAATTACATTACATCCTGGGAAATCCTTCTCGAAGTTAAGAATCATCTTAACGTCAGCACCACGGAATGCATAAATAGACTGATCGTCATCACCTACTACGCATACATTCTTATGAGTCTTACCAAGAAGCATTACTGCCTCATACTGAGGTCTGTTGGTATCCTGATACTCATCGACCATAATGTACTTAAATTTATCGCGATAATATGCAGCAATATCATCATTATCGCGTAACAGCTTAACAAAATTCAGAAGAATATCGTCGAAGTCCATCGCATTAGTCTCGCGAAGTCTCTCATCATATCCTTCATACACGAGAGCAGCCAGACGCTTAAATGAATCAGATCCAGCCATAGCGTCGTATTCCCTGTGACTAATCATATGGTTCTTACTATTTGAGATCTCATACTGGAACAGTCGTGGCTTATAAGTCTTCTCAGAGATATCGTGTCTCTCCATTACCTGCTTGATAATCTTCATCTGATCATCAGTATCGATAATAGTAAAATTCTTACCATAACCTATAGACTCTGCATGTCTTCTTAAAATACGTGCAAAAATACTATGGAATGTACCAGTCCAGATATACTGTGACTTATCACCCACTAAGGCAGTAATTCTCTCCTTCATCTCATTAGCAGCTTTATTAGTAAAAGTGATAGCAAGAATAGATCCAGGCGCCACCCCAAAATGCTGCATCATATAAGCTATACGATAAGTAATAACACGAGTCTTACCAGAACCAGCTCCCGCCAGGATAAGAAGAGGTCCATTAAGATGCATAACTGCTTCTTTTTGTTCTGGATTGAGGCCCTCTAACAATTCATCGCCATTAGTATTGCCGCTATTGCCTGCCGCATCATTATAAAGAGAATCAAGTTCATCCAAGAAACTGTTCTCGTTATTTTCATCAAAAAATCCCACAATATATCTCCAAATTCCAGGTCAAAAACTTTGATTAAATAATAACATAAAGAAAGTCCCTATAAAAGAACATTTATTCGTTTACAGGGACTTATATTTAAAATTTGCTAACTTTAAATAGTTAATTATTTAACGAGCTCCATTGTATCAAGAGCGATAGCAAGCTCTTCGTTTGTAGGGATAACGCAAACTGTTACCTTGGAATCAGGTGTAGAAATAATAGCTTCCTTACCACGAAGGCCATCATTTACAGACTTGTCAATCTTAACACCCATAAACTCGAGTGGCTTACACATATCTTCTCTCATGAACCATGTATTCTCACCGACACCAGCTGTGAATACGATTACATCTACACCACCCATTGCAGCAGCATAAGAACCGATAATCTTTGTGCCCTGGTAAGCGAACATATCAAGAGCGAGCTGAGCCTTCTCATTACCAGACTTGGCAGCAGCCTCGAGATCACGGAAATCAGAAGAAACTCCAGAAATACCCATAACACCAGACTTCTTATTCATAAGTGTATCCATCTCGTCAGGTGTGAGGCCTTCCTTCTTCTGGATAATAGGTACGATAGCTGGGTCGATATCACCTGTTCTTGTACCCATGAGAATACCAGCAAGAGGAGTAAGACCCATAGATGTATCTACGCACTTACCACCATCAACAGCTGCAAAGGAAGAACCATTACCGAGGTGGCATGTAATAACCTTAAGATCCTTAGGATCCTTACCCAAGAACTCACAAACTCTCTTGGATACATATCTGTGAGATGTACCATGGAAACCATAACGACGAATCTGATACTTCTCATAGTACTCATATGGAAGACCATACATAAATGCCTTCTGTGGCATTGTCTGATGGAATGCAGTATCGAATACAGCTACGTTAGGTGTACCAGGCATAGCGGCCTCACAAGCCTCAATACCAATAAGATTAGCAGGGTTATGCAAAGGACCCAAGTCGAAGCACTCTCTTACAACGCGCTTAACATCCTCGTTTACAACGATGGACTCACTATAGTGCATACCTGCGTGAAGAACTCTATGACCGATAGCATCAATCTCCTTAACGTCAGCGATAACACCAACTTCAGGATCTGCAAGCTGACCAAGAATAAGAGATACAGCAACCTGATGATCAGGGATAGAAGTCTCGATAACTACATCTTCCTTGCCATCTCTCTTATATGTGAGCTTACCATCAATACCGATTCTCTCAGCATTACCCTTAGCAAGAACATCACCATTGTCCATGTTAAAAAGCTGGAACTTACAAGATGAGCTACCGCAATTAATAACCAAAATTTTCATGTTATATAACTCCTTAAAGATTAATTATGCCTGTGCCTGAGCCTGTACAGCTGTAAGAGCAACTGTTCCTACGATATCGTCAGCATAGCAGCCTCGGGAAAGGTCGTTAACTGGCATTGAGAGACCCTGAAGAACTGGACCATAAGCCTCAGCCTTAGCAAGACGCTGAACAAGCTTATAACCGATATTACCAGCCTCCAACGATGGGAATACCAATGTGTTAGCGTGACCAGCAACCTTAGAACCTGGAGCCTTAAGCTCACCAACAGTTGATACCAAAGCTGCATCAAGCTGGAGCTCACCATCAACCTCGAGTTCAGGATACTTCTCATGAGCAATCTTAACTGCCTCAGAAACCTTAGTAACATCATCGTGCTTTGCAGAACCCATTGTGGAATAGGAAAGCATAGCAACCTTAGCCGGCTTACCAACAAACTGCTCGAAGGAATCAGCAGAAACCTTGGCAATCTCAGCAAGCAATGGAGATGTGAAATCTGTATTTACAGCACAGTCAGCAAAGATGAACAATCCGTTCTCACCAAGCTCACAGTTAGGAACTTCCATAAGGAAGAATCCAGATACAGAAGAAATACCCTTCTTAGTCTTCAAAAGCTGCAAAGCTGGTCTGATTGTATTACCTGTTGTGTGACATGCACCAGAAACAGCACCGTCAGCATCACCACACTTACACATAAGGCAAGCATAGTACATATAGTCAGTCTCCATCATCTGCTGAGCCTTCTCTGCTGTAAGTCCCTTCTTCTTGGCAGCCTCAACTAAAGCCTCTGTCTCTTCTGCGGAAAGACCCTTCTTCTCAGCCTTAGCCTTAGCTGCAGCTGCCATAGTCTCTACACCACGAAGTTCAATAAACTTATCAAGGTACTTCTGCTTATTAGGATCGTTAAATGGATCAACGATTGTAGCACCAGAAATATCGAAGCCCTCGCCATACTTAGCGATTTCTTCAGGTGTACCAATGATAATGAGATTAGCGATATCTTCCTTAAGGATTTTCTCTGCTGCCTCAAAAGTTCTCTTGTCCATTGATTCAGGAAGAACAATAGTCTTCTTGTCAGCCTTTGCCTTAGCCTTAATGTCGTCAATAAAAGCCATGTGCATAGTTCTCCTCTACTTATAAATATAACCTTTAAAATATACCCCTTGTATCAAGCAACCGCAAGACAGATATCTATATTCTCGCGCGCGTAAAATATAAACCTTCCATCAATTTCTCTGAACACCATCGACAGGGCTGGACTGTTATTATACGTAGCAACACGCATACCAATTAAGGTTGCAGCTCGGTTATATAAGTCCTGATCATCTATACAAAGAGCAAGGTGCATTATGTCTGGATAGATATCAGCAGCCTCTTCTCCGTTGGTAATTCCCTGAGAATAGTAATAATCAGCTCTAATAACACCATTGTTCATTAGTGTATTCTTGAGCCAGGAATAACTGTTATCAGGAAGCTGATTTACTTCCGCGAGATGTCTCATGGTAATTACAGAATCTTCAACATCAACGGCTGCTGGTACATTATGAGAATAAATATAAATACCATCTGCATATGCATAAGCAAATAGTGGCAGCTCACCTGACACCTGACTTCCAAGAACCAGGTTAAGATTATTCTCATAAGAACCCAGAGGAAGCAAACTGTTATCCTCCAGTGTCTTAATAAGCTTAAGATTAATAGCAGCAATCTCGACACCTGTTACACTTGTAAAGCTTGGATTCTCATTACTCTCCAGCTCCATATAAGCAACGACAGTTAAAGCCTCTTGCCTAACATTACCTTCTTCGTCGAAAAGCAAATCCATTAGCTCCAGGATTCTTGTATAGTCTTCGTTAGATCCATAAAAAGAATAATATTCCATAAATGAATCAGTCCACGCCATTAGTGAACGTACACTTTGAGATGACATATCAAAATATCCATAAACACTGTTTTTAAGGGAATTTGCAGAGAATCTGTCACCAGTCCTCACATACATACTTAAAAGCAAAGCCTGATCTTCTAATCTGTAATTATCGGACCGCTCCTCTTCCTGATAAGAAAGTCGTCCTGCAATCATCTGATATTCAGGAATCAGATTATTTGCATCATTTTCAGTCATTAATGTTCTAGTTCTCTGCCAGATATAATCTGAGACAATTCCATGATTTGAAGCAATAACCTGATAGTCGTAATTAGCTCTTGGTGGTTCTTCGATATTTATTTTAGACGCTCCACCATAAACCTTCATATACCATAAATATAGTCCGCCAAGAAGTAGCGCTACAGCGACGAGAATTGATATAGTCAGAATTTTCTTTTTCATTTTGCAATGTTGCCACCAAATCTAATATAATCATAGCAATTATAAACGAAAGCAGACTTAATTAAAGTGAGAGTTATAGGAATAATCGCGGAATATAATCCATTTCATGGCGGACATGAATACCTGATTAATAAAGCCAAGGAAATGGTTGGTGACCCACGAGCCATTGTAATGACTGTGATGAGTGGGCCTTTCGCGCAGAGAGGATTACCTGCTATTTGTCCTAAGCACGTTAGAGCTAAGCAGGCTTTATCTTCTGGTGTTGATGTTGTAATCGAGATTCCTTTTACCTTCGCATGCAGCCCATCTGAAAGATTTGCAAGGGGCAGCGTTGAGCTTTTATACAGAACTGGAGTAGTAACCGACCTCGCTTTCGGAGTGGACTGTAAAGACCCTTCTTTACTTGAAGAATTATCAAAATTAGAGCCAGATGAAGAAGTCCTTAAAGCTGCATTGGCTGAAGGAAAATCCTTCCCTGCCGCCCGCGCTGCTGCATTGATTGCTGCTTACAAAGGAGACGCCAGCAGAGAAGTTATCTCTGATACATTGAGGCAGCCTAATTCAATCCTTGCCCTGGATTATCTAAGAGCATGCCGTGAGATAAATACTGGGTTTAAGATTCATATGATTCCAAGAATACCTGGACATAGTGCAACTTCTGCCCGAGAGTGCCTGTCAGGCGTTAACACAAAAAGCGTTGCTTCGGTGGCAGATGCTCTTTTCGATAAGATTCCAGAAAAACCACTTGCTGTTATGTTGTCAGCTATGTCTTCTAAGGCATTCACTATACCTGATAAAGATGCGTACTTAGATGATGCAAAACTTCAGATCAGAAGATTAAGTGATATAAGTTCTTATGCTTACATGGGTGACGGACTTGATGGATTTATAAGAAATAACATCGGTGAGAACTTACAGACAAAACATTTCACAATGCCACGTATCTACAGAGCAATAGCTTCCCTGATGGTTGGCCAGACCAGAGAATATGTCGAGACAGAAAAACATGTTCAGTATATTAGAGTATTGGGGTTCTCCTCTAATGGCCGCTACTGCCTTAAGATAATGGGCAAATGTGCCAGACTTCCAATCATTATGAATTGTTCTGATGCCTTAGAGCATTACTCTTCTAAGCCAAGACTCAAAAAGCAGTTTGAATTAGATCTGCTTGCCAACGATATATACGCTTCATATTCATCTATGAGTGATGGTTATGAATGGAGTGTTCCCCCAGTCAAAGTAAAATAAAAAGCTTAATAATAAGCAACAAAAAGGGGCTGTCTCAAAAGAACGCTTAGTTCTTAAGAGATAGCCCCTCTTCATGTTCAAAACCAAGCAGAAATCAGCGAGATTTCTGCTGTTTTTATGTAGATACCCATTGAAATCGATTGAAATTGTTCATAAGTGTATA
>JAZRYF010000014.1:0-38275 GCA_045600625.1 Saccharofermentans sp.
TACTACCAATGATGTTGGGATTACCTTTGTTAAAATGTTCTTGTTCATAATTTTTTCTCCTTTGTTTTTTGTTTTTTGTTTTGAACTATGAGCAAAGTATAGAAAAGTGACCGTTGCAGAAGTGTGGGTCATTGATTCCAAGAACAAAATGTCTTCGAAGTCCCAAAAACACTCAAGTAAAATGATGTTTACATGACTGTTTTTAGGAATATGGGCTTTTATTCCGGTTTTTAGTCATGTAAATCGGGTTTTACATGACAATTTTTCGGAGTGTGTATATTTTATAGTTAAAAATGAACCTCACTCTTTGACTGCATCTAAAAGATATAAACAGCAAAGGAGAATGCATAATGGAAACTAAAAATAGAACAAATGTAAAGAGAACCTATATAAACTATAGTATTGAAGATTCACCCGCCTACTGCCGTTAGGTAATATATTACCCGTGTGTAATTATACTAATACTTAAGAATTAGCCGAGAAAAAGGTGAGTGTCTTAAGCACTCACATATAAGCTCAACTAAATGACTATTTATGAGATTAAATACGACAATAACTAGCGGTTATTCACATAAATAGTCAAACAAATAACGTTTTTGTTGAGTAAAAAAGATTTAAAATAGGATCAAAGTTAATTAAAGCTGTTGAGGAATCCAGCCAGGGGAAAGGTTATAATAAAATTACTTAAACAGCATTAGGTTTTCAGACTTTATAAGATACTGGGATATAAATCCGAGTTTATTCATTAGGACAAGCTACAAAGTAACTTCATCTGCGGTTCACATATCCTGTGATAATTATTCTTCTGGCGGCACCAGCACATATTCATTAGATTACAATAAGTTCTGTGGAGAATGTGGTACACCGCTTCTTCCCCAAGAATAATCAAGAGACTGGCTTAGAGGCTGGTATACATTATTTTTTATACGCACATATGTGAACTTGTGTTTTAAGGACAAAAGCCTTTGGATGATAAATATCCGCACTATAGTGAGAATATTCAAAGAGAACCATTTAGCATTTCAAAAAAGATAAGATAAAAACATCGCGAAAGGCAGGAAAAACCACTTATGTGCATAACTGCGACATAGTGGTTACCCCTGTTTTATTCGCGATAAATTTAACTAATAGTTATTTAAATTAAAACCAGATTAGTTAATACCATCAAAGTTAACGTCTTCGTTGTAAGTGAAGAATGTAAAGCAATTCTTAAAGGATCTTCTTACGCATACCTTGTTAGTATCAAGATCGATGTATCTGATAGTTGTGAAGCCCAATCTGTTTGTCTTAATTGAGATGAGTTCGATATCAGCCTTAATTGTGCCGAGGATGAAGTTATTAATCTCTACTACATAACGGTTACCAGGCTTAACGTTATTAATATTAACCTTTACGCCCTTATGTAGATTTGCTACAGCTGCTCTTAAAAGTCTGCCAGCAAGTGTTCTGTGAGTGAAAACATCCTTAACTCTGTTTGCTGAAGAAGTTTGTCTTGAAGTCTGTGGTGCTACAGAAGTTGCATTAACGACTGGAGCTGCAGGAAGAACTGGAGCTGCTGGAGTAACTGTTTCAACTGGAACTATTGGAGCAACTGCTACAACAGGAGCAACAACTGGAGCTACGACAGGAGCTGCATTAACAACTGGTGATGCAGGCTCAACAGGAACTGTAGGAGCTACTGCAACAGCAACTACTTCGACTGGAGTTACGACTGGTGATGCTGGAGCAACCTCTTCAACAGAAGCTACAACAGGAGCTTCGATACCATCCTCTGTGATACCTGTCTCACCGTCTGGCATCATTGGTGCTGCTTCAACTAAAGCTACAACAGGAGCTTCGATACCATCCTCTGTGATGCCTGCCTCACCGTCTGGCATCATTGGCTCTGCCTCTGGGGCTGCTGTTGGAACTGCAATACCATCTTCTGTGATGCCTGTCTCACCATTTGGCATCATTGGCTCTGCCTCTGGGACTGCTGTTGGAACTGGAATACCGTCCTCATATACTGAAGTTACGTGATCGTAGCTGTAGCCATATGGCAATTCATGCTGTAAATGAGTAATGTATCCTCCACAGTGTGGTCTGTTGTTGTAGCCTGGGTCATTAGGACCAACCTCGCTAGCCAAAACAGCAGGTCCTACTACTGTCATTGCCATTACTACTGATGCTACTGTTGCTGTTACGATTTTGTTTGGGTTTTTCATGTTTTTTTGTCTCCTTGTTTTTACTTTGTTTTTTATTATTGATGAGCAAAGTATAAAAAAGACTTCGTTGCAGAAACGTTGCAGCTGTTTTTGGCTAGTATATAATTACCTTTATGCCTGGCTTAAAAAACAAAGAAACATATAAAAGCGTCTTAAGCGCTCTGCTATTACTCTCCGTTCCGACTGTTATCGAGGAGATAATGAGCATACTTTTGCAGTATGTTGATACTGCTATGGTCGGAAGACTTGGTGAGCAGGCGACTGCGGCTGTTAGTACGACTACCACAATTAACTGGCTTATCGGCTGCGTGCCCCACGCTCTTGGCGTAGCGGTCATGGCATTAACCGCTAGAGCAAATGGTTCGGGTGACACGAAAACTACCAAAAAACTTACAGCTCAGGCTCTAAGACTTGCGGTAATCTATGGACTTATCTTAACCGTAATCTGCGAGGTCTTAAGCCCATATATTCCTATCTGGATGCATGCGGCACCTGAGATTAGATCTGAAGCTACTATTTATTTTGCAATCATCAGCTTGTCGCTTCTATTTAGAACTTCAGCGATAGTTTTTGCTACTTCCATAAGGGCTGTTAAAGACACTAAGACTCCAATGGTAATTAACCTTCTAACCAATGTTCTTAATGCAGGTCTTAACTACGTACTTATCTATAAAGCAGGTCTCGGGGTTAAGGGTGCTGCCATCGCGACTCTTATCAGCTACACCTTGTCAGGCATCGCGATGTATATCGCAGTTCGTGGCAAAGATTCACTTCGCTGGGAAAAAGAAGACACCAAGGCAGACCCATTACTTCAAAAGAAAATCTATGAGATTGCTATTCCTGCCTTTGGAAGTAGCAGCGCATCGTGCCTTGGATATGTCGTATTCGCGAGCATGGTCTCAAGCTTGGGAACTACCGTCTTCGCGGCGCACTCGATTGCAGTCGAGGCGGAGACTTTGTTCTATATCCCAGGTTATGGCTTTAGAACTGCGACATCGTCTCTTATCGGCAACGCGCTTGGCGAGAAAGACGAGAACAAAGTCGACATCACGCAGAAGCTTTCAATTATTATTACAGTATCCGCGATGCTTATAAGCGGCGTGTTCTTGTTTTTTATCGCGAAACCTTTGATGGGCATTTTTACTAATTCTGAGGCGGTAATAGAATTAGGTGCGATGGCTCTAAGGCTAGTCGCATTTACGGAGCCTTTCTTCGGATTAATGGTAGTTATGGAAGGAATCTTCTACGGCGAGGGTAAGACACGCGAGGTCTTTATCGTGGAGACCTTAAGCATGTGGGGGATTAGAATACTTTCGACGTTTATATGCGTCACGGTTTTAAAGCTTGGCCTTCGCGAGGTCTGGTACTGCATGATTGCAGATAATATTTTTAAAGCCGTTATGCTTTATAATGTGTTCTTGTGGCAAAGGCGTAAAGCGCGTAAGATAAGTAGTGGAGGACAGTAAAATGCTAACACTGGATAAAGTTTTTGACGCTCAGAAGGAGCTTAAGGGTATAGTTCGCGAGACTGCCTGCGTTAAGGCGACAGGTATCGCACCTCAGATGGATTTGTGGCTTAAGCCAGAGAACCTTCAGAATACAGGTTCATTCAAGCTTCGTGGCTCAGGCTACATGATTGCTAAGCTTTCTGAAGAAGAAAAGGCTAGGGGCGTAATCGCATGCTCTGCTGGTAACCACGCTCAGGGTGTTGCCTTAGCTGCTCAAAAGGCAGGTATCAAAGCTGTCATCTGTCTTCCTGATAGTGCCCCTATTTCTAAGGTAGAAGCAACTAAGAGCTATGGAGCTGAGGTTTGCCTTGTAGAGGGCGTATACGATGACGCTTATCAAAAGGCTTTGGAACTAAGAGATAGTGAGGGATATACCTTTGTTCACCCATTTGATGATGACGATGTAATCGCAGGTCAGGGTACAATCGCACTCGAGATACTAAATAACCTAGATGATATCGATGCCATCATCGTGCCAATCGGCGGTGGCGGACTTATCTCTGGAATCGCATATACTATTAAGTCTATAAGACCTTCAATTAAGGTCTATGGTGTACAGGCAGCTGGCGCACCATCTATGTTTAACTCTATTAACAATGGTCAAATTGAGCGCCTCGAGAGGGTGTCTACTATCGCTGATGGTATTGCCGTAAAGCAGCCGGGCGATAATACCTATGAGTATGTTGGTAAATATGTTGATGCTATCGCGACAGTTACTGAGGACGAGATTTGCTCTGCAATCTTAGCGCTTATCGAGAAGCAGAAGATGATCGCAGAAGGTGCTGGTGCAGTTGCAGTAGCGGCAGCGATGTTTGATAAGTTTGACCTTAAGGGCAAGAAGGTAGTTGCTGTTGTAAGCGGTGGTAACATCGACGTTAATATTCTCTCTAGAATTATTAAGCGAGGCCTCATGAAGAGCGGACGCGTAAGCAATCTCCTTATCGAGCTTATCGATAAGCCAGGTCAGCTTAAGGATGTATCAAGAATCATCGCAGACCACGGCGGTAACGTTACTTCCGTTCACCACGAGCGTGCGAGCGACACAGAGTCTATCAATGGTTGCTACTTAAGAATCGCGATGGAGACTCGTGACTACGAGCATGTAGCGGAGATAAGACAGGCTTTAATTGATGAAGGCTTAAAGGTAGTAGAGTCCGTCTGACAGGCGCCTTAACGTAGCCTAGGCGCTGCAAACACATATAAAGGAGAATTTAAAATGAGCACAGTAGTTTATACAAAGAACGCACCAGACGCTATCGGACCATACACACAGGCAAGAGTAGTAGGAGGCTTGGTATTTACATCAGGTCAGATTGCTATTAATCCTGAGACAGGTAATGTAGAAGCAACAGATATCGAAGGTCAGACACATCAGGTTTGTAAGAACTTGGCAGCTGTATTAGAGGCTGCTGGCTCTTCTATAGACAAGGCTGTTAAGACTGTATGCTTCTTAGCTGACATGGGAGACTTTGCTAAGTTTAATGAAGTTTATGGCTCATATTTTACTGGTAAGCCAGCTCGCTCCTGTGTAGCAGTTAAGACTTTACCTAAGAACGTATTGGTAGAAGTTGAGGTAGTAGCTGAGGTTTAAGTGGGTTAGTCTACATAGAATTCTATGTGGATGCAGATTCGTAGAAAATTACATAGAAAATCTTAAAAAAGCCACCCGGCGAAGGGTGGCTTTGAATTATTTTGAATTATTCTTTGCCGTTCCAGCAGTATGTGCAGAGCTTACATGGCTCGACACCTGTTGCTTCAAGCATATCGTCCAGGCGTGCGAACTGGAGTGTAGTGAAGTTCAATTCCTTACAAATCTCGCCAATCATTGTCTTATAGCGCTCTGTCTCAGGATCTGCATATTCAGATAAAATCTCGTCTGTAACGTTATCGTTCTCAAGTCTCTGGATAACTCTTCTAGCAATGAGGTCCATCTCAGACTTAGATCTAGAGAAATTCAAGTACTTACAACCGAAGAGAAGTGGTGGACATGCAGGTCTGATATGAACTTCCTTAGCTCCACTCTCATAGAGGTATTCAGTTGTCTCACGAAGCTGAGTACCACGAACGATAGAGTCGTCGATAAGAAGAATGCTTCTGTCTACAATGAGGTCATCAACTGCGATGAGCTTCATCTTGGCGATAAGGTTACGCTTGCTCTGCATTGTAGGCATAAAAGAACGTGGCCATGTAGGTGTGTACTTAATAAATGGACGGGAGAATGGAACTCCAGACTGATTAGCATAACCTACTGCATGTGCTGTACCTGAGTCTGGTACACCAGCGACGATATCAGGCTTTACATTGTCGCGCTTAGCCATAGCCATACCATTATTAACACGCATCTGCTCTACAGAAATTCCTTCGTAAGAACTTGAAGGGTAGCCATAGTAAACCCAGAGGAAGGTACAAATCTTCATCTTATCTCCAGGCTGAGAAAGAGTAATGCAGTTCTTCTCTGTAATTACGCAAATCTCACCAGGACCTAACTCCTTATAATTCTTGTATCCTAGGTTCTTATAAGCAAAGCACTCGAAAGAAGCACAGAAGCCCTCCGCCTTTTTACCGATAGCGATAGGAGTTCTTCCGAGCTTGTCACGTGCGCAGTAAATACCTGCTTCATTCAAAAGAAGAAGTGACATAGAACCGTCAACTATTTCCTGAACATATTTGATACCGTCGATAAGATTTGCTTTGGTGTTGATAATGGCTGCTACAAGCTCAGTAGCATTAACTTCACCGGAACTCATCTCCTGGAAATGAACATTGCCATTCTTACAGAGTGTATCCATAATTTGATCAACATTATTGATCTTACCGACTGTTGTAATAGCGTATGTGCCGTGATGTGAACGGATAATAAGTGGCTGAGCCTCATAATCTGAGATGCATCCAATACCATAATTACCATGCATTGCCTGAACATCGCCATCGAACTTGGTTCTGAATGGAGAATTCTCGATATTGTGAATAGCTCTCTGGAAACCCTCTTTACCGAAGATGGCCATACCACCACGTCTGGTACCTAAGTGAGAATGGTAGTCAATTCCGAAGAATAAGTCGAATACACAATCTTCAGTTGAAGTTACGCCAAAAAATCCGCCCATATTAGCCTTCTTTCCAAGACGAAGTCTTGTTTTTGAAAAAATACACTTTATTTTAATAGCAACAAGAGTGAATTACAAGGAAATCAAACGCTTAAGGAAGCGATTTTTAAACATTAATGAGCAAATTAAATATGCGATAACGAATATAATTACTGGGCAAAACAGGTAGAAGATACTGGATTTGACTTCTGTTAATTCCAGCAATTTGTAAAGTATCGTGTAGTGAATTATATAAATGCCCATGGTTGTGCTGCTTAGTTTACTTATAAAGGCATGATTCATATCTGTTTTAATAGCTAATACGAATATCAGTGCTACAAGTCCTATAACAGCAGGGGAGTCATATAAGAACTCGGCAAGTGAATTGCTTAGTACGTGACTGCCCATATAGTAGCCATAAGCTGTTACTGTGGTGCATATCAGAGAGCATAGAATCCCAAAAGCAGTAACAGGAATCTTACGTATATCAGGTTTATTGGAATAAAGTACACCGCCCAAGTAGAAATAGCACAGGTAAATCCATAATCTGTATGTCTGAATGATACCCTGTAAAACCATATATTCACCACTTACAGACTGCTTTATGGTTAAAAAATGAGATATAAGACATGAAATAATCAGAACAAACAAAGGCAGGAGTTTGAGCTGACTTCTAAATACTGAATGTAAAACTGGAAGCAGGAGATAAATGATGATTAGTGCTCCGTAAAACCAAAAAATATCGTAAGAGCCAAACTCCATATAGCCACCGAATATATCAATAACGGTATCAGTAATTCCACGTCCCTGAACAATAGTTAAGACTATTGAATAGAGGGCAGACCAGAACAAAGATACTGCGAGGATTACTTTAATTTTTTGAATGCAGTAGCTGAGGGTTATGGACTTTTTGTTAAGCATCAATGCTCCGTTAACTGCAAAGAATAGCGGAATTGATATGGTGCCAAAATAGTAAAGGATGCTGTTAACAGGGCCAGAAATTCGGTTTATGGTATGAAGGACAACAACGCCAAAACAGGCCAGGACTTTAATAAAATCCAGCGAAATGTCTCTTTTTGTACCAGTTGATTTATCCATTACCTGCAACTCCTACCTATATATGCAATAATATCATCTTTTAATAGCAAAATTGTACAAAATATGTTTTAATTATTCAGTTGGGAGGCGCCAGTTGAACAGTATCGATCCGGTTGTTAAGAAAGAGACAAAGTTTATAGCGCTAGTTGTGCTTATATTAAGTGCGCTGATGCAGTCAGTTTTCTTAATTATCGGAATGTGGGATTTACCTGTTTTACTCGGCAATCTCTTAGGTGGCTTAATCGGGGTTTTGAATTTCTTTTTTATGGGCATTGGTTTATCCAGCGCTCTTAAGAAGGAGACAGCAGATGCGAAGCAGACTGCTAAGTTTTCTCAGACTATGAGGAACTTAATGATTGTCGTAACAATCGTAATCGCAGTCTTCGTTCCATTTTTTAATCTCGCTTCTACAGCTATCGCGATTTTCTTCCCAACAATTGGTGTCTTTATTAAGGCATTTGTCATTAATAAAAAGGGAGGTAACAAGGAGTGAGTATTGTTTTTTTAATTCTCTCTATCCTTCCTATTATCGCTGGAATTTTAATTAAGGTATTATTCGTCCCTGCAGCTGATGGTATTGACATCACTGGTGCACACGTATTCTTTACAATCGACCTGCCTCTTGGCGGTCTTCCAATTACTGAGGCTCAGGTTAATTCCTGGCTCGTAATTTTATCAATCATGTTCTTCTGCTTGTTCTTAACACATGGACTTAAGACAAAGAATATCTCTAATAAGCAGGTAATCGTAGAGTTCTTGGTAGAAAAAGTAGATGGACTTATCAAGGCTAATATGGGCGAGTATTTCATGGGATTTGCACCATTTATCGCTGCAATTTTGAGCCTCTCAGCACTCTCCAGCCTCATGTCACTCTTCGGACTTTTCCCACCAACGTCTGATATCAATATCGTAGGTGGTTGGGCTATCCTCGTATTCATTCTCATTACTTACTATAAGATGAAGTGCGGACCTGTTATTTATGCCAAGAGCTTTGGTGATCCAGTGCCTTTCTTAGCGCCACTTAACATCATCTCTGAGGTGGCAACACCTATCTCTATGGCTTTCCGTCACTATGGTAACGTACTGTCAGGATCTATTATTTCCATGCTTATTGCGGTAGCGCTTGCTAACCTCTCTAACCTGGTATTTGGTTGGATCCCTGGATTTATCGGCGATATTCCTTTCTTTAGAATGGGTATTCCAGCCGTACTTTCTATCTACTTTGATTTGTTCAGCGGATGCTTACAGGCTTTCATCTTCGCTATGCTTACGATGCTTTATGTAGCAGGTGGCTTCCCTCAGGACGAATATCTAAGACGTAAAGCAGCTCGTAAGGCTGCTCGTGAAGCCGCTGCTTCAGCAACAGAATCTGTAGCAACAGCAGAGGCTGAGGCTTAAAACAAAAACTAATAACACAGAAATACTAACGGAGGTATTTAATATGTTGGAATTGGCAATTGGTATCATTTTGGGTGGATGTGCACTCGGTGCAGGATGCGCAATGATCGCTGGTATCGGTCCTGGTATCGGTGAGGGTAACGCTGTAGCTGCTGCCTGCGAGGCAATCGGAAGACAGCCTGAGTGTCAGAGCACAGTTACTACAACAATGCTTATGGGTTGTGCTGTAGCAGAGACAACTGGTCTTTATGCTCTCGTTATCGCGATCCTCCTTCTCTTTGTTGCACCAGGAAGATTTGTAAATATTCTTATGAACGCTATCGGATAATAACAAATGAATAATCTTGACATTATTTCAGTAAATATCTGGCAGATTGCACTCTCCCTGATAAATCTTGTTATTTTGTTCTTAATTCTTAAGAAGCTTCTTTTTAAGCCGGTTAAGAAGATTATTGCCGAGCGTGAAAAAGAAATTATGGCCGAGTACGACAAGGCATCTGCAACTAACGCAGAGGCTGAAGAGCTTAAGGCTTCTTATGAGAAGCAGATGGAAGGCGCTAAGGCTCGAGCTGACGAGATTATTCAGGATGCTGTTGATAAGGCTGACCGTCGTAACGAGGTTATGCTTTATGAGACACGTGAGAAGGCTGAGGGCATCATCAAGAAGGCTAAAGCTGATGCAGACAGAGATCTTCGTGATGCTCAGGAGTCAATCCGTCAGGAAATCATCAGTGTATCTACTGCTCTTTCTGAGAAGATTATCGGTCGTGAGATTAATATGGATGACCATAGAGATCTTATCGATTCCTTCATTGACAATATGGGGGATGAATAATGAACGGTAACGGTAAAGAGTACGCTTTGGCCATGTTCGGTATCGCTCTCGAGAAGGATAATCTCGAGACAATGCAGGAAGACATGCAGATGCTTAAGGAAGTCCTTGGAGAGAATCCTGGCTACCTCGAGTATCTTATTAATCCTGCTGTTAAGAAGTCTGAGAGACTTGAAAACATTAAGATGGTCTTCGAAGACAAGGTATGTGAGGACGTTTATTCTTTCCTTTGCATACTGTGCGAACATGAAGATACATATTGTATCAGTGAAGCTATAAACGAATTCTCTAATATGTATGAGAACTATATGCATTTCGCGACGGCAATAGTAACGAGTGCAGTAGAGCTTACAGATGAAGAGAAGGCGAAGCTTGTAGCAAAGCTTACGAAGGTTACCGGGAAGAGAATTGTGGCTTCCTATGAGGTTGATAAGAATCTTATGGGTGGTATCACAGTAGAAGTTGACGGAATGTTCTATGACGGCAGTGTACGTAAGAACCTCAAGAATATAAAGGAAGTAATATCTTAATATGAGCAGAAAATCTGAAGAAATCAGTAACATCCTTAAGGAACAGATTAAGAATTATAAGTCTCACGTAGATATGGGCGAGGTTGGTACCGTTGTTATCGTAGGTGACGGTATCGCGAGTGTATATGGTCTTCGTAACTGTATGTCCACTGAGCTTTTGGAGTTCGAGGACGGAAGTGTAGGCCTCGCGCAGAACCTCGAGAATGAGACAGTATCAGTTGCTATTCTTTCTGACAAGAACGATATCAGAGAGGGAACCAAGGTAAAAAGAACAGGCAAGGTATTGTCAGTTCCTGTAGGCGAGGGCTTTTTGGGCAGAGTTGTAAACCCACTTGGTGAGCCAATCGATGGCAAGGGTGCTATTTATAACGACGGCTTTAAGCCAGTAGAGGCAGAGGCTCCTGGTATCATCCAGAGAAAGAGCGTTTCTACTCCTCTTCAGACTGGTATTAAGGCTATCGACTCCATGATTCCTATCGGACGCGGACAGCGTGAGCTTATCATTGGTGACCGTCAGACAGGTAAGACACAGATTGCTCTTGATACAATCATCAACCAGAAGGGTAATGGCGTTATCTGTATTTATGTTGCTATCGGACAGAAGGCTACTTCCGTTGTACAGCTTGTATCCGATCTTAACAGAGCAGGCGCTATGGACTATACAATCGTAGTATCAGCTACTGCAGCTGAGAGTGCTCCTATCCAGTACATCGCTCCATACTCTGGATGCGCTATGGCTGAGTATTTCAGAGAGCAGGGTAAGGACGTACTTATTATTTACGACGACTTATCCAAGCATGCTGTTGCTTATCGTGCACTCTCCCTTCTTATCAGAAGACCTCCAGGACGTGAGGCTTACCCAGGTGACGTATTCTATCTCCATTCAAGACTTTTGGAGAGAGCAGCATGCGTTGATCCTGAATTTGGTGGCGGTTCAATCACAGCTCTCCCTATCGTAGAGACACAGGCTGGTGACGTATCCGCATATATTCCTACTAACGTTATCTCTATTACAGACGGACAGATCTTCCTCGAGACTGAGATGTTCCACTCTGGCGTTATCCCAGCTATTAACCCTGGTATCTCCGTAAGCCGAGTTGGTGGTTCTGCTCAGGTTAAGGCGATGAAGAAGGTATCTGGTGAGTTGAAACTTTTATATTCACAGTATAGAGAGCTTCAGGAATTCTCCCAGTTTGGTTCTGATCTCGATGCTGATACTAAGGCAAGATTAAGACTTGGTGAGAGAATCGTAGAGGTACTTAAGCAGGATCGTAACTCCCCTGTAGTTGTAGGTGGCCAGGTAGGTATTATCTACGCTGTAGTTAAGGGATATCTTAATAACATCCCAGTAGATAAGGTTAAGGACTACGAGTCTGAGCTTTACGAGGTGCTTGATCACGAGCACAAGGACTGGTTACTAAGAATTGCTGGTGGTTCATGGACATCTGAGGATGAAGATGAGCTTAAGGCAGTCCTTAACAAGGTATCAGAATCATTTGCTAAGGAATAAAAATGGCTAAGGACATTAAGGTATTAAGGAAGAGGATAAAGAGCTTTGACTCGACGCTCCATCTAACGGGCGCCATGGGTCTTGTCGCGTCTTCCAAAATGCGTAAGGCAACAGATGCCATGATTGAAGGCCGTAAGTACTTATCTGCTGTTGACGGCGTAATGTCAGACCTCTCGAAATGCCCTGAGTGTAAGAAGTCTTTCTTCTTTAAGGGTTCAGACGAAGGAGTTACACGTCTTATCGTTATCGCGGGTGACAGAGGACTTTGTGGCGGATATAACGCTAATGTCTTCCGTATGGTTCGTGATATGGATCAGGCGGATATTATTCCTATTGGTAAGCGTGCCTTTGATAGATATACCAATAATGATGAGTACGATGATGATGTTACGGATGAGAATACCTTTGAGTCATCTGAATACTACACATATGCGCAGGCATATGACCTCGCTAAGCAGTGTATAGAGGATTTTGCTAGCGGCAAGATTAATAAGCTTGGTATCGTATATAACAAGTACGTATCCATAATGACTCAGGAGCCTGAAGTTAAGTGGGTATTGCCTCTAGAAAAGCCTGCAAATGGTGAAGTATCTACTGGCGTTTATGAGCCAGATGCAGATTCACTTCTTAATGATGTACTACCGCAGTATATCGCGGGTGTCTTATATGCACTTGTTAAGGAGAGCTTCGCATGCGAGGTTGCTGCTAGAAGAATGGCAATGGATAATGCCAAGAAGAATGCTACAGAAATGATTGAGAACCTGCAGCTCGAGTATAACAGAGTAAGACAGGGTAAGATTACTCAGGAAATAACCGAAATCGTTGCCGGTGCCGGCAAGTGAGGAGGAACTTAAATAAATGGAGCCTAACATGAACAAAGGAATGGTAGCTCAGGTTATGGGACCTGTTGTTGACGTTCATTTCGCGGAAGGTTGTCTTCCACCAATCAACAACGCTTTGAAGATGATGATTGGCGATAGAGAGCTTACTGTCGAAGTTGCTCAGCATATTGGTGACAGTACAGCAAGATGTATCGCGATGTCTTCTACTGATGGTCTTAAGAGAGACGCTGAAGTTATCGATACAGGTAAGCCTATTAGTGTACCTGTAGGTCGTGAGACATTAGGTCGTATCTTTAATGTATTAGGTGAGCCAACAGATATGGGACCTGTCCCAGAGACAGCAGAGAGATGGGATATCCACAGACCTGCTCCAGAGTATGCTGAGCTTGCATCTAATAAGATGATCCTCGAGACTGGTATCAAGGTCATCGACCTTCTCTGCCCATACTCTAAGGGTGGTAAGATTGGTCTCTTTGGTGGTGCTGGTGTAGGTAAGACAGTACTTATCATGGAGCTTATTAATAACATTGCTAAGGAGCACGGTGGTCTCTCCGTATTTACTGGTGTAGGAGAGAGAACTCGTGAAGGTAATGACCTCTATAACGAGATGAAGGAGTCTGGAGTATTAAGTAAGACATCCCTCGTGTATGGTCAGATGAATGAGCCACCTGGAGCTCGTATGAGAGTTGCTCTCTCAGGTCTTACAATGGCGGAGTATTTCCGTGATGAAGAGAAGCAGGACGTGCTTTTGTTCGTAGATAATATCTTCAGATTTACACAGGCTGGTTCTGAGGTTTCAGCATTGCTTGGACGTATGCCTTCAGCCGTAGGTTATCAGCCAACTTTGGCTAATGAGATGGGTGCACTCCAGGAGAGAATTACTTCTACAAATAAGGGTTCTATCACATCTGTTCAGGCTGTATACGTACCTGCCGATGACTTGACTGACCCAGCTCCGGCTACAACCTTTGCACACTTGGATGCTACTACGGTATTGTCCAGAAATATTGCTTCCCAGGGTATCTATCCTGCTGTTGACCCACTCGAATCAACATCAAGAATTCTCTCACCTGAGGTAGTAGGTAAGGAGCACTACGAGGTAGCTAAGGAAGTTCAGAGAATTATCCAGCGCTATACAGAGCTTATGGATATCATCGCTATCATGGGTATGGATGAATTGTCTGATGACGATAAGCTCCTCGTTGGTCGTGCACGTAAGATTCAGAGATTCCTGTCACAGCCATTCCACGTATCTGAGAAGTTTACTGGTATCGAGGGTACTTATGTACCATTAAGCGAGACAATTCGTGGCTTTAAGGAAATCATCGATGGTAAGCACGATAATCTTCCTGAGTCTGCATTCTTGTTCGTAGGTACAATTGAAGAGGCTGTTGCTAAGGCAGCAGGTAGCCAAGAGTAATGAAGAGTTATAAGCTTACAATTTTATCTCCAGATGGCGAAGTCTTTAATGGCGATGCTATTTGCCTGTCTTTAAGAGGCGCTGAAGGTGACCTCGCGATTATGGGTGGCCATATTCCATTTATTACGACTGTTAAGCCTGGCAAGTGCGTAGTAACATTGCCAGATGAGTCGGAGATGGAAGGATACTTAGAGACTGGAATATTAGATGTCGGTAAGGAAGACGTAAAGCTTTTGGTTGGCAAGAAGGATTTATTTAAGTCCGCTCTATAATTAAAATTAAATCTTAAAGTCCCGAGGGGAAATATATATGAACATACTAACTATCCTATATAGATTGTTCATAAGTCCGCTCGGGCTTTTGTTTGAAGTAGTTTTTTCTATCGCTAACAAATATGTAAGTAACCCAGGCTTTGCGATTATCGTATTAAGCCTGCTTGTTAATTTGCTTGTATTGCCGCTTTATAACCGTGCGGATAAGATTCAAAATGAGCAAAATGAGATAGAAAAGAAGCTTAATCCTGGAATCGAGCATATAAGGAAGTCATTTAAGGGCGACGAGCGCTTCATGATGCTTCAGATGTTTTATAAGGTGAATCACTATCACCCAGCGATGTCTCTGAGAAGTGCGTTATCGCTTTTACTTCAGATTCCATTTTTTATCGCGGCTTATAATTTCTTATCCGGGTTAAATCTTTTGCAGGGCGTATCCTTTGGTCCGATAAGCAACTTAGGTATTCCTGACGGTATGCTCAAAGTCGGCGTGATAGCTATTAATGTGCTGCCTATCCTGATGACTCTAATTAACATCATATCTGGTGCCATCTATACACGTGGGCAGCCTGTTAAGGCTAAGATTCAGCTTTACGGCATGGCTTTACTATTTCTGGTACTGCTTTATAACTCCCCTGCAGGACTTGTATTTTACTGGACACTTAATAATGTCTTCTCGCTACTTAAAAATGTAGTAACCAAGCTTTTGCCAGTAAAGAAGACTACTCCTAAGCAGAGCAGCTATAAGGGTAATAAGTTCTTGTTTTTGGGTGCCTCCCTGTATCTTACAGTGCTTACAGGTCTGTTCCTGCCTTCTTCAGTTATTAAGTCATCCGCGATGGAGTTTACTAATAAAGTTACACTCCAAAGCCCTGTAAGTTATATATACAGCAGTTTAATTCTCGCGGCAGGATTTTTTATCGTATGGAATCTAATCTTCTACTATATCTGCTCAAATTCCGGTAAGAAGATTTACGAGATGGTACTGTCAATTGTAGTAATAGTGTTCTCTATAGAAGCTTTTGCTTATGGCAGGCATTATGGAATGATCAGCAATACTCTTGTATACGATAACAAGCCAGTTATAGATATAGTAGGAATTATTATCAATCTTCTTTGTATCGTATTAATCGCGACTATTATTTGGCTTTGTGTACCGAAGTTTTCCAAGCTGTTTGGTATTCTGATGCTTTGTCTGTCTATAGGTTTAATTGGAGACAGCATGCTCAGCATCTATCTTATTAACTACGAAGTATCCTTATATGATTCAAGAATGGGTCAGGGAACACATGCGAACTGGTCTTTATCGACTGAAGGCGAGAATGTCCTGCTTATTATGGTCGACAGAGGAATAGGAAGCATGGTGCCATATGTAATGGATGAATTCCCGGAGCTTCGCGAGCAGTTAGATGGCTTTACTTATTATGAGAATTCCTACTCTTATGGCGGACATACAATATTTGGTGCGCCTGCACTATTCGGAGGCTATGAATATACGCCTTATGAATTAGAGAATAGAAGTGACGAATTGATGGTAGATAAGCATGATGAGTCGTTGCTTGTTATGCCACTAATATTTGGTAATAACGGATATGATGTAACAGTTATTAATCCTCCATTTGCTGGATATTCGTGGATTCCAGACTTATCTATATACGACGATGCACCTAATACAACTGCGTACTATACTGGAATCGCATATAACGATTCTTATGCTCAAAGCGGAGAGGCGAATGAAGAACTTCTCAATCGTAACTTCTTCTGCTATTCAATCTTCAGATGCTGTCCTGAAGTATTGAAGACTATGGTCTATGATGACGGTCACTATAATATCTGTGAAGTATCTGAATTAGTAGATATGTATTCCTACAGTATTACTGACAGAGAGCATGCTACTGGTTTTTATCCTGAATATATGAATGCATATAATTTTGTTCAGGAATGGAATAACGAGACGATTATTACTAATGACAGCACTAATAATTTCGTTATGCTTACAACTGATATCGCGCATGATGTTCAGCTTTTGCAGGAGCCAGAGTATGAGCCAGAGTTAGTTATCGATAATTCACAGTTTGACAGTATAAGAGGCGAGTCCATTATTTATAACGATAGAATAATGCACTACCATACATACGATCAGAGAGTACACTATCAGGCTACGGTTCGCGCTTTGCTTGAGCTTGGCGAGTATTTTGATTTTTTACGTGAGCAGGGCGTATACGATAACACCAGAATCATCCTGGTATCTGACCACGGCTTGGATGCGGGACACTTTGATGAGTATCTGATCGATGTAGGTGACAGCGAAGTTGATCTCGAGTGCTACAACGCGCTCCTTATGGTTAAGGATTTTGGCAGCAGTGGATTTACAGTTAACAGCGATTTTATTACTAATGCGGATACTCCATATATTGCTACCGAAGGCTTGATTGAAGGTGCTTCCAATCCATTTACAGGCAGGGCGTTTACGACTTCAGATGATGTAGAGTCCATGATTATTATCAGCTCCGACAACTGGAACTCAACAGGCGCTACTGGTTACGGCTACGATCCAGCTTCCTGGTACCGAATTACTCCTGATGTTTTAGACCCTAATAACTGGGAGTATCTTGGCGAGTTTTGATTAATTCTTGCCACCAAATGGGTGCTTAAGTTTATCCTTAAGAGCGGATGCAATAATACCTGAAGCGATATCAGAGATTCTTACAGCCTCTGCTTCATCAACTCCCAAAGCTCCAGCTACTTCAGACTCAACAGCTCTCTTACTATTCTTGCCAATAAAACTGTGGCTTTCCATAATCTCATTAACAGCTGCTGCCTGCTCGTTTGTGATACCAGCCTTCTGCTCTAATTCGTTGATAAATTCTGTCTTATTCATGTTGTAATTCCTCCGTTTGTTTTGTATGGGCATACTATACCGTCTGAATTATTAAATAATCATTAAGTCTTTGATTTATGTGTGGTAGGGGCTTTGGCACAGGATAATTCGAGTCGATTCTCATTTGTTGTATACTATTACTCATAAATCTATTGGAGAAAAGTAATGAGAATAATTAGGCAGCCACACGATATCGTGATGAGCATATTAGGTCAGCATCAGCTTGCCGAGGGGATGCCTTACAGGATGTATACATCCGTGGTACAGGCAGAGCATGAAGATGGACTATTGCTCTACAACTTGCTTAACAAGGCGATTATTCTGCTCTCTGCTAAGGAGCAGGAGGCTCTTCAGGCCCCTCGAAAGGCATTCGATCCACTCTTAGAAGAATTGGCAGAACTCTGGTTTATTGTTCCAGAAGGCGTAGACGACTGCGAACTGGCAGATAATGTTCGCGGAGTAATGAAAGCACTTGATAACGAAGACAAGGGTATTAATTCATATACCATCTTTACTACAACAAACTGTAACGCGAGATGTTTTTACTGCTTCGAAGCTGGAACCAGACGACAGAATATGTCAGATAAGACAGCCCATGATGTAGCGAGATATATAGTTGATCATCATAAGACTAAGGTGACCCTGAAGTGGTTCGGAGGCGAGCCTCTGGTAAACACTAAGGCGATAGATATCATCTGCCAGGATTTAAGAAATTCAGGAGTAGAGTACACCTCCAGAATGATTAGTAATGGTTATCTTTTTAACGATGAGATTATTAATAAAGCCAGGTCAGAATGGAATCTTAAGAATGTACAGATAACGCTGGATGGTACTGAAGAAAACTACAACAGACGTAAGGCATATATTAATCCGGATGCGAATCCATATCAGAAAGTTATAGGTAATATTCAGGCTCTTCTTGATGCTCAAATTAGTGTTACTGTCAGACTTAATATGGATTCTTCCAATATCGATGACATAAAAGCACTGTGTGAGGAATTAAATATAACTCCTGGAGCGCAGAAGGGATTTAATGTGTATATAGCGTCTATATATGAAGATGTTGGAGTAGATCCACTGCATTACACTGATGAAGGCAGACTTCTTATTGAAGAGATATCAGATAGTTTAAATAGTGAGTTATGTAAAAATGGCCTTAGTAAGCCTCAAAAGCTTTCCAAGGTATTAGATTTAAATCAATGTATGGCAGATAACCATGGATGTGCAACAATACTGCCAGATGGTCATCTTGGAAAATGTGAGCATTATACAGATACTGAGTTCTATGGAAGTATTTATGAGAAAGAGATTGATAATAAAGTAATAAGAAAATGGGATGAAAAATATCGCACTCCTCAAAAATGTGGGAACTGCTTATTCTATGCAGATTGTAATTTCCTTATCAGGTGTCCAGAGAACAAAAACAAATGCTCTCAGGACAGAATTGATATACGAATGAGAAGATATAAGAAGGCTTTAGTTGATTCTTATAAATCAGAGTAGGTATTATCCGAAATCAATGTCACAATCGTCTGAGCTACAAAAGCCAATATCAAACGTGCAATCTTCACCTGGAATGGTTGGATCATCATTGAAACTGTCTACAGCACAACCAACGCAAACCTTAGGTGATGTAGCTGTAACCAACACCTTCTTAACCTCAACAATCTCAATTGTAGGTGCGTTAAATACTTTTTTATCTGTAGACTTATTAATAGCCATGTGATTCTCCCCCAAAAAAGAAACTCATTACTTACTTGATATAAGTTAACACAGATAGTTGCTATAATAAATAACAAATTGATAAGAATATGAATGATTTAACTACAACAAAGAATAATACAATAACAATCAGGTTTGCTGACGTAACCGTGTCAGTTGATTTTGTATTTAAGAAAACGATTAACTTTTTTACAAAATACATCACAACAGAACCTGCGAAGTATCATATAACTTCAACTAAGGAGAGTATCCAAAAGCAATACGATGAATGGCTTAAGATTGCAACTGAAGAAGAAAAGGCTGCAGGAATAACAAAGTATACGCTTGAATATGCATCGGTTCACTATCAGATATCAGAGATTCTACTGGATGAAGGTTATCTGTTATTCCACGGCTCTGCGCTTGCAGTAGATGGTAATGTCTATATCTTTACTGCTCCAAGTGGTACGGGTAAAAGCACTCATGCAGCGCTGTGGCGTGAATTATTAGGTGATAAGGTCACGATGGTAAATGATGATAAGCCATATCTTATTTGTAGAGATAATAAGGTTTATGCGTGTGGTACTCCATGGGATGGAAAGCACAGATTAAGTAATGATGTAATGTTGCCTGTAAAAGCTATCTGCAGATTAAAAAGGGGAGAGACAAATCATATTGAGCCAATCACACTTACTCAGGCATTCGATACGATATACAGACAGATACTTCAATTCGATACCGAAGAACAATTAAAAAAGGTTCTGGAACTATTAGCTCAGATTATACACGGCGTAAGCTTCTATAAACTTACATGCAACATGGAACTACAAGCCGCGAAGGTTGCTTATGAAGCGTTAGTTCTGGGTAAAGATATCTCTTAGAAATCATACAGTCTTGCACTTAAAGTCTAAGGTTATGTTAGACTATTACCACTTAACAACTACATAGGGGTGAACGACAATGTGGCTTCAGACAATTGAAACCATTAATACTTACTTGAACAATTTTATCTGGGGACTTCCTGCCATGATCTGCATCATTGGCGTAGGACTTCTTTTAAGTATTAAGACAAGATTTATTCAAGTCAGAAAATTTAAGGATTCGATGCGTAATACCGTCGGCAAGATATTCTCTAAGGAAAAGACTCGCGAAGGCGCGATGAGCCCATTCCAGGCTGTTTGTACAGCTCTTGCAGGTACAGTTGGAACTGGTAATATCGCAGGTGTTGCAGGAGCTATAGCAATTGGTGGACCTGGAGCAGTTTTCTGGATGTGGTGCTCTGCGTTTCTTGGCATGTGTACCAAGTTTGCTGAAGTTACATTAGCTGTTAAATACAGAGAGACTAATAGCGAGGGCGAACATGTAGGCGGACCTATGTATTACATCAAAAATGGTCTCTCACATAAGTGGAGATGGCTTGCGTTCTTATATGCTGCACTAGGTATCCTGACTGTATTTGGAACTGGTAATGCGACTCAGGTAAATACAATTGTTACTTCAATCGATTCAGCTCTTAAGAACTATAACCTAATTTCTGATAGCAGAATTGCAAATTTCAATCTTGTAGTAGGAATCATCATCGCGGCTATGGTGGCGATGGTTTTACTCGGAGGAGTAAAGAGAATCGGTCAGGTAACAGAGAGATTAGTACCATTCATGGCTGTTCTTTATGTACTATTAGCATTAGGAGTAGTTATTGTTAATTATAGAAGTATTCCAGCTGTATTTACTTCAATTTTTGTGGGTGCATTTTCACCTAAGGGCTTTACAGGCGGCATGGTCGGCAGCATGATCATCAGCCTTAAGAAAGGCGTATCCAGAGGAATTTTCTCTAACGAAGCTGGTCTTGGTACAGGTTCTATAGCTCACGCATGTGCTGATACAGATGAACCTGTTAATCAGGGATTATTCGGAATATTCGAAGTGTTTATGGATACGATTGTTATCTGTACCTTAACAGCTCTAACTATTCTTTGTAGTGGTGTAGCAATTAACTACGGAGAAGCAGCAGGCGCAGAACTTACAATCTCTGGTTTTACAAGCACATATGGCAACTGGGTGTCTTTATTTACTGCGGTATCAATGTGCTGCTTTGCGTTTTCTACAATAATTGGCTGGGGACTATATGGCTCTAGGTGCGTAGAGTTCATCTTCGGTAATAAGTCTGTAAGACCATTTCTTGTTATCTACTCATTTGTATCTATTGTAGGTGCAGCTATTGACCTTGGGCTTTTGTGGGATATAGCAGATACATTTAATGGCTTTATGGTTGTACCTAACCTGATTGCTTTATTCCTGCTTTCTACAAAATTAGTTGAAATAGTAAAAGAACACTATACAAAGAGCTTCTGATTCATAGTATATTGATATTAATCAAATATCAGGAGAACACGATGATTGATATAGCAGTACTAATTCCTTGTTTTAATGAAGCCAGGACAATTGGCAAAGTTGTTACTGACTTCAAAAAAGAATTACCAGCTGCTGAGATTTTTGTCTACGACAACAATTCGACTGACGATACAGCAGAAATAGCTGCTAAGGCAGGGGCAAAAATAGTTCACTGCTATCAGCAGGGCAAAGGAAATGTTGTTCGCATGATGTTCTCTGATATAGATGCTAAGTGTTACATCATGGTAGATGGCGATGACACTTACGATGCATCTACTGCTAATGAGATGGCTAAGCTTGTACTAGATAAGAATGTAGATATGGTAGTAGGTGACAGACTATCTTCTACATACTTTACTGAGAATAAGAGACCATTCCATAACTCGGGTAACAGACTTGTCAGACACTTAATTAAGAGATTGTTTAAAACAGATGTTAAGGATGTTCTTACAGGATACAGAGCATTCAGCTACAGATTTGTTAAGACCTTCCCAGTCTTATCCAGAGGCTTTGAGATTGAGACAGAGATGTCAATCCATGCTGTAGACAAGAACTTATATATTGAGACTGTTGTCTGCGACTATAGAGACAGACCAGAAGGCAGCAGCTCAAAGCTTAATACATTTTCAGATGGTTTGCGTGTAATTAAGACAATTGTTAGTTTGTGTAGCACATACTCTTCATTGCAGTTCTTTGGCGCTATTGCGATTATGTTTTTCTTAATTGGGTTAGGATTCTTTATTCCAGTATTCTATGAATTCTTAAAAACTGGTCTGGTACTTAAATTCCCAACTCTAATTATGTGTTGCTGTACCTGGATGATCTCGTTTCAGAGCTTTTTTGCTGGATTAATACTGCATATCCTTCACAAGAAGAATCGTCAGGACTTCGAGTTCAGACTTAATGAAGTAAACAGACAGTTCAAGAGAAACCACACCTAATTATTTTTGGAACAGCCAATATTTACTCCAGACTCCAGCCACCTTCACCATGGTAGATCATCTGCTTTGTCATACCACCGTCAATAGTGATATTCTCACCATTAATGAACGACGCCTTGCCTGAACTTAGATATAAAACCATATTAGCTATATCCATAGGATTACCGACGCCGCCACTTGGCTGCTGGTATGCATCTGGCCCTTCATAGACAATGTAATCTGTATCAATCCATCCAGGTGAGATGGAGTTTACTCGCACGCGACCGCGAAGACTCATCATGAGGGCATGGGTAAGAGCAGCTATTCCGCCCTTGGAAGCAGAGTAGCTTTCTGTCTGCGCCTGGCTCATGCGGTCCCTTGAAGAAGAGATATTAATAACCGAAGCGCCTTCAGAGAAATAACGATTAAAAAGCTTCGTCAGATAAAAAGGAGCGGTAACTCCAACCTTAAGTGCGTATTCGAATTCGTCGTAGGAGCATTCGTCGATTCCTTTCATCAGGGGTGCTGCATTATTAACCAGCACATCGACATGTCCGTGCTTCTCTATTACATAATCAGCGAAAGCTTCAATATCCGACTGCTTGGATAAATCTCCTTCGAAGTGTTCTCCAGGAAGCAAATCAATTATTTCAACCAAAGCACCAGCTTTGGAAAACTCCTGTGCAATGCACTTACCGATTCCGTGAGCTCCACCAGTTACTACTACGACTTTATTGTTCATATGAAATCTCCTTAAGACTATTTATTAATAGTATAAATGATTACAGCAATTAGTTTGTTAAACTCTCAATTGTGACTATTATGTTAAAAAAGGATAAGATTGTTTCACAATTTTATTGATAAGTAGTAAATACGCCTTTATAATTAATACACCTATCATTGGCTGAGGAGATAAATGTGGCTGACAGTAAGAAGGAAAAGGAAGAGTCAACACTTTCTTATAAGGTGATGACGATTGTAGGAATCATACTTTGCATTATCCTGGTTCCTATTTTGATCGTAAATATCACTTTAATTATAAGAAGTCATACGAATCCTGGTAAGGTTCCAAACTTTGGTTCCGTTGTTCCACTTATTGTACTTACAGACTCTATGTATCCTAATATCCAAAGTGGTGATCTTATCATCTGTAATACTTTGGAAGCAGAAGAAGTTAATGAAGGTGACGTTATAGCATTCTTTGATCCTGCTGGTAATGGTTCATCAGTTGTTACCCACAGAGTCATTGAAGTAACAGAAGAAAATGGTGTAATCGCATGGCGTACTCAGGGTGATGCCAATAACACACCAGATTCAAGTCTTGTGCCGGCTGACAACCTTGTTGGTCGTTACAAGTTAAGAATCGCAGGCGCAGGCAATGTAGCTATGTTCATGCAGACTACTCAGGGTCTTATCGTCTGTGTAGTACTACCTATTATTTTATTAGTTGGTTATGACTACATAAGAAGAAGTCTTTATGAGAAGGCTCAGAAGGAAGATACAGACGCATTGCTCAAAGAACTTGCAGAGCTTCGATTCAAAGCAGGAGAGAAGGATTCTGCTAACGATTAATTAGCTTTTCATAGTCTGTCTTGTACGGCTATTGAACATAATAAGAAGGGAGAATTATTATGAAGAAAAATTATATGATGAGAACAGCATCAGGTTTGTTGATTGCAGTTATGCTTACATCAAGCATCATCAGCGGAACTCTTGCTAAGTACACAACATCTGGCAGTTCTACGGACAGTGCCAGAGTAGCACATTTTGGTGTTACAGTAAGCGGTTCAGGCGATAGTGCTTTTGCTACTGAGTACAATACAGATAATGGTACCCCATACAGTTATACAGGTACTTTGTCTGTTAAGTCTTCAACTGCTGATAAAGTAATAGCACCTGGAACAACAGGAAATCTCGCAGCTATTAGTGTTTCCGGTACTCCAGAGGTTGCTGTAGCTGTAACATATTCAGCTGATCTTGATCTTGGTGATAATTGGCTTATCGATAACAATTTAGATGGAACACCTGAAACATTCTATTGCCCAATTGTTATAACTGTTGGTAATACAGAATATTATGGACGAGACTTCACAAGTGCTTCTGATTTTGAGGATGCTGTCGAAGGTGCTATAAGCGGTTCTGTTGCAACATATGAACCTGGTGCGACTATTTCAGCAGCAACACAGGCTATTACATGGGCTTGGCCATATGAGCTTGATACTACTTATTACCTTCAGAATGATGAATTCGACACAGAGCTTGGTAATGCTGCTACACCAGCTACAATTAGTCTTGAAGTAACAGCAACTGTAACTCAGATTGACTAATTCATTCTAATTAATCTAATACACAACTATTTGGTGGGTAAGATGGCTTTATAGCCATCTACCCCCTTTGTTGTTTAATGCTATAAAAATCGGAAACAATAAATGAGCAATAACAAGAAGTACAATGTTCGCCATACTGGCCGTAATATTTGGATTATTGTGTTGATTTTAATACTTATAATCCTTCTTACGTGGGCTTATTTATCTGGTTTGCTGGGTAGCTTTATTGATGGGGACAGGAACACTATCAATATTGCTGATAGTTCTTCAGCAATGAATCAAAATCAAAATCATGGCACACCTGATGTGCTAATTGAGAGTGAAGATATTAGGTGGGAGACGGATACCTCTATTAATCTCTTCAGAGAGTTTTATACGAATGAAGATGGATCAATTACAGTATTAAGTGGCGATGATTATAAGGTAATAGCTCCTGGTACTTCTAACGAATACGAGTTCACCATCAAAAATACAGGAAGTTCTCCTGTTGATTATGTTCTTACCTTAGATAGCATTTTTACTCTTGAAAATCATGATTTGCCAATGGTAGTACGCCTGCATAAGGGTGATGAGTGGCTTATCGGTAGTGAGGACGAGTGGGTAGCGGTAAGTGACCTTACTGAGGTCACTGATTCTGATTCCTTAGATGTTAACTATAGTAATATCTATGTATTTGAGTGGCAGTGGCCGTTTGAATGTGGAGAACAAGAGGAATTAATTCTTAATAATCTCAATGACACATTACTTGGCAATGCTTCTGTAAATAGTGAAGTAGAGTTTACTCTTAATATCAAAGTTGATTCTTCAGTTAATCTTGCTTTTGAAGAGGCTGAGACTGGTTCTGATAAGTTGCCTATACTTCCCCTAGTATTATTTGCATTAGGATTAATTACAGGCTGTGGATTCATCTGGTTAATTGTATGGAGAACGCCTGTTTATGTCACTGGATTTGTTCCTGGTATGGCTGGTCACAAGATTAAGATTGGCAACAAGGAAGAAGATATTCTTGTTAGCACCAGATTCATATTTAACAGAATCTATACAGGTAAACATAAGATCTTCTTTGATGACAAGGCGCAGGAATATAAGTTTAAGCTCCATCGTAAGTCAAAGCTTGATGGTATTGAGATAGAAATAGAGAAGGACCTTGTTACAGTATCGATTGGACGTAAGGTTCAGGCTATTGAGCTTTATATGACAGCGATGCCAAATACTTTGATAATCAGAACTGATGACTGGGCTGCAATTGATAAGAAATGCAATGTTATCACTCCTCTTGGCATAAAGAAGCCTGATGATGGATATAACATTACACCGGGAGGATTAAGCATCGATAAGCACAAAAACTTAAGTGTTATAGATGCTAGCAAATAACAAAAATGAATGAGAAGAATAACAGGGGCATATTTGTAAATCTTGTAAGGCGAATCCTTCTCATAATATTAGGCCTGATTATAGGTGTAAATATTTATCTGGCCAATGCTAGAGGTCTTACAGGCAACCAGATGCCAATGCCATTTGGAACAGGATGTGCAGTTGTTCTCTCAGGAAGCATGGAACCTGAGCTAAGTGTGGATGATTTAATAATTGTCAGAGAAGCTAAGGGGTATAATGTAAACGATGTTGTTGTCTATCAAAATGGTTTTGATTTAATAGTTCACAGAATCATTAGCATAGATGGAGACACTATAACAACCAAGGGCGATGCAAATAACGTTGCAGATAACCCTACAAATATAAGTGCAATTAAGGGTAAGGTCGTTGCCAGTATTCCTGGAATAGGATTAATTGCACAGGTGCTTAAAACACCAATAGCAATACTTGTAATGGGTGCGCTGGCTTTTGTTCTTATGGAAGTATCCTTCCGTAAGGAAAAGGAAGCTGACAGCAAGAATCTCGATGCGATTAAGGAAGAGATTCGCTTGTTGAAGGCTAGAATAGATGAAGAAAACGAAGATGAGACGTAAAAGAGAAGATAATAGAATAATTCTCGTTTACCGCATAGTAGCGGGCCTTGTTTGTGCAGTTCTAATTACTACAAGCATGGTAGCAGGGCTCTATGCGAAATACACATCCACCAGTAGTGCTGGTGACTACGCACGCGTAGCAAGATTCGATGTGATGAGTGAAGGTGTATTTACTAAGCCAATACAGGTATCTCTGGCACCATCTTCTGAAGGACAGTTTGTTGCTGATATTAATGTTAGTAGTGACTGTGAAGTTGCAGTAGCATGTAGTGTGACTATAGATAATCAATACCAGAATATTGTGCCACTTACATTTGAATTAAGGCAGAAGAATGGTTCTGATTACATAGATGGAGACGGAGCGACAAGCTTTAATTACGATCCTAATAGTGGGAACGATGTTCAGTATGGCTTGTTCTTATATGTCCCAGAGGATACGAATACGCCTGATAGCAATTTACAGTATCGCGGTATGGTAGATTATCTGATTGTTACTGTAACTGCGACACAGATCGATTAAGGAGAAAAAGCATTGCTAGATAAAGTGCAAAACTTTGTTTTTGGAAACAAGAGGAGAACAGCAACAATTATTGGCGTTGTTATGTTCCTTTGCGCTTTATTAGTTATTGGTGTTGTTTATGCCAGATACGTTAGATCTGTAGAAGAAGACGGCTCTGCTATTATGAAGGAGTTCTATTTTACAAGTAATTTCTTAGATGGTAATGAACATATCCTTGCTGCAGGAAGTACTGAAGTCAGCTTTACTTTAAGCAATCATGCTGATGAACTTCGTTATTCCGAAGTAGATATTAGTTATATAGTTGAAGTTGACGATGAAGATGTTGATATTACTAATGGAACAGGTGAGTTGGCTTTAAATACTATTTCTAATGCGACTGTCACGATAAGTGGTTTGGTTCCAGGTAATAGATATATTATTACTGCTACTGGTAATGGTGGTTATCACCAGGTGTTAACGGCTACTATTGTTATTCCTGAATCTGAGACTCATCTCTACTACTATCTTGATACAAGTAATACGGAATTTGTAGTTCTTAATGTATGGGCTCAGGGATTTAGTGGAGATGTTACTATTACTTCTCCTGGTGTTGTTATTCCAGATAATACAGATGTTGTTATGAGAGAGGTAAGCGTAGGCACTACATTTACTGATAGTGTTAGCTTTGTTGATAATGGATATTCGTCACATGCGTATAGATTCTTTGGTAGTGGCGTAAGCGTTGATGATTTTAGTGTTAGTGGTGCTTCAGGAGAGGTATCCGTGATAGCTGAAGTAAGAAGTCCAGGTTAATAAGAGGAGTGTAGATGTTTAAGGATAAGAAAAGATTTTATACTTTCTTAATTGCTCTTCTTCCGATGTTATTAATATCGGTACTGTCTTTGATTGGCTCTGCGAAGGCTATAGATAATACAGTAGGTAACACTGACCAATACGTATATTTTGATTTGGCTGCTGGAAATGTCTTATTTAGTGGTGATCACTACCGTGGATCCATCTTCAGAACTGATGCGGAAGGTAATACTACAAGTGAATATGTAGAAGGATACATAAGTCAGGATAATGGTAAGCAGTACTACATATATCAGTCTTATAACAGCAATGAGGCTGGCTGGGTATATGATGCAGAAGTGGGAGACTATCAGTTAAGACTTCCAGTTTATGATCCAGTTGTGATTAATGGTACATCCTGGGGCGAATTTATCACTGATAATACTGATGTAGAGGGTGTGCAAAATGCATGGCCAGTTGGTGCTACTGAACTATTTGGCAGAAGGTCTACCACGAATCGTATTTATGTGGTGGGTGCTGTTAATACCGCTCCAGCTTTTGTATTTGATAATCTCTGGAGTAGTTATAACAATTCGTCAGACGGAAGTCCGGAAAAGTATCCAGTTGCATTTTATCCTCAATCAGGAAATAACATTACAGTTCAGCTTAAGGGTGATAATAGATTTTCTGAGATATGGGCAGTATCTAATGAGAGTGTTCAGGTAGCAGCAAATGCATCTGAAGGTACTATAGATGGCTTGCGTCCTGATACTGCAGGTCAGTTCATTGTTGAAGATTATCCTGATCAGTCAGGAACTTTAACGCTTACATGTCCGATAGGAAACCTTACTAACAATTCATCTATTTTTGGTGGAGATGATAAGAAAGCACTTGTGGTAAATGGATCGACATGGGCAGTTAGTTCTACTACAAAAACTCCTAATTATGGCTTTTCTAATATTTATATCAATGGTGGTAATGTCTACGTTGGCATTCCAGTATATGCTAGTTCATCCTGGGGAAGTTCTGTAAAAGTTACGCACGGATTAGGTTCGCGTAATCTTAGTTATATAACTATCAATGGTGGTACTGTAACAGCAGTATCTAATAGTACAGCCGCTGCCATCGGAGGTGGTGGAGGATATAACCAGCCTGGTGGAGTTGGTTCTATAGAAATTAATGGTGGAAATGTCTTCGCTTATAACAACAGTATCTATAACACTGTAAATAGTGTATTTGTTCCATGCACGGCTATTGGAAGTGGTTCTTGCGTAACTAAGGATTCTGCTACTGGTGTGGTTAGAATCAATGGTGGTAACGTCTATGCTCAAAGTACTGGTGGACTTGCTATCGGTGGTGGTAGCTCTGGAACAATGAGTGGCGGTACTGGTTATGTAGATATTAATGGAGGTTCTGTCACAGCTTTAAGTGTGTCAAGTAGCCAAACAAATTATGGTGTTGCTATTGGCGGCGGCGTAAGTGGCATCAGAGCAAATAACAATGGTGGAAATGCTTATATAAATATTAGCGGTGGAACTATCGTAAGTGGTTCTATTGGTGGTGGTAATACTAGAGATGAAAGTGGTTCTGGTAAAAATGGTTTTGCTACCGTAGACATTACCGATGGTGATATACGCGCTCAGTTTGTAATGGAGGGCGGAGGCTCTCAGGCTTGTACATTTACTATGAGCGGAGGAACTATACATGATGTAGATGTTTCTTCTGGATCTGACTATGTCTATTCTAATGGCGGTGCCGTATGGATGAAGGATCCTAATGGTATTTCTACTATAAGTGGAGGTTCTATTACTAACTGTACAGCTATACATGGTGGAGCTGTCTATATGACTGGCGGAACTTTTACTATGACAGGCGGTTCTATTACTGAATGTGAAGCTAAAGGACCTAACGGAAATGATGGTAATGGTGGAGCCGTATATATCGAGAATAAGACAGGAGAATCTGTAGAATTTACTCTGTCTGATGGATCAATAAGTAATAACACCGCGGCTTTGGGTGGTGGTGTTTGTGTTAATGGTGGAACAATTACTATGAACGGCGGTACT
This sequence comes from Saccharofermentans sp., assembly GCA_045600625.1. GTDB lineage: Bacteria > Bacillota > Clostridia > Saccharofermentanales > Saccharofermentanaceae > Saccharofermentans. The sequence goes on from JAZRYF010000014.1 coordinate 30,242, forward strand.
ATGGAAAGTAATACTGCTAATCTTGGTGGTTCTGTTAATCTTAATAATGGTTCATTCGTTATGAATAATGGTTCCATTATTCTAAGTTCTGCAACTCAGGGTGGAGCTGTTTATATGACAGGTGGAACCTACACGATGAACAATGGTTCTATTACTAACTGTACTGCAGGTAATAGTGAGACACCAGGTAATGGTGGAGCTATTCACATTAAGAGTGATTCTGGAGAGAATATACAATTTACAATCAATGATGGTTTGATAAGTGGAAGTTCTGCAACTAATGATGGTGGCGGTATTTATCTTGAGAACGCCTCAGTTAATATTTTGGGTGGAAGTATAACTTCTAATACCGCTAGTGTTAATGGTGGTGGCATTTGTGTTAACGAAGGTACAATCACTATGTATGGCGGTTCTGTAGAAAATAATACTGCCTCTAGTGGTAATGGTGGAGGATTATATGTCTCTGCCAATAACAACCCTACTTTGATTGATTTCTTGAGTGGTGCTTTTAGTAATAATACAGCTTTTAATAACGGTGGCGGTATTGCTGTCGAGAGTGCTACCAACCAGAGTATCAGCTTTATTATGGGTATTAACGTGGTTCATGAAGGTGAACCTATACCATATGATACTAATAATCTCGGTCCAGGACATGAAGGTCATACTAACCATATTCCTGGGTTATACCATGCTTCTTGTCCTCTTGTATCAGGTAATACAGCTACAAATGGCGAAGGAGGAGGCTTCTATCTTAACCACGTAGTAAGTAATGGTGGAACCGATAACGAGAGGGTTAATCTTCAGATTTACTGTCTGGAGGAGAGTAATAATTTGGCTTCAAATCCAAATTCTAATGGTATGTTTATGCAGGGTGGTATCGTAGAAATCTTCGGTGACGAAGGTTATAACGGAGAGGGCGACCCTGCTTGTAACGTTTATATTGGAAGTACAATTCTGGTTGAAGGTGGACAGGTAAGTGTATTTGGTACTATGGATAATCCACACTTCGAAGCCCCTATTACTGTAAATATCATTGACCCTAATAATGACTTCTTCCATGATTTTAGATATAACAACGTTGCTAACCACAGATATTTCTCTGTAAGTTATTTTGAAAACTTCGAAGACGGTGGTAACTATTCACAGTATCAGTATGAGATGCGTGATGGCGAACCAGATTTTACAATTGAACAGAATATTTATGTTCATGAGGGATATCAGTTATTAGGCTGGGATACTGAACCTGATGGTACAGGAATTAGATTTGAAGTTGGATCTGACTATGAATATCTTGAAAATCCAGATTCAACAAAACCTAGTCCTTGGAAACAGGATTCTGCTACTGGTGATAGATATACCCTTACACTCTACGCTATATGGCAGGAGATTGCTTACTTTATTGATTACAATTCTAACCCTCCAGCAGGTGTTCCATGCTATGGTGATATGGCTACTCAGAGAGTAACAATTCTTGGAACAAATTATCTTAATGAGCTTAATTACTCTATCCCTAATTACAGATTTACAGGCTGGACTTTAAACCGTAATGGCAGTGGAACTCATTATAGTAATCACGCTTTGATTTCTACGCCTTTTACTCAGGAAAATGGTGCAACTATTACGCTTTATGCTCAGTGGGAACTATGCCCTCATGATTACTGTGTATTAACTGCAAATGATAATGTAATTACTCAGACCTGTAGCGACTGTGGTCATATTGCTACAGCAAGAATTACTGCAGACAGTGTTGATTATGATGGTCGTAATCATCCTGCAAGAGTCGTTTATTCTGATGAATGGGCAGGCGAACAAAATCTTGTTATTACGTACGTTCTGGCACCTAATAGTGATTGGGATGGCAGAGATGATATTGATAATACATTTACTCCTTCTACTATCCCAGTTCATGCTGGATACTATACAGCCAGTGTAGTTATTGATAGCGAGAATTCTATCTCATGCAACTATGAAATACGAAGAATTAAGTGGCCAAGTGAACCAAGTTCACCAGAGATTAATTTAAACAGTGATTACTCTGTAACTGTTAATAGTACTTCTGCTGAAGGTGCAATTATTGAGTACTGCATGGCAGAAGGAAACTCTGATCCTTCTGCATGGTCCACTAGTAATAACTTTGATAGTTTGCAGACTGGATACTATTACATTTTCTATGCCAGAAACTCAGCAGATCGTGATCATATTGAATCAGATAGCAGTCGATCCCAGGTATATCTTTATGATGGAAATAACACTATAGTATTCCACCCTGAAACTGGCCTGATAGTTACTCCAGCTGAAAATGTTATTGATTTTACTGTTAGCCTGGAAGAAGGATATCACTACTATAATTATGAGATTTCTACTACTGTTGATGGTGAGTCAAGAACTGATGTTTATTGCACACCAGGAACATTAATAGATTCGGTTCACTCACACAGAATCATTATTCCTTCAGGTATAAACAATAGCACAATCGATGTCTACATCACGGGAGCAGTTAAGGACTGCACGGTAGATTCTTATATTACTGAAGATGAAGTATTCAGTTCGTTTACTAATACAAGTGCAACTATAAGTTCTGATTCTGCATTTACTGCAAGATTTGTAGTAAGTGATTATCGTAACATGGACTATAAGAATCAGAGATTTGTATTTGGCAATGCATTACCTGCTGGTACAACTCTAATTCTTAGAGAAAGTGATGATAGCTATTGGTACTATAATGTTGCTACTTCAATATCAGAAATATCAGTTAACAATTTTGAACGTATGGGTGGAGACGTTACAGGGGGAAGGACTGTAGCTGCTATTACTACTGAAAAGAGTTTCTCATATCAGCTTATTGTTGATTTCTCGGATGTAGTAGAAACAAATCGTATTAACGGTTGGCTATCTGTAACTCTCACTATGACACCAAACAATCCTGAGGTACCAGAACTTGAGGGTACAACTGTATATGCAAATCTGGTCGATGTAGCAACATTTACTATTGCTCCTGGTGCTTCAACTATTGAAGGCAATTCTTTAACTGCTAGTTGTACATATATGCCTTCTAGTGGTACAGCATCTATCTGGAACAGACGTAATACCTCTCTTGTATTAACTGCGGCAGCAAATGCTTCTGTGCCTAGTGATTTAAGTCTTACTATCTACGATGGACAGGCGACAAGAAATATCCAGATGAATGAGAATAGACAGTTCATCATTCCTCTGGGAGAAGTAGGCTCATATAACAATCTGAGAATCACATTAAATTCTGAAGTGTTCACATCAGATAGTATGGTATTTGATGCAATATGGTATGTATCTGCATCAAGATCAGGCCAGGCAGCTGTTAACGGCTATGCTGCAGCAAGCGCCGAGTGGACATTTACGAATTTAAATGCGGAAGTTCCATCGCTAAGAATCGACGATGTTAATAACCCTGCTCATATATATAGTGGCTCTAGCGTTCCTGTTAATATCAGATACTTAAATATTCCAGATGGATACAGAATTCAGTATCAGCTTTATAATCAGCAGACTGGTGCTTTTACTGGCTGGGGCGATAATATTACTGATTTTGCTGATGGTCATACTCAAATAACGGTTCCTGTGACTAGTGAAGGAAGCTACTATATCAGAGTTATGATTCAAAGAAATAGCACCAGTGGCTATGTAAATGTGTTCAGTGAACCTGTGTTATATTATTTTATTGTAAGATGAATTATACCCGTAAAGGTATATTTAGTGTGTTGTAATAACAAATTACACCTTATAGGGTATAATAAATCGCAAAGCTGCAGGATTGACCCAGGAGGAGTTCGCTCTTCGTTCTGGCTTGGGTTTAAGATTTGTTCGTGAATTAGAGCAGGGGAAAGAGACTGTTCGTATGGATAAGGTTAATCAGGCTCTCGCTATGTTTGGGATGGAAGCCGTTCCTGGAAGAAAGACTACAGATGCAGTATAGATCTGCTGATATCTACGTTAGAGATAAATACGCAGGCAAGCTTAGCGAGTTTGAAGATGGTTATATTTTTAAATACGCTGAAGATTATCTTAATCAGGAAAATATATCCCCTGTAAGTCTGACCTTGCCATTACAGCAGCAAGAGTTTACTTCTAAAACACTTTTTCTATTCTTTGATGGATTGATTCCAGAAGGATGGTTATTGAATATCGTTACTGATAATTGGAAAATAGATATTCGCGACAGATTTGGAATACTACTAGTTGCATGTAAAGACTGTATATAATTTGCTACCAGTTAATATCATATTGCCATCCGATAAGGAACAATTGACGCTGACTTTGAATGGTAAGACTCGTAATATTAATCGTAAAGACTTTTTAGTATTTGCACAAACTTGTGGTATTGAACATAAGGTAGCGGAGCGTATAATCAAAAAAATCTCATCGCAGGCAGACGATTTGATTTCTATGTGTAAGGCGTCGTATTTACCACCTGAGATGACTGACAAATTAGTTGATTTGATTACCCTTAGAAACTCGGTATTACAAGGTTTAATGATATAATTAATAGTTAGATTTTGTTTATTTACGAGGATATACACATGAGTAAAAAGCGTAAGGCATTGTTATGCATTCTTCTTATAATCTGTTTAATTGCTCTTGGTGTAATTGCATATCAGATTACAAAGCGTATTCAGGCACAGCGTTCATATGATGTATTAAGAGATATCGCACACGAGACTACAGCTCCAGTATTAACTGAACCAACTGAATCTACAGAGCCAGTTATTCCTGATGAGACATATGCTTCTGTCGAAGTAGTTTACGATTCTCCAATTAACTTCGTAGAACTTCAGAGAATTAACCCTGATATTTATGCTTGGATTGAGACAGCAGGCGATGCGGTATCTTATCCTGTTCTTCAGAATAGAGACAATTATCAATACTATCTTAATCACACATTTGACGATCAGGTAAGCTCTGCTGGTTCTATCTTCACAGAGAGTTTTGCCCGTCACGATTTTATGGATCCGGTTACTGTTGTATATGGACATAACATGCGTGGTGAAGGCTATATGTTCGGATCACTCCGTAACTATCGCGATCAGGAATTCTTAGAAGCGAATAGAACAATTACTATCTATACACCTACAGAAGAACTCACATATACAATCTTTGCTACAGTTACATATACTAATGCACTTATCTCTTATGAGTATGACATTACAACAGTTGAGGGTGCACAGGCATTCTACGATCACATTAACGAGATGCGTACCTTAGGTAATATCTTTATGGATGATGTAACTGTTGATCCTGCAACTGATCATATTCTTGTATTAAGTACATGTAATGGTAACTCTTCTCAGAGATTCTTAGTTCTTGCTGTACTTAATCAGGAGGGTTAATGGCTAAGAGTTCAGGTAATTCATTTACAAAGATAATAGTTGGTATTCTAATCTTAGGAATTCTGGCTATTGTTATTGGTGTTGTAGTAGCTCTTAGATCCACACCTCAGCAGTCTCTTGGTGAAGAGACTGTCGCAGTAGTATCTTCAGATATACCTGTTACAGACAGTGCTACAACTATGTACACCTTAGAAGACGAATATGATTCCTGGGACGATTCTGTAGTTTATAACGGAGTAACTTACTATCCTAATCGTAACCTGACAACAATGCTCTTCATGGGAATTGAACAGTCTGAGTCTGATCTTGAAGAATCACAGTTATTAGGTAATGGCGGCAGAGCAGATACGATTATGCTCTTCATTTTAAATGACGAAGAACATACGATTGATATCCTGGAGGTTAACCGTGATACATGGTCTCCTGTTGATGTATATGATAATGATCGTAATTATCTTTACTCTGGAGATATGCAGCTTTGCCTTCAGTATTCATTCTCTGACAGTCCAACAAGAGGCTGCATAATTACAAGAAACAAGGTATCAGATCTTCTCTATGGCCTTAATATCGACTACTATTGCTCATTAACCTTAGAGGGAATGAAGAATGTAGTAGAGGCATTAGGTGGACTTCCTGTAACATTTGATGAAGACTTATCGTTTATTGAGCCTGAGTTTACTGCTAATACAACTCTGGTTCTAAGTCCATATCAGGCAGAGAGACTCTTCAGATATAGAGATGTAACTGAAGTAGGTAGTAATGTAGGAAGAATGAGCCGTGCATCTTATGTTATGCGTCAGGTATTTGGCAGCATGATTGGAACGGATTCAGCAACTTTACAGGCATGCTATGAGGCGGCTGGCAATGAACTTACAACAGATATGGATGCAGATACTCTCTATAGCATCAGAACATATCAGTTAGATGAGATTTACACATTACCTGGCGAATATGAAGCTGGTTACCACGACGAGTTCCATATTGATGAAGACGCTTTGCAGGATCTGATTATTGATATCTTCTATGTGGAGGCCCAGTGATAATCGACTTCCATTCACATGTGTTGCCAGGAATTGATGATGGCAGTAAGAACTTAGATATGTCCATAGAGATGCTTAAGGCATCTAAGAATCAGGGGATATCTATTCAGGTAGCAACACCACACTTCTATGCTCACAGAATGAAGGCAGAGAATTTCTTTGAGAAAAGAGATAAAGCTCATGAAGAACTTCAGCCAAAAGTGGAAGCGATAGGAATAGATTTAAAACTTGGTGCAGAAGTGGCATTCTCCAGAAGTATGTCCGAGTGGGATAATATCCGAGATTTTACTATTCAGGGTACCGACTTAATTCTTATAGAGATGCCATTTGATCAGTGGACGAGTAAGGAGAGGGATGTACTTAGTGATATCAAAGATCTAGGATTAAGACCAATACTTGCTCATGTAGAGAGATTTATTAGTTATCAAAAAAATAAGTCAGCGTGGGACGATATTCTTGATATGGGGCTAATATATCAGTTTAACTGCGAAGATTTATTATCTTTTATTCGTAGAGGTAAGGTCTTAAAGTTGATAGACAGCCTGGATAATGTTATCCTAGGTTCTGATTGTCATAACATAACAACAAGAGTTCAGAATCTTCAGGATGGAAGATCTGTTATTGAGAAAAAGTTAGGCGTGGAAGAACTTAATAGAATTGATGAGTATTCCGAATCTTTGTTAGCAAACGGGGGATTGTATGCAGAACGATAATTTGCTTCGTGAAGAAGAAGAGACAATCGATATCTTAGAATTAGTCAGAGTCTTATGGAATAAGGTAGCGCTTTTAATTGTAGCTGCTATGCTTGGTTTAACAATTTCCGTGCTGTATACAATATTCTACATAACGCCTCAGTATCAGGCGTCATCCATGATTTATGTATATGGTAAAACTACAAGCATTACATCAATTACAGACTTGCAGATTGGTTCACAGCTCACAGTAGACTTCCAGATTATCGCTACTACAAGAGATGTTATTGAAGCAGCCGCTAATGATATTGGTCTTAATGCTTCTTATGAGCAGATAATTAGGAAGGTAACTATTGAGAATCCTAATAATTCCAGAATTATTAAGATTATTGTTACTGATGCTGATCCACAACTGGCATGTAACTTAAGTAATGCAATTGCTAATCAGCTTAGAACTCGTATCGCCAAGGTTATGAATACAGATGAGCCATCAGTTGTTGAGGCTGCTATCGTTCCAATTCACCCAATTAGCCCATCCATTACCAAGAATGGTATCTTAGGTGGCGCTGGTGCTTTTGTAGTTGCAGCAGCGATAATTATCATCATTCATCTTATGGACGATTCTATTAAGTCTGAGGAAGATATCGAGAAGTACTTGCATCAGAATGTACTTGCTGTTGTACCACTTGTTAACAGTATGTCTGATAAGAAGGGCAAGAAGGGTTCTTCTAAGAATAAGTCGTCTGTTAAGGCTCAGCACGTATAACGAGCGCAGTCCTTAAAAATTATTTATTGCATAACAAAGGGGCTGTCTCAAAATAAAATTTGAGATAGCCCTAATTCTATGCAACAAAAAACGAGTTCCTAAGAACCCGTTAATGGTAGAATATAAGCTGTGAAACAAAAACATCTACAGTCAAACTATAGCAAAAATTCCGGCTA
>JAZRYF010000015.1:0-16803 GCA_045600625.1 Saccharofermentans sp.
ATGAATTAGAGTGGTACCGCGAATGACCCTTCGTCTCTAAATAAAGACGCAGGGTCATTTTTATGTCTAGGAGGACAAAGGTATGAACTACAAAAAGTATCAGAGAATTCCGGAAGTTAATCTTCCTAATCGTCAGTGGCCATCTAAGGTTATCGACAAAGCTCCTATTTGGTGTTCTGTTGATTTACGTGATGGTAATCAGGCTTTGGAAGTTCCAATGACTATGGAACAAAAACTTAAGTTTTACAATCTTCTTTTAAAAGTTGGATTTAAGACTATTGAGATAGGATTTCCAGCCGCTTCTGAGACTGATTACAATTTTTGCCGCGAATTAATCGATAATAATTTGATTCCTCAGGATGTTGCTATTCAGGTTTTAACACAGTCAAGACCTGAAATAATTGAGAAAACTATGGAAGCTGTATATGGTGCACCTAATGTTGTAATTCATCTTTATAATTCAACAAGTACACTTCAGCGCGATGTCGTGTTTGGTTTTGACCAGAAGGAATGTGTTGATTTGGCGGTAAAGGGAGCTAGGCTCATTAAGGAATATATTGATAAGGATGAGTCTGGTACTAATTTTATTCTGGAGTATTCACCTGAATCTTATTCTTCAACTGAACCTGAGTTTGCAGTTGAGATATGCGATGCTATATGTGATGTCTGGCAGCCAACACCTGAGAAGAAGGTAATTATCAATCTTCCGGAGACTGTTCAATACACACTTCCTAATGTTTATGCTGACATGATTGAGCATTTTTGTACTAACACAAAGTGGAGAGATTCTATTGAAGTATCACTTCATACACATAATGACAGAGGTACAGGTGTAGCTTCTTCTGAACTTGGAATGCTTGCTGGAGCCGACCGTGTAGAAGGTACATTATTTGGTAACGGTGAGAGAACAGGTAATGTGGACATTATTACTCTTTGCCTCAACATGATGATGCAAGGCGTAGATCCTGAACTTGATTTTTCTAATATGAATGAATGTATAGATATCTATGAAGAATGTACTCATATGAGTGTAGGACCAAGACATCCATGGGCTGGTAAACTGGTATTTACCGCCTTTTCAGGTTCCCATCAGGATGCTATTAACAAGGGTAAGAAAAAGATGGAAGAGCGTGGTTCAACAATTTGGGCTGTTCCATATCTCCCAATTGATCCTGCTGATGTAGGCCGCGATTATGAGCCTATTATCAGAATTAACAGCCAGTCTGGCAGAGGTGGAATCTCCTATGTAATGGAGCAGTATTTTGGTGTTATTCTGCCTAAGTCTTTCCAGAGGGATTTCTTATCTGTCGTTAAACACGAGACAGACGATAATGCTATGGAACTTTTGCCACAGCAGGTATTCGATTTATTTGACGATAACTACATTAATGTAATTAGTCCATATTGGCTTAATTCTTTTTCTGAAAAATCTCTTGGCGACAAGATGAGTGAGGTTGAGGCTTCGATTACCTATAATGGAGAACCAGTTGCCATTACAGGTAAGGGAAAGGGTCTTCTCGATGCATTTGTAAATGCTTTCTCAAACTATACAGGAATTAAATTTTCTATTAATATGTATAATGAGCATGCGATGCAGAATGGTACTGATTCAGCAGCTATTACTTATGTTGAGATTAAGAGGGCTGAAGATGGAAAGATTTTCCTTGGTGCTGGTGTGTCAAGCTCAGTTACTAAATCTTCTGTAAGAGCCGTAATATGCGCTTTTAACAGAATGATTAAATAAGGAGTGAATTTAATGGCTTACGATTATCTTATTGTTGGTAGTGGATTATATGGTGCAGTTTTTGCCAGAATTATGAAGGATTGTGGTAAATCAGTTCTTGTTATAGACAAGCGTGAGCATATAGGTGGTAATTGTTATACTGAAGAAATTGAAGGGATTAATGTACATAAGTATGGTGCTCATATTTTCCATACTAATGACAAAGAAGTCTGGGAATTTGTTAACAGATACGCAGATTTCAACCGCTATACTAATTCACCTGTAGCTAACTATAATGGCGAACTCTATTCATTACCTTTTAATATGTACACATTTAATAAGATGTGGGGAGTAGTTACTCCAGATCAAGCCAGAAATATTATAGAACAGCAGAAAACAGATGCTGGTATAACTAATCCTGATAATCTTGAAGAGCAGGCTATCAGCCTCGTAGGTACTGATATCTACGAGAAGCTGGTTAAGGGATATACCATGAAGCAGTGGGGACGTGAGTGTAAGGATTTACCAGCATCTATTATCAAGCGCCTTCCAGTAAGATTTACTTTTGATAATAACTATTTTAATGCTTTATATCAGGGTATTCCTATGGGTGGATATACTAAGCTTATTGCTAATCTTCTTGATGGAATTGAAGTAAGACTTAATACAGATTATAAGGATGTCAAGGATTCTGTTGAAGCTAAGAAGGTTCTTTATACTGGACCAATTGATGAGTTCTATGACTTTAAGTTTGGTGCTATGTCTTATCGTTCCGTCAGATTTGAGACTGAAGTTCTTGATATCCCTAATTATCAGGGCAATGCTGTAATTAACTATACTGATTCTGTTACTCCATATACAAGAATAATTGAGCATAAGTTCTTTGAGTTTGGAACTCAGGAGAAGACCGTTATTTCCAGGGAATATAGTTCTGAGTGGAAGCTAGGAGATGATCCATACTATCCAGTAAATGATTCAGTTAATGAAGAACTTCATAATAAGTATATTGAACTTGCAGATAAGGAGAGAAATGTTATCTTCGGTGGTCGTCTCGCTGAATATAAATATTATGATATGGATGTTACTGTAAGACGTAGCATTGATGCTGCAAATAAGGAGCTTTCCTTATGATCGATAGGATAAAGGAACTCTGTATTAAGTATAAAAGTATAATAATGTATGGAATCTTCGGAGTTCTGACTACTGCAGTGAACTATTTTGTTTACTGGCTTTGTGCACGTCCATTAGCATTAGATCCAATGGTATCTAATACCATCGCCTGGGTTGCAGGTGTTGCTTTTGCGTATGTTACTAACAGAAAGTATGTGTTTGAGAGTCAGGAGTCTTCTGCTAAGGGCATAATTAGAGAACTTGGCTCCTTTACGGCAAGTAGATTATTCACATATTTTGTTGAACAGGCAATTTTGTTTATATTCGTTAAGAAACTTGGATTTAATGATCTTATCATTAAGCTTATTGCTAATGTAGTAGTTATTATTCTTAATTACGTTTTAAGTAAGCTGGTTGTATTTAAGAAAAAACATGATTAAGACCAAAAGCGTATCAGTTAACAGGATACTTTCCTGGTTAATGATTGTTGTCCTCGCGATAACTGGTTTGTTTACAATTAAAAATGCTGATGGCGAAGGTATTCCTGGTGATGGTTTTGAATACTTAATGATGCAAATATCTTTTCAAAACCATGGATCATTTGATGTTACTTCTGAAGATATCGATGACGCTAAAGCTTATTTTGAAAATGAAATTTTTGACACTATTTATAAGGATCGTGCAGATACGACTTTAATTGAAGCTAATAATGGAAAGTTATATGCCAAGCATTTCGGTTTGTATTCCGTAATTGGTTTGCCTTTATCAAGAGTATTTCATTTCTTTGGTCTTAATCCTGCTAAGGCTTTTATGGTGATGAACCTAGGGTACTGGCTTGTTGCTTTAGTTGTTGTAATACTTTTTCTAAAAATTGATGACTGGCGTAAGACGTTATTAATTGCATTTCTTACATTTAATCCTGTTTATTTTTATCTGTCCTGGGTACATACAGAAGTATTCATTTTTGCTCTTGTAGTTATGGGGCTTGTGTTTTGGAATAACCGTAAGTTTATTCCAGCTATGCTTTTAACTTCTGTTGCAGCTACTGGTAATCTGGCTGTTTTGGCTTTGGCTTTTGTAATTGGTTTAGATTTTGTAATTACTTCTTTTAAAGATAGCAAAAGCCTTGGAAAAGTTGTGAAAAGCACACTTCCACTGTTAGTCTGTGCTTTGCCTGGATTTATTCCTGTTATACTGTCATTTATTCATTTTGGAACATATAGTCCTGTAGCAGCTGTAGCGTCTGTTGGTGCAAGTGATTATCCTACAGATTCGAGACTTTGGGCAGCATTATCCTATATTATTGATCCTAATCAGGGTATGCTTATTTACTCTGCTTTGATTATTCCAGCTTTTATTGTACTTGTTGCAGTTAACCTAATACACCGCGAAAGGCTTTTATCAACAGTTTTGAATCTATTCTGTGCAGCTTTATTGCTCTTAATTATTAGTCAGGAGCTTCATATTAACTGTGGTATGTCTTTTATTATGAGATATAACGTATGGATGCTGCCATTATATGCATTTTTTGTAGTTAATAATCTTAAGAAATTTTGGCAGGGAGTAACAATTGTTGGAGGAAGTTCAGTTTGGGCCCTCATTTTAATTTTTATAATGGTTAATAGCGGACTAACAAACTGTTATCTGGAATTTACTCCTGTAGGTAAATTTGTTTTAGAAAGTTTCCCAACTGTATATAACCCACCAGTAGGTATTTTTTACTCCAGAACTCTTGGATCTGAAGTTTATTACTGCGAAGATCCAGTTGCATACAGGGATAGTGATGGTAATGTGTTGAAGATGCTTTTTAGCAGTGATGCTCTGGATGCTCTTGCGAATGGTGACTGGATTTTATTAAACGGTGAGTATCCATCTAGTTCTACCATTTGCGGTGCGCACTTTGTATATTTTAATTATTCGGATGAGGGAGTAAGACTTATTCCTGATACTAATCAAATCGATTTTTCTGATATGTCTGAGACAGATGCATCTTATATACTGTCGGATGTTGGAATTGAAGGAGATAACCTGCTTGTCTATGGAAATAATCTTCATATTAAAAACTATATGATGCCTGGCAGTTATCTGGGAACAATAGGGGTTTCTAATGTTTTTGGCGGAGTCCAGGAGATTATTATTACTATCAACGGTACTAATGTATATGAAGGTCCTGTAAGTATGGATGATGAGAATATCTGCTTCGAATTTGAAGTAGGAGATAACTGTGTATGTAATATGGAAATAGTTATTCCAGGTGCTTTATCGCCTAGTAGTGTTGATTCTAATTCTGATGATGACAGAGTATTGTCTTTGTATCTGACAGACTTTTTATACGAGAATTAAAGCATTTTATTTTTATTTCTAAATTCAGTTGCTGCTCTGTTTCTTGCTTTACGACGGAAAATAATAAGCGAGTAAACGAGTATTAGCAGAAGTCCCAAAATAACAATAACAGTTACCAAAGCTTTTCGAAGTCCAGACCACAAAGTGTGCTTTTCAGGGTTAATAGGTACTATATGGTCTTTTTGTCCTACCTGAATATTCAGTACACCAACAATATAAGTCTTACCATCGTTATAAACACGATAAATAGGAATAGCAAAATCCTGATCCTGGGTTTCAGTCTTATCAATTATTACGCCTGATAATTCAACTGTATTAGTACTACCAAGAGAGACTCTGTAAGCAGTAGTTGTAATGTATGGAGACAAATCCATATTTGATTCCATAACAGCCAGATTAGTATCTAGTAGTGCTGTATTAATCTGCTCTATTGTATTGTTATAAAGAGGAATGAATTCACCTTGATCAAGTGGCTGTGTAATGAATGTGGAATAGCCACATTCAAACATTGAAATCATATCTTCATATCTGCCACAAGTGTCTGTGGCGCCGAGAATAATTCCTACAAGTTTACGCCCGTTTTTATTAGCTGCTGCTGCAATAGAATAACCTGTACCATCAGCATATCCAGTTAATCCTCCGATATAGTGGTCATATGAGTATTCTTGTGTAGATATAAATCTGTTTGCATTTGAGATGGTGCGTGAATCACTATAGAGATTTGTTCCAGGCATGGTGTGCTGGAATGTGGTAGAAATATCTATAAAATCCTGGTGAGTAGCAAGCTCTGCAAGTATCAAAGCCATATCGTGTGCTGTTGATACATTCATAGGATCTCCGTTTCCATAGCAGGTAGTAAATCTTGTATTAGTACATCCAAGTTCAGTTGCTCTAATATTCATCTCGCCAGCAAATAACATCTCTGTCTGAGATATAGCAATAGCCAGTGCCAAACAAGCATCACTGTCAGATTCGAGTAGTGTGGCATATATCAAATCTCTGACACTTACCTGTTCTCCTTCAGTAACACCCAGTGTGTAATATGTCTCTGGAATTCCAATATACATTGGAAGAGTGATAGTTATCATATCCTCCAGGTCAAGTCGTTCCAAAGCAAGTAAAACAGTCATAAGCTTAGTGCAGGCTGCAGGCTGAATCTGTTCATTTATATTTTTACCAAGCAGAATAGTGCGGGACTGAGCATCATAAAGAATGTATGATGATCCTGTCAAAGAAGGCGTGTCCGCTGGTGGATCGCTTAAAAAGTCGTTATATGATTCATTCTGAGAGACAATATTGTCAGCAGGGTCGTCGAACTCATCATTTATAGCAAGAACAGTCGTCGGAAATAAAGCGACGGCAGTCATTATTAATAATAAAAATAGCGACAGTTTTCTTTTCATAAATAAGATTATAACAAAAGAACATTTTTAAAGTATAATAATTCGGTGATATTGAAAGGATAATTTATATGGCAATTGTCAGCGTTAGCGGAAGCGACCTATTGGCTCGTGATGAAGCTTTAATTGAATTAAAAGAGTATTTTTCTGCGCTTAGTGTTCGTAAGGGCAGACCTTTGACTTATAAGATAAGAACTTACGGTTGTCAGCTTAATGAAGCTGATTCGGAAAAACTTACCGGGATGCTTGAATCCGTAGGTTTGAATGAATGCTCTGATAGAGAAGTAGGCGATGTAGTTATCTTTAATACATGTGCTGTTCGTGAGAATGCTGAAGACCGACTTTTTGGTAATCTCGGTATTATTAAATCCGATGCACGTGCTGATAAGGATATGATTGTCGGTGTATGTGGTTGTATGATGAAGGTTCCTGAGAACGTCGAGAAAATTATGAAAAGTTTCCCGTATGTTGATCTGGTATTTGATCCACAGCAGATACATATGTTCCCAGTGTTTTTAAGAGATTCTCTAAGACGTAAGAAGCAGTTGGTAAATATCTCTTCAGAGGATTATATTGTAGATGATTCTTTGGTTCCAATAACTCGTAAACGTAAGTTCAGAGCTTTGGTTCCTATTATGTATGGCTGTAATAATTTTTGCACATACTGTATTGTTCCTTATGCCAGAGGTCGTGAGAGATCTCGTGATTTCAATTCAATCATCAATGAACTTTTAAACCTCGAAGAAAATGGTTATAAGGAAGTTATGCTTCTTGGCCAGAATGTTAATTCATATAAGGGTTCTAATGGCGAGACATTCGTTGATATCTTAAAAGAAGCCTCAAAGATGAAGGGATTTTCCAGAGTAAGATTTATGTCATCACACCCTAAGGATATTTCAGATGAAGTAATTGATATAATGGCTAATTCTTTAAATATCGAGACTCACTTACATCTGCCTTTGCAGTCTGGCTCTGACCGTATTCTTAAGCTTATGAACAGACCATATACAGTCGAGAAGTATCTTAAGACAGTAGAACAGTTTAGAAATAAAGTTCCTAATGGATCAATCTCTACTGACATTATTGTCGGGTTCCCAGGTGAGACAGAAGAGGATTTCCAGGGTACTTTGGATGTTGTAAATAAGGTAAAATATGATTCGGCATTCACTTTCCAGTATTCAATTCGCCCTGGAACGGTTGCTGCTAAGATGGAAGATCAGATTCCTGCTGATGTTGTTAAGGATAGATTCGGTCGCTTGTTAGAAGTTCAAAATGACTATGTATTTAAATCAAATCAGGCTAAGGTAGGTTTAACAGAAGAAGTATTGATTGAAGGTGGTAGTAATACATCACCTGATATTCTCACAGGAAGAACAAGATCTAATCATCTTGTTAACTTTACAATCCCTGAGAATCTTAAAAAGCCAGACTATTCGGCAGATGATTATGAAGGTTTACTTTGTAAGGTTAAGTTTACTCATGCTAGACCTTATTCTGTTGATGGTGAGTTGGTGGAATTTCTATGAACGGAACAAATCCTCTAAGACTTTCAGATATTAGCTTTGACCAGCTTTCTCCGATGATGCAGCAATATGCTGAGCTTAAGATGAAGATGGGTGAGATTATCATTTTTTATCGACTTGGAGATTTCTACGAGTGCTTTTTTGATGACGCGTTATTTGTATCAAAAACACTCGAACTGACTTTAACTCAGAGAGACTGTGGCAGCGGTTTAAGAGCACCGATGTGTGGTGTTCCTCATCATGCATATAAGTCTTATGCTTCTCGTCTTGTAAGTGAAGGTCGTAAAGTTGCTATTTGTGAGCAGTTAGAAGACCCATCTGTTGCAAAGGGGCTTGTTAAACGTGGTGTTGTGCAGGTGCTAACGCCTGGTACTTTGACTGATACAGACGATATTGATGATCGTAAGAATAATTTCCTTATGAGTATCATGTGCGTAGGAAATCAGTTTGGTGTAGCTATAGCTGATATTACAACAGGAGATTTTGAGGCAACTCAGTTAGTGTTCATGCAAAATGGTGAGCATCTAATCAATCTGATAGGTAAGTATTCTCCGTCTGAAATACTCTATAACCCATCTTTCGAGGGGACAGCAGAATATAAGACTTTGCGTCAGGCTTTTGAAATTGCTTATACAATTCGTGATGAGCGTGAGTTTAACTCTTCAACTATTGCTAATAATAAAGCGATTAAGGTATTTGGAGACGATAAGTTTCAGGATAAAGCTTTGATGTTCGGGGCTTGCTCTGCACTTATTTCTTACGCTGAAGAGACACAGACTGGTAAAGTTGCTCACCTTAATGAGATTAAGTGTTTCTCTTTGTCTGAGACAATGGAGATTGACTATAGTACAAGAGTTAACTTGGAACTTACTCATACCATTAGAAGTGGAGCAAAGCGTGGTTCTTTAATCTGGGCTATTGATAAGACAAAGACAGCCATGGGCGGAAGACTGCTCCGTAAATGGGTTGAGGAGCCTCTGATTATAACAAGCGAGATTAACAGTCGTCTTGATGCTGTAGAAGCCTGCTATAATCGCTTTATTGAGCGTCAGGAAATCATAGAGGGGCTTACAGGTCTTTACGATATTGAACGTCTTGCATCTAAGGTATCGCTTGGCAAGATTAATGCCCGCGAAATGCTTTCACTTAAGAATTCTCTTGCAAAGCTGCCTTTCCTTAAGGAGAGTGCATCTAAATTTTCAGAAGGTATTTTCCGCGAAATCAATATGATTTTAGATCCTCTTGAGGATATCTATAATTTGCTGGAAGCTTCAATATCCGAGGAACCACCAATTTTAATTACAGAAGGAGATATCATTAAGCCTGGCTATAATAGTGAATGTGATGAACTTCGTGAGATAGCAACAAATGCACGTGGTTTTATAATGGATTTGGAAACTCGTGAGAAGGAAAGGACAGGTATTAAGAATCTTAAGATTGGTTATAATCGTGTCTTCGGCTATTACGTAGATGTTCCAAGAAGTGTTTCCAAGGAACTTCCAGAGGAATATACACGTAAGCAGACTTTGGCTAATAATGAGAGGTATATTTCTCCTCAGCTTAAGGAACTAGAGGATAAGATATTGGGTGCTACTTCTAAGCGAACAGCACTTGAATATAATCTATTTATCAATATTAGAGAGACTGTTAAAGAGGCATCCAGCAGATTATTTGGAAGTGCTAGGGCAGTGGCTTTACTTGATGTTGTTACTTCTTTGGCTCAGCTTGCTAATGAGGAAAATTATGTAAGACCAATAGTTGATAATTCTGATTGTCTGGAAATAAAAGATGGTCGTCATCCAGTAGTCGAGAAGATGCTTGATGGTGAATCTCGCTTTATACCAAATAATACTTATATTAATAAGGATAATCGTATATGTGTATTAACCGGTCCTAACATGGCTGGTAAATCAACATATATGCGTCAAATTGCAATCATCGTATTGATGGCACAGATGGGTTCATTTGTTCCTGCCACATCAGCTCATATTGGTCTTGTTGATAAGGTTTTTACACGTATTGGAGCCTCTGATGATATCTCTATGGGACAGTCTACTTTTATGGTAGAGATGAAGGAGGTAGCAGGCATTTTGAAGAATGCTACTTCAAAGTCATTGCTTCTCTTAGACGAAGTTGGCCGTGGTACCTCAACTTATGATGGTTTGTCTATTGCATGGGCTGTACTTGAGTATATAGCAGATCCAAATATTCTATATGCAAGAACTGTATTTGCTACACACTACCATGAGCTCAACCGATTAGAAAAAACTATTCGTGGAATATTCAATAATCACGTTGATGTTAAAGAAACTGACGATGGTGTTGTTTTTCTCCATAAGATAGTAGATGGTGGAACATCAGATTCTTATGGTATTGAGGTAGCAAGACTTGCAGGTGTACCTTCAGATGTTTTGGTAAGATCCCGTAATATTCTTAAAGAACTCGAACGATTAGGTGAGTTTAAAACATCTGATGAAGCAGAACTTCCTGGTCAGGATTCTATCTTCAATCCCGATAATGTTTATTATCGTAAAGAAGACAGTATTCGTTCAGCCCTTAGAGAAATTGATATTTCTCGTGTAACTCCTCTTGAAGCTATGAATATGCTTTATAGCCTTATCGATACAGTAAAGAAAGAGGACTTAAATGAGCAGAATTAATGTTCTTGATACAGTAACAGCTAATGCAATTAAGGCTGGAGAAGTAATTGAACGTCCGGTATCCGTTGTAAAGGAACTTGTTGATAACTCTGTTGATGCAGGTGCGACATCCATTAAAGTGGAATTTGATAATGGTGGTATTTCGCTTATACGAGTAAGTGATAATGGATGTGGTATGGATGACGAAGATGCGCATAAGTGCTTTTTAATTCATGCTACTTCCAAGATTAAAACTGCTTCAGATATTTATGATTTGTCTACAATGGGATTCAGAGGTGAAGCTTTAGCATCTATTGCAGCATGCGCCGATGTTACATTGGTAACCAAGCAGGATGATATGGACGCAGGTGTCATAATTGAATATCGTGATGGACTTCTTTGCAGAGATGGTCAGACTTCAGCCGATAATGGTACAGTGGTGACAGTTGAGAAGCTTTTCGCTAATATGCCGGCAAGATATAAGTTTTTAAAGCGTGATGCCACAGAGAGTATGTATATATGCTCTCTTGTTGAGAAACTGGCTATTATTAATCCACATATATCATTCAGACTTATCAAGGATGGAAAGCAGATATTATCTACACCTGGTAATGGCAATATGCGTGATACCATTTATGCTATTTATGGTAAAGATACAGCTAATGCCTTGGTTGAGATTAAGTATGAACTTAATGGACTTAAAATTCGTGGGTTTGCTGGAAAACCTTCATTTGTAAGAGGCAACAGAGGCCTTCAGTATGTATATGCCAATGACAGAACAATCAAGTCTGCAGTAATATCTTCAGCTATAGATGAGGCTTATAAGACTTCTGTAATGAAGCATAAGCATCCAATTTGTGTTTTATGCATTTATATTCCTGCCGGTGAAGTTGATGTTAATGTTCATCCTCAGAAAGCTGAAGTAAAGTTTTCTGATGATTCTGCTATTTTCAGGCTTGTATATCATGGAATAAAAAATGCGGTATTTGGCGCTAATTCAAATAATGCTGATGTGATTGATGAGGCAAAAAATAACACTATTTCAAGTAGTTATGTTCCTTCAGCATCATCTTCTGTTACTCATAAAGAACCTTCTCATTCAATAAGTCCAGTTAGAAGCGAGACTCCTGTAACCAAAGCATCATCAGAAGCAACGGATAATCTTCTTAAAATTCTTGCTGGGTTTAAGCCTGATATAGAAGAAATAGCTGAGGATAAGCCTGCAACTCCTATACTTCAAACGATTATCGAAGAAGAGGAGAAGATTCTTACTGATGAAGACGACTTTATTGAAGACGCTTTTGAGCGTAAAGAAATAATAGAACTAGCAACAAGCGAGTTTGTCGGTTTCTTGTTCTCAACTTACATAATTATGCAAAATGAAGAAGCTACTTATCTTGTTGATCAGCATGCAGCACATGAGCGAGTTCTGCTTGAGAGATTTTCTGCTAACAGACAGGAGATTAAAGAGGGAAGTCGTAATGTTGAGGTGTTGCTTGTGCCTCAGGTTATTGACTTGTCTTCTGCTGATTTATCTTTTGTTTCAGATAACCTTGAACGTTTTAAGGATTTTGGTTTTGACATTGATGTTGTAGGTGAAAGGCAGATTGCTTTAAGAACAATTCCTACAGCAACTCGTTCGGAAGACAGACTTAAGTCATTATCTAAGCCTTCTGTAATGTTTACTCAGATACTAAATGATTTAAAGCGTGATACACCAGAAAAATCTAATGTATGGACTAGTCTCATTCAGACGACAGCATGTAAGGCTGCAATTAAAGCTCATGATGTGATTTCTAAGGAAGAAGCTTTGGCTTTAATTAATCAGCTTAAAGACTGTCGCGATCCTTATCATTGTGCCCATGGAAGGCCTACTTTTATAAAGACACCTCTTGCTGATATCGAGAAGATGTTTAAGAGGATTGTTTGATGACTAATATTAATACGATTCCGATTATTACTGGTCCTACAGCCAGTGGAAAGAGTGCATCAGCTCTCGAATTATGCGAGATGATTAATGGTGAACTCGTTTCCTGTGATTCTATGCAGATTTATAAATATTTGGATATAGGTACAGCAAAAGCAAGCAAAGAAGAACAGTCAAGAGTTCCTCATCATATGATTGATATTATTGATCCTGGTGAGAATTTTTCTATAAGACTGTTTTTGGAACAATGTTTTGCATCTATCGAAGGCATTAAAAGCAGAGGTAGGATTCCTGTATTGTGTGGTGGTACTGCCCAATATATATCAGCGTTAAAAGATGGTATCAACTATGCCGATGATCCGGCTGCGGACAAGTATACAGAAGAACTAATGAAAGAATATGCTGCTAATGGTATCGAGGACATCTACAGAAGACTTGTTGATGTAGATAGAGAAGCAGCGTCAAAAATTCATCCTAATAATACAAGACGAGTAGTTAGAGCTTTAGCTGTATATCTTGCAACAGGTAAAACATTTACACAGCGTAATCTCGAGTCAAAAAAAGAGGGTCCTCGATATCCATATACTATTTTTACAATTGATTATGAGGATCGACGCGATATTCTTTACGATCGAATCAATAATAGAGTCGATTTAATGATGGATATGGGATTACTTGATGAAGCAAAATACTTATATTCGTTGCCGATTGATCGTAAGTCTACGTGTTGTCAGGCAATAGGTTATAAAGAGTTTCTACCTTTTATAGATAATGTACCTGATGCAACTCTCGATAGTGTGGCGTATGAGATAAAGCTTAATTCCAGACATTATGCAAAAAGGCAGCTGACTTGGTTTAGATACATGAGTGATATCAATCGAATAAGTAGAGAATTATCACCAAATAACCAGGCAAAAATGATGCTAGATATTCTTCAGAAAAACAAAAATGCATAAATCGGTATCGATTTGTGCATTTTTTGCAAATTGTTATAAAAAATATTTGATATTTGCTGTAGATTTACATTTTTTTGATTGATTTCGTTGAGTTCCTATCTTGACGCTTGCTATAGTCGATGTATCGACACTGAAGGAGGAAATCCAATATGTAATCAAAAAATAGAGTATCTATGAAGTCCCACAACTTTGCCCAATATCCGGCAATCTTCCGTGTTAAATGGAATAGGGGAGTACATATCATTCTCTGGGAAAAGATAAGGAACGCCATTAAGCTTACCGAATCTCTTGACTGTCGCTTCGTCCTCAATTAACGCTGCAACAATATCACCCTCTAAGCATGAATCTTGCTTTCTAACGATAAGATAGTCACCATCCATGATATGTGCATTAATCATACTGGTACCGCTAACCTTAAGAAGGAAGCACTCATCACTACCGATTATCGATTTGCTAACATAGAATGAATCCCTATAGTCTTCATGTGCGTAAATAGGTACACCGGCTGTGATTGTACCAATACATGGAAGCTTGACCACGTCGGCAGGGGTAGCTGGATCTACAGTCTCAACCTCACTGTTTTTAATGATAATTGCTCGTCTCATACCAGGACGATATTCAATCAGACCCATCTCATCCAGTTTTTTAAGATAAGTATGAACAGAAGAAGTGGACTTAAGTCCAGCACCCTTGCAAATATCTCTAACAGAAGGGGAATAAGCATTCTCCTTTATATAGGACTTTACATAGTTATAAACTCTGTCTATTGATTTCTCGGATCTTGTGTCAGTTTTCTTTTCTGCCATAAGTGAATCCTCCAAACATATTTTCTTTTTAATATAAACATAAAAAATATGTTTGTCAAACACTTGTTCTATTTGGAGTTGTTATGCACGAAGATTCATTAAAAATCAGACTTAAAAATTTAAACAGCGATCTCACTTTTTCCAGCAAAGAAGCCAATATGCTGATTGGACTTCTTACAGATAGTGTAGAAGATAAGGAAGAACTAATGAAGCATCTTTATTTTAGTGACAATGCGCCTGTCAAAGTCCTTACTGGCGAACATGTTAGCGGTGGTAATGGTGATATGACAGCCGAGATAATTGATGTATGTATGGGGTACGATAAGTATGCCAAGAATATCGGAAGAGAAGCATATAATCTTTTGGATAGACATAATAAAGCATTAAAAATATTTTTGCTTATGCTTAGACTACCATATCCATTTAGTCAGATACTTTATTTAAAATATTTTAAGAATAAATCTGTTGATGAAGTATGCGACGAACTATATCTGAGTAAATCTGGATACTATCGTAAATATGAACGTGCAATAACTTTGTTACTTGAACAAATTAATTCTTAGTTTTGTATTTAATAGGATTTGTTATAATACTTTTATGCAGAAGGCGAGAAGTACAAACAGTAGTTCGAGTATCATCGATAAAGTAAAAGGTATCTGTGGCTCCGTTGTCAGAACAACGGTTAGTGTTTTTGTGAATCTTCCTTCCAGAAGCAGAAATTATTTTAATCGTAAAATTGCGGATTATAAGCGTAAACCAAAAAGAGATTCTGCCAATAAAGTTTATGTATTAATTGGTTATACAACAAAGCAGCATATTGATTCGAAGCATAATGCTGAACGTAATATGATTGTCTTAAGAAGAGGTTTACTAATTTTAATTTTTGTTTTGCTATTTTTCATTATTTTGCAGAAAATTACTCCTTATATTGATATGAATCAGTATTTTGAGATGTTTGGTATTACTTCAGTAGATGATGTAACGCGTAACGATCCTTTTGTAGTTCCAACAGAAAGTACATTGCCAACAGCAATAATCGAACAATAATTTTTGCTGATTTTGAAATTTTGCATTTTTGATGTTGCACTATTTAATTTGATTCTTGCATATTAGTTGTTTTTAATATATCATTTTTATCAATTATGAAAGTTTTGCCTTTGCAACTTGCAAAATCCACGGCAAAAACGAAAGGAAGTTTTATGGATTACACAATTAACAATGCTTACCTTAATGGCCTTATGCAGGACGTTATGAAGAAGAACCCAAATGAGCCAGAGTTTTTTCAGGCTGTACACGAGTTCCTTTCTTCCATCGAGCCAGCTATGGCTACACACCCAGAGCTTGTCGAGAAGCAGGTTCTTGAGAGAATCGTTGAGCCAGAGAGACAGGTAATGTTCAGAGTTGCTTGGGTTGATGACAATGGTAAGATTCAGGTAAACAGAGGTTACAGAATTCAGTTCAACAGTGCTATCGGACCATACAAGGGTGGTATCAGACTTCACCCATCCGTTAACTTAAGCATTCTTAAGTTCTTAGGCTTCGAGCAGATTTTTAAGAATTCTCTTACAACACTTCCTATGGGTGGTGCTAAGGGTGGTTCCGACTTCGACCCTAAGGGTAAGTCTGATAATGAAGTACAGGCTTTCTGCCAGAGCTTCATGAGAGAGCTTTACAGACACATTGGTCCAGACTGTGATGTTCCAGCTGGTGATATTGGTACAGGTGCTAGAGAGATTGGTTTCATGTTCGGTCAGTACAAGAAGATCGTAAATGAGTTCTCTGGTGTTCTTACAGGTAAGAAGCTTTCTTTCGGTGGTTCCCTTGCAAGAACAGAGGCTACAGGTTATGGTCTCTGCTACTTCGTAGATTGCCTCCTTGCTAAGAAGGGTTCTTCCTTTGAGGGTAAGACAGTTGTAGTTTCTGGTTCTGGTAACGTTGCTATCTACGCTACAGAGAAGGCTACACAGCTCGGTGCTAAGGTAGTTGCTCTTTCTGACTCTAACGGTTACATCTATGATGAGAATGGTATCAACCTTGATGCAGTTAAGGAGATTAAGGAAGTTAAGAGAGGCAGAATTAAGGATTACCTCAACTATGTTCCAACAGCTAAGTACACAGAGGATGTAAATGGTTCTAAGGGTATTTGGACAATCCCATGCGATATCGCTCTCCCATGCGCTACACAGAATGAGCTTAACCTCGAATCTGCTAAGTCTCTTGTTGCTAATGGATGTAAGGTTGTTGCTGAGGGTGCTAATATGCCTACAACTCCAGATGCAATTGCTTATCTCCAGGAGAATAAGGTTTACTTCTGCCCAGGTAAGGCTGCAAATGCTGGTGGTGTTGCTACATCCGGTCTTGAGATGTGCCAGAACA
>JAZRYF010000016.1:0-17868 GCA_045600625.1 Saccharofermentans sp.
CTGTTTTAACGTCCATGGTAACCTCCTGGTGAAAAAATGTGAAACGTGCAAAAAGTTGATACACGAATTCAACCTTTCACACTTTTTAATCTTCTCATTCTTCAAGCTACCATTCGAGGTACCTATGGTTTACCGTTTACGATAAAATGAAAAAAGTATTGAGTGGGATCTGGAAAGTATTGAAATTTCCTTTGTGGGCAGGGATTGCGTTTCTGCTGATTCTATTTGGTCAGGAACTAGGATTCAAAATTATGAGTTATATCCCAGATCATATTATGGAAATTGATGCTGTATCTACTGCTACTATGTATCTGGCATTCATTGGAATATGGATTCTCGCACTCATATGGATTGGGGTCTTTAAGTGGTCTCGTCCAATTTATAAGGCAATTGGAACTAAGGCTTCAGGAAACAATCTGAAGAATCTTGGGATTGGTCTTTTAATCGGTGGAGGTCTTAACCTAATCTGTGCTCTGGTAGCGATGATGAATAAAGATATAGCTATTACTTTTGACAGTTTCAGACCAATCTCTTTTATTGCTATCTTCGTCTGTGTATTTATTCAGTCTGCAGCAGAGGAGCTTGTTTGTCGTGGTTATTTATATCAGAAACTTAGAAAGACATATAAGAATCCTTGGATTGCAATCATTGGTAATGCCGTTTTCTTTGGACTTATTCACTTAGGGAACCCTGGTATTACAGCTCTTTCAGTGGTTAACATCATTGTAGTAGGTATTTTCTTCTCACTGATGGTTTACTATATGGACAGTATTTGGTGTGCAATGGCAGCGCATACAGCATGGAACTTCATGCAGAACATTGTGCTTGGACTTCCTAACAGCGGTAACGTAGTTCCTTACTCAGTATTTAGCCTTGATGCAGCTAATGCAAGAGACAGCTGGGCATATAATGTAGGCTTTGGGGTTGAGGGTACTCTTTTTGCTGATGCACTTTTGATTGTCGGATGTATCGTATTAATCATATGGGGCAGAAAGCACGGTAAGAAAGAACTTAACATCTGGGCAAAGTAATTTTGATAAAGACTCGCGAGAGTTCTCCAATATATTTGTTTCTTTGTTTTGTGGAAAAAGGTGATCCTTGAGGTCACCTTTTTTCATTTGCATTTTTTGAAGTGAGAATTATACTCACGAGTAATGGGAACTTTGAAGAATTTCTCGCGACTGTAAAATTGCTCTAAATATGTAAAAGTGGTAAATTGGTTATTACTATTCAAGTTGATACTGCAAATGCAGTGTTTTCAGAGGTTTGGTAAAGGATGGGAAAAAGATAATGTTCTATCACGCGTCGAGAAGCCTTCAGTACAGGACGCCTTTTGGCGCGCAGCCGGTTGATGCCAGCGTTGTAGTTAGATTTGATGCAGATTTATCTGCTAAGGATGTAACTTTATGTTATTCATACGGACTTTATGATTTTAATTATCATGAAGAGCCTATGGCGCCAGTAGCAACCGCGAATGAAACTGTAACTTACGAGACTAGACTCATGCTCCCACATGAGCCGGGACTCGTTTTTTATTGGTTCAGATTCTGCGAGGCTTACGGAGAAACAAGGTATTATGTAATGGAGAGCGATACAGAAGATGCTTCAGGTAAGATTTACCATGAGCCACCAAGAATCGCTGCGAATGAAGATAAGTATCCTTATGCTTGGCAGATAACTGTATATGCTAGAGATTTTAAGACACCTGACTATATGAAGGGTTCTCTTATCTATCAGATTTTCCCTGACAGATTTGCAAGAGATAAGGATTTTACCATTGACAGAATGATGGCTTGTTCTGACAGAGAAGAGCGAGTATATCATGAGAGTTGGTATGAGGATGTAGATATCAAGGGTAAGCCTTCGACAGGTTATCTTGCATGTGATTTCTTCGGAGGATCTTTGAAGGGGATTGAAGAGAGACTTGATTATATTAAGTCATTGGGAATCGATATTATCTACTTAAATCCAATATTTGAAGCTAGATCTTCACACAGATACGATACTGCTGACTATCTTCATGTAGATCCAATGCTTGGTGGAAATGAAGCTTTCGAGAGTTTTAAGAATGCATGTGATAAGAAGGGGATTAAACTCATATTAGATGGAGTATTCTCTCACACTGGCGCTGACTCTAAGTATTTTAATAAGTTTGGCCGCTATGAAGGTGTAGGTGCCTATAAGGCCTACGAGAATGGTGAGGCTAATGACTTCAGATCCTGGTATAACTTCTATCGCGATGATAGTGGTAATATAGCTTATGATTCATGGTGGGGCTTCCCAGATCTTCCTAATGTTGATGAGAATAATCTTAAGTATAGAGAATTCATCTTTGGAGAGGACGGTGTAGTTGATACCTGGTGTAAGCGTGGTGCTTCAGGCTTAAGACTTGATGTATCTGATGAGCTTCCAGATTCCTTTATCCGTCAGATGAGAGATACTATTAAGGCAAAGACTAACGGAGAGGGAATGCTCGTTGGTGAAGTTTGGGAAGATGCTAGTAATAAGTGTTCTTATGGTTCTTACAGAGACTTTATGTTAGGTAGAACACATGACTCTGTGATGGGTTATACATTCAGAACTACTATGCTTGAGTTCTTGCAGGGATATATCTCTGCCAAGGTATTTAATTCCAGAATGGAAGGCTTCAGAGAACGATATCCAGCAGAGAGTTACTACTGCATAATGAATCTTTTGTCATCACATGATGTACCTCGTGTATACACTATGATGAGTAAGCCAGAAGATACAGGTGATAAGGAACTTCAGATGCAGATTAAGGTATCTGATGAGCAGAAAGACATCTGCCAGGCTCTGTGCAGAATAGGTTATGCAATGCAGATTGCATATGTCGGTGCTCCATGCGTTTACTATGGTGATGAGATTTTGCTTGATGGATATAAAGATCCGTTCAATAGAAGAACTTATCCATGGGGAAAGGTATCCGAAGATGGACAAAAGCATCTCGAATTCGTTCATGAGATTTCCAAACTTCGTGTAGATAATCAGGTGCTTAAGACTGGTTTTTACAGGACGCTTTATACATCTGAAAATGTAATTGCTTTTGAGCGTTACTTGGAAGATGGTAAGGACTTTTTTGGTAAGAGTGCAACAGGTGCCAAGAGAATAGTTCTTATCGTTAACCGAGGAGATGAAGCTACAGGCTTTGAACTTAACGATGGTAAGGATTTTACTGTTGAAGAAACCGACGTGAAACCTTCCAACAGCTATATAGTTGATGGTAAGTTGTCCGGTAAAACAAAGGTTGGCGTCGAGCCAATGAGTGTTAAGTTTGTGGTATACGGGTAATTCATAAATGAATGTAATCACAAGCAAGGATAATAGCAAAGTAAAGTATCTTGTAAGTCTTCATGATCGTAAGACAGCTGCTAAAGCTGGCGTGGTTTTTGTTGAAGGCGTAAGGATCTGTGAAGATGCCATTAATTCTGGTGTAGAAGTTCTTACAGCAATTGCTGATGAGAAACATGCTTCGTGGGCGCAGGGCATTTCCGAGCGTTCCGGTGCGGATTTATTATTACTTAACGATGCATGCTTTAAGAAGATATCTTCTACTGTTAATCCTCAGGGAGTAGCCCTTGTGGTTAAAAGGCCCCAAAAATTAAGTGAACTTCCACTTAGAAGTGATGGAAAAGATGTTTTTCTATGCTTGGAAGATATTCAGGATCCTGGCAATCTCGGTACTATGATTAGACTTGCTGATGCTTTTGATTTTGGTGCAGTAATTGTTACTAAGGGGACTGCAGACAGATATAACGAGAAGGTAATAAGATCGTCTATGGGTTCTGTATGGCATGTACCAGTAATAGAATGTGATTCATCAGACGATATTATTAGCATGCTTCATAAGCAAGGGATTCAGTTAATTGCTGCAGAACTACAAGGAGATAGTCTATCTAAGGCTCAAATTAAGCTCCCCGCTGCTTACTTTATTGGGAATGAAGGTAATGGACTAAAGCAGGAAACCATAGATAGGTGTGATCTCAAAGTTAAAATAGAGATGCAGGGAAGAGCAGAATCGCTTAATGCAGCTACCGCGGCGTCGATTATTGGATACAAATTGCAAGAAGAAAGATAGCGACTTGCAAATAATCTTAAGTAAATTGACAATTAAAAGCCACGGACAATATAATCAAGTCCGTGGCATAATTATTAATATAAAGAAAAGTGATGATATCTAAGGAGAAAAGCCCTTATGGAAGAAATGAATAACAAGGACTTTATGATTGCAGAACTGGCGGCAAAAAAGGCTAGAATTAATCCAGATCTCTACACAAAGTACAATGTTAAGAGAGGTCTTCGTAATAACGATGGTACAGGTGTACTTGTAGGTCTTACAGAAGTCGGTGAGGTAATGAGTTATCTCATGGATGATGGAGACAGAGTTCCTGTTGAGGGTAGACTTTACTATCAGGGATATGAAGTAAGTGATCTTGTAGATGGTTTTTACAAGAAGAGATTTGGTTTTGAGGAAGTAGCTTATCTCTTATTGACAGGTACACTTCCAACTGAAGAAGAACTTAAGAACTTCAATGAGCTTCTAGGTTCCAAGCGTAAGCTTCCTAATGGCTTTACTGAAGATATGATTTTGAAGGCACCAAGCCCGGATGTTATGAATAAGCTTGCCAGATCAGTTCTTGCATCTTATTCATATGACTCCAATCCTGATTCATTAGATGTTTCTAATGTAATGCGTCAGAGCATAGAGCTTATTGCTAGATTCCCTGTAATGGTTTCTTATGGATATATGGCTCGCCGTCATTATGTTGAGCATCAGTCTTTATTCCTTCACGATCCAAAGCCTGAGTATTCTACAGCAGAGAATATTCTTCATTTGATTCGTCCTGATGGACAGTTCACTGAACTTGAGGCTCGTGTCCTTGACCTGGCATTGGTTCTTCATGCAGAACACGGTGGTGGTAACAATTCTTCCTTTGTTACTCATGCAGTTTCTTCAACAGGTACAGATACATATTCTGCTATTGCAGCTGCAGTAGGTTCTTTGAAGGGACCTCAGCACGGTGGTGCTTCTAACAAAGCATATGCAATGATGTGTGAAGTTCGTGAAAATGTTGAAGACTGGACTGACGATAAGCAGGTAAAGGCATACCTCACTAAAATTTTGAAGAAGGAAGCTTTTGATAAGTCTGGTCTTATCTATGGTATTGGTCACGCTGTATACACACTCTCTGACCCAAGAACAAGACTTCTTAAGAAGTATGCAGAAGCTTTGGCAGTGGCAACTGATAATAAGAGGGTATTTGATCTTTATACTAAGGTTGAGGAATTGGCTCCAGTTGCATTCCATGAGGTTAAGCACAACGACAAGATTATGTGCGCTAATGTCGACTACTATGCTGGACTTATTTACTCTATGCTTGGTATCCCACCTGAATTGTTTACTCCACTTTTTGCTTGTGCGAGAATTGCCGGCTGGAGTGCTCACCGTATCGAGGAAATCGTATCTGGTGGACGTATAATGAGGCCTGCTTTCAAGTGCGTGAGCAAGCGCCGTGAGTACACACCAATCGAAGAACGATAAAGCATTTCGAAATGCATAAATTTTCAGTAGGTCTTGTGATGGCAAGGCCTATTTTTATGCTATAATGAAAAATATCAAATTTTTATAAGGTAGGTTCAATATGGCTGACAATGAGGAATTATTTGATGAGAGCCAGGTAACTGAAGGTTCTACTGTTGACGTTACTGATAAGAAGTGCCCTAACTGTGGTGCCACAGTAACTTATGATCCTGAGACACTTTCTATGACATGTGAGTTCTGTGGTTATAGCAGATCTCTTCCTAAGCCTGAAGAGGCAGGTAATGCTACTCAGGAAATCGATTTTGCTTCTGCCAAGATTCGTCAGAAGAAGGATTGGGGTTCACAGAAGAAGAATATCGTTTGTCAGGCATGTGGCGGATCTACAATGTACGATATGAACGATACTGCTGCTGTATGTCCTTTCTGTGGTTCTACCAGCGTAATGCCTGTAGATGATGATGAAGATGTAATGGCACCTGGTGGTGTTGTTCCTTTCGAAGTATCAAGAGAGAAGGCAGCTACACTCTTTAAGTCTTGGCTTAAGGGTAAGTTCTTTGCTCCTAATGCTGCTAAGAAGAGTTGTAAGGCAGATGAGTTCAATGGAATCTATCTTCCATATTGGACATTTGATTCACAGACAACATCTTCCTATACAGCACAGTATGGTAAGGATTATTATGTGAAGGATAAGGATGGAAATCGTGTTAAGAAGACAAGATGGTATCCTTGCCGTGGTATTTATGAAGAGTTTATTGATGATCAGGTAGTATATGCTTCTTCGAAGACTAAGGATCCATATATTAAGTCTGTATCTAAGTTCGATTTTACAAAGCTTCGTGATTATGATCCTCAGTTTGTAGCAGGATTTGCAGCTGAGAGATATTCCGTTGGTCTTGATGAAGGATGGGTAGAGGCTCAGAAGATTATTAAGAATACACTTAATTCTAATATCTCATCTCAGATTAGAAAGAAGTACAATGCAGATCAGGTAAGAAGTCTCATTTTCTCAACAACACACGATAATGTTACTTTTAAGTACCTGCTTGCTCCAATCTGGATTTCTAACTTTAAGTACAATAACAAGGTTTATAACTTTGTAGTTAATGGACAGACTGGTAAGATTTCTGGTAATTCTCCAGTATCCAAGCTCAAGGTATTCCTTACAATTCTTGCTATTATTGCTGT
The DNA here is from genome assembly GCA_045600625.1 of Saccharofermentans sp. Classification (GTDB taxonomy): domain Bacteria; phylum Bacillota; class Clostridia; order Saccharofermentanales; family Saccharofermentanaceae; genus Saccharofermentans. Next base: position 6,746 of record JAZRYF010000016.1, read on the forward strand.
TATTGTTATTCTTGCAGTTTTGTTTGGAAATTAAGAAGTATATACATAGTATTCATTACAGCGGTAGGGAATCCTACCGCTGTTTTTGTGTTAAGAAAATATTACTAATTGTGAAAAGAAGTTGAAAATTGATTTTTGGGGTTCTATAATGCGAGTATCTATATTTAGGGGTATGCTTATGAATAGGTCAATTAGAAGTAGGTTTTATAAATTAACATCTGCAGCAATAGCGTCAACTTTGTTGTTTACAGCAATATATCCGAGTGCATTATTCAATAGTAAGAATAGTTCGGTATATGCTAATTCTTCATTAACTTACAGCAATATTATTGGTTCTGCAGAGGACTTTGGTATTGTTGCGAGAACATTTAGTCAAAAGAATCATATGCAGACTAATTACGCTGTAATTAATTTTGAGAGGGTAGATTTTAACGGAGAGCCAGATTTAATTAATGGTGATCATGTTCCTTATTATGCAGCACATATAGATCCTTCTGCGCGATTTGGTACAAGTACCAATAACCATGGACTAACAGCTGTTGATTATCATTGTACAGCTGAGGGTGCAGGTAAAATATTTGCTGATGGAGAACCTAGCCCTAACTATATTATAAATCCTATTATCGAAGACCAAGCATCAATTACTGCCACTGTTGAATCAATGATTAATCGTGGCGTTTCAAGTTCAATTGAATTGGCTAGTTCACAAGCAAATATTGATGTAAGTACATTGCCAATACCATCAGATTTAAATCAATATACTTTGGATACAACTTCTTTTGGTAGTGGAACAATTATAGTGAATGTTCCAGCTTATATGGCGCCTCCAGTGGAAGTTCCAAATCCAGGTGAATTTAATAAAAACTGGACCAATGCTAACGATTTTGATGTCCCTACATCTAACTATGATTTATCATACAATTGGTATGGAGCACCTGATGTATTGCAGTACAAATCTTTAATAGGAATCCCATTCTGGCAAGATTTTACACCAGAGCAAGTCGAGGGTTATAAGGCTTGGTCACAGCAGTATCAGGCTTATCTGGCTGCATATAACGCGGCTTTAGCTGTTTGGACTCCGCTAAATGATGCTTATCAGAATTATCTTAGCGATTTAGAGGTTGCCAATCACGTTAACTGGTTCTATAACGTAGGTCGTCTTACAATTGAACGTAATGTAGACCAGGTAGTAGTCATCAATTATTTGACTGAAGGTTCAGTTACAATTAATGAAATGGATTATTTAATTCATGATGGATCAAATGTTATTTCTGGTAATTCCGTAGGTGATATGGAGCGTAATAGTGCTAAGAATAGATTCTTCACGGATTATGTAACCGATAATATAGTATTTAATTTACCTTATGCGACTAATGTTGATATTCATGGTGCTGCAGGAACATTCATTGCAGCTCGTGAGAATGTAGATGTTCAGGTAACAGTTACATCTACAGGTAGACTTATTGCCAACGGTAGTGTAGCTAACCCAGGTTGTGAGTGGCACTTTCCATATGCATTGGCTCCAGATTTTGATGTAACTATAAGCAAAGTTGCAATTACTGGTGGAGCAGAGATTGCAGGCGCTACACTTACTATTACTTCAGAAGACAACATTAACTGGTATTATGTTTTGGCTTATAGGGATAGTGCCAATGTTCCTCTTACTGTTTTACAAGACGCTAATGGTGCGGCATGTGGTATCCAGTATGAGACCGTAGAAGGTTTGCACACTATCTTGAATGGTCTTCCAGCAGGTAGATATACATTAACTGAGACAGTAACTCCAGATGGATATCAGGATGCTAATCCTATTAACTTTACAATTATGGACACAGGTAGTGTATTAGTTAATGGATCTCCTGTAAGTTGTGTTGAAATGGTTGATGAAGTAAAACCATCTGTAACACCAACAGTAGAGCCAACAAGCACACCGGCTCCAACAAGTACACCAAAGCCAACAGAGACTCCGGTACCTACAAGTACACCGGCTCCAACAGTAACTCCAGCTGAGCCATCAAACACACCGGCTCCAACGGTAACTCCAGTCGAGCCAACAAGCACGCCAGCTCCAACAGTTACTCCGGCTGAGCCTACAAATACACCGGCTCCATCAGTTACTCCAGCTGAGCCAACAAATACTCCGGCTCCAACAGTTACTCCAGTTGAGCCTACAAGTACACCGGCTCCGACGGTAACTCCAGCTGAGCCTACAAGCTCACCGGCTCCGACGGTAACTCCAGCTGATCCGACAACCACACCGGCTCCGACGGTAACTCCAGCTGAGCCAACAAGCACGCCGGCTCCAACAGTTACTCCAGTCGAGCCAACAAGCACGCCGGCTCCGACGGTAACTCCAGCCGAGCCAACAAGTTCACCGGCTCCAACGGTAACTCCAGCCGAGCCAACAAACACACCGGCAGTACCAACAAGTGCGCCAGCGGATCCAACCAGTACACCAGTTGTACCGACAACAGCTCCAAATGTGACACCTACAACTGCACCGAGTGGAAATCCAACAACAGCTCCTGGTGGTGATCCTGGAACACCAAGTACACCAACACCTGCTGATTCTGTCGGACCAACCAATACTCCAACTACTGAACCTGGCGGACCTACAGTAACACCAACTCCTACAGTTGCAGTATCTACGGTTACACTTGACGGAAGTCCACTTGATCCAGACGATTACACATTGAATCCTGATGGATCGATTACGGTTGCTGACCATATAACAAGGACACTCGGAGCAGGTCGTCATACAGTAGTAGTTACTTATGTTGATGGTGCTACGAGAACAATTACAATTGTTATTGATTCTAGTGGACGAGTTCCTGTTACAGGGGAAAGTAATATAGTAAACATAGTTGCAGGTATTATTCTTTGCGTATCAGCAGTTCTGGTAGTAGAGGCGATTAGAATTAGAAGAAGGTATCAGTACTAATTCATCTTAATTAAAGTTAAGATAGAGCTGTCTCGTTTGAGACAGCTCTATTTTTGTCTCCAATTTGTTGATCACACGCCCTGTTTCGAGCTATGTGTGCTACAAATGGGAGTAAATATGGGAGTGAAATCCCACTTTTACTCCCATCAACACTCCCATTTTGAGGCAGCAACAGTCCATTATTGAGTGTAAAATTTGATTTATGGGTGAAATGTAGATAAATGTCAAAGATTTATATACAATATGCACAAAACAATGATGAATAAATTGTGAATTAAATGTGAATGGAATTGTGGAACTAATTGTAAGGATTTTGTAAAATAATGTTGGATATTAATTATATGGGGGCTTCTATGTTTAAGCACTACTTGAAAAAAAGAACAGTTGGTCTTGTATCTGCATTTACTGCAGCTGCAATGCTTGCTAATGTAGCTTTTACAAATCCTAGACAGCTTAATGCTGACTTTAACGTTCCTGAGTTCGTTTATGCTAACGGTAGTTCTTTGGGAACAGCTGGTGGTTTTTCAATTTTCGCTCTTGACTATACAAACTCATCTCATGAGGAAGGTACTATTGCTGCTAGAACTCTTCATGAGTCTGGGCAGAACTTTGGTGTTACAGATAATGTCTTTAATCAGGCTGTTAGCGGAAGTTACTACTATTATTTCGAGCATATTGATGCTTCAATGGGTGAATTTGAGCATGGTAATAATGTTGTTATTCCTGGTAATGAATATCCTGTTGTATTTCCTTCAGGAACTGAATTCTTGCCATACAATGATCCATTTGGCGTTCAGATTCAGTACAATGGTATTGTATTAAGAAGTGTTAATCATTTTGCTGATGTTACTGATCCATCAAAAATGATGACTATTGATGATCTTTCTGATGCACAAAGAATTAACTTCGATTTAGCTTTTTCTTCTCTTGTTGATTATTCTGCTGCACTTCAGAATTTGAATACAGTAGCACTTGGAAGAACAGTTAATACCGTTGTTGGTGAGACAAGATATATTCAGTGTGAAGCTGGCTATAATAACGTAGTTTTTATTGACTGGTCTTCTATTAACTATACAAGACAGATTGATATCCAGTGTCCATCAAATGATTTCTCTGTAGTATTCAATGTAGATTGTTCTACAGCTCCTGCAGCGATGACTCTTGGGTCTAACTTCTTAGAGAGAATTACAGTTAATGGTAATACAGTTGGAAGTTATGATGGCGCTACAGCTGGTAAGATTCTTTTCAACTTTGGTTCTTATAGTGGAACAATTAACCTAGCTCAGGGTATGAACACTGGTGTTGTTCTTGCTCCATATGCTAATGTAGTTATTGGTGCAACACATAATGGTAACGTTATGGCGGCTTCTGTATCTAACCCAGGTGGTGAGAACCATCACAGTAACTTTGTTAGATATCCTGATATGCCTACAGTAACACCTACACCAGAGCCAACAGAGACTCCGGTTCCAACTGAGACACCAGTACCAGAGCCAACAGAGACTCCAGTTCCAACAGAAACTCCAGTACCAGAGCCAACTGAGACTCCGGTTCCAACAGAAACTCCAGTGCCAACAAGCACACCAGTGCCTACAAGCACACCAGTGCCTACAAGTACTCCAGTGCCAACAAGCACACCAGTACCTACAAGTACTCCAGTGCCAACAAGCACTCCAGTGCCTACAAATACACCAACAGTAGAGCCAACAGTTACACCAGAACCAACTGAGACACCTGTTCCTACTGAGACACCAACACCAGAGCCAACAGAGACACCTGCTCCTACAAACACACCAGAAGCTGGTCCTACTGCAACTCCTACACCAATGGCTTTTACAATTAGTAAGGTAGACATTGCTGGTATTGAAATCGATGGTGCTATTCTTACAATTACAAATGCTGAAGGATATCGTAATGACCTCTCTGGCGTAACTGTTACTCAGAATGGTCAGGCTGCTGAAGGCTTCATCATCATTGATAACGTAGTAACTTTCAGATCTATTGCTGATGCTTCTGCAGTCGTTGATGGTCTCCCAGCTGGTGAGTATATTCTCACAGAGGTTGTTGCTCCTCAGGGTTATCTCATTGCTAACTCTATTCCATTCTCTGTTGACGAGATGGGTGTTGTAACAGCAACAGGTTCTTCTGAAGCACAGAGAATTGTAATGGTTGACGAGGCAGATCCTTCTGTATCTACTCCAACACCAACACCTACAGGCGATGCTCCAGTACCTACACCAGAGGGTACAATCTCTATTCCAACACCAACACCATCATCAATGGTTCTTGGTGAGAACAGAGACAATGGTCTTGATTCTGCAACAAGAGGTCGCGTTGTTGATTTCGATGAGACAGTTGTTGCAACAGGTGAGTCTGTATCAGTTGCTTTGGTTGCAGGTATCGCTATGATTCTTGTAGCAGGAGCTCTCTTGGTAGTATCTAATAAGAGCAAGAAGTACAACTAATAACTAACACTTAAGTTAACTGTACAAAGACCGTATCGTGAGGTACGGTCTTTTTATTTGAGTTATACCGATATATAATCATTATCTACGCGTTTTCTGGGGGGACACTATGCATAAAGAATTCTTAATGGGCAATGAAGCTATAGGCTTAGCGGCTGTTGCTGCTGGAGTAAATGTAGTAGCAGGTTATCCAGGTACACCTTCGACTGAAGTATTAGAAACTATTGCTAAAGAAAATGATGGAAGCATTTACGTTGAATGGTCTGTAAATGAGAAGGCTGCTATTGAAGTTGCTGCCGGAGCATCTTATTCAGGTGCCAGAACATTAGTTACTATGAAGCAGGTTGGACTCAATGTTGCTTCAGATCCACTTATGAGCCTTGAGTATGTCGGTATTGAAGGAGGAATGGTAATCCTTGTTGCTGATGATCCAGGCCCGATTTCTTCACAAACTGAGCAGGATACTAGAACTTTTGCTGAATATTCTAAGGTACCTTGTTTTGATCCATCAGATGCACAAGAAGCCTATGATATGTTAATCGAGGCGTTTGAAGTATCCGAGAAGTATAAGACTCCTGTATTTTATCGTCCTACAACACGTGTTTGTCATTCATATCAGTCTATAAATATCAAAGACTATTTCGATTATGAATATCATAGAGCTGATGGTTTTGTTAAGGATTCAAAAAGGTGGGTAATATTCCCAAAACTCTCTTATATTAATCATGCAAAGATAGAAGAACGTAATGTAATTATTAGTGATGAGTTTTCTTCTTACAGTAGAAATCAGATAACAAAGTCTGATTCTTCCCGAGGTATAGTAGCTCAGGGTATTAGTTATGCTATTGCTAAGGATATTCTTGATTCTGTTGAGCATGATAACAAACCAAGTCTTTTAAAAATCACTACACCATTTCCATTCCCAGATAAACTGGCTCTTGAATTCTTGGATGGTCTTGATGAAGTTCTTGTTTTAGAGGAGTTGGATCCGTATATCGAGAAGCATCTGGTTTATGTCTGCGGAAGAAATAATATTAAAGTTACTATAAGAGGCAAGATAACTGGTGACGTTGCTGCATCCGGTGAGAATACTGCGGATTTAATTAAAAGCTATGTATATAGATTTATGGATTGGAAAGAGAATGCTGAGTCTATTAGTCTGGATGATGCTCCTGATCTTCCAATAAGGCCACCTGTCTTGTGTGCTGGTTGTCCACACCGAGCATCATTCTATGCTGTTAAGAAGGCAATGAAGGGCAGAGAGACTATCTTTGCCGGTGATATTGGCTGTTATACATTAGGTAACGCTATGCCACTTGATATGGTTGACACATGTCTTTGTATGGGAGCTGGCGTTAATATCGCTCAGGGCGTTGGAAGAATTAAGCCTGATACAAAGTGCTTTGCTTTTGTTGGTGATTCAACTTTCTTCGCGTCAGCGATTACAGGCGTTGTAAATGCAGTTTATAACCAGGCGGAGATGACTTTAATCGTTCTTGATAACTCAACAACTGCTATGACTGGTCATCAGCCTCACCCTGGTACAGGTCGCACGATGATGGGCGAATTCACAGACAAGCTGGATATCGAGCAGGTGCTTCACGGCATTGGGGTTGATGTGGTTGTAAGACAAAATCCTTTCGAGTTGGAGCCGGCAGTTAAGGTAGTTAAGGAGACAGCGGATAAGCCTGGTGTTAAGGCTATCATTTTTGAGTCTCCGTGTGCTGTTATTATTAAGCCTGAGAAGCCATTTATGGTTGAAGGTGAAAAGTGTATCAACTGCCGTAAGTGTATTAAGGAGATTGGTTGCCCAGGTATTGTTGTAAAAGAAGGAAAGGTAGAGGTTGATTCTGCACTATGTAGTGGTTGTGGCCTTTGTTCGCAGATTTGCCCTGTGGGTGCAATCTCAAAGAGAGGGGAAAGCTTATGAGTACTACTAATATAATCTTGTGTGGCGTTGGCGGTCAGGGTACTGTGCTTGCATCTAAGCTTACAGCTGCAGCTTCTATGGCTAAGGGGCTTGATGTTAGATCTGCTGAGACAATAGGTATGGCGCAGCGAGGCGGAAGTGTTATGAGTTACTTAAGAATTGGTGATACAGCTTCTCCTCTTATTACAAAGGGCAGTGCAGATCTTATTGTTGGATTTGAGCCTGGTGAGACAGTAAGACTTCTTCCATTTCTTAAGAAGGGTGGAGCTGTTATTACTTCTAATCGTGCACTTATGCCTGTAACGGCAGCTTTAACGGGCTCCTCGTATTCAGGAGAATGTATGGTCGAGTATCTCAAGACTAATGAGGGCAAGCTTATTGGAAAGCTTTTAACTATTGATATGGACAAGGCTTTGGAAGAATTAGGTTCGCCTAAGGTTATGAATATGGTTTTGTTGGGTGCTGCTGCAAGAGGTGGCTTCCTTGGTGAGGTTACAATTGACGATATTAAAAATGCTTTGGTTAAGAAGGTTAAACCACAGCTTCATGAGCTTAATTTTAAAGCTCTTGAGTATGCTTTGATTTAAGGGGGTAATTATGAAGATTAGCGAAAGGCAGTTAGGGCAGGTTAATAACAGAATTGAGGCTCTCTTACGTGCAGACAGCTTCTATGGTAAAAAGTTAAAAGAAGCTGGTATTACTGAAGTTAAAAATGCAGAAGAGTTTGAGAGCCTTCCATTTTCAGAGAAGAACGATTTACGCGAAGCGTATCCACTAGGACTTATGACAGCTCCAGAAGAGGAGATAGTAAGAATTCATTCTTCTTCAGGTACAACTGGTCTTCCAGTAATCATTCCTTATACAGCTAAGGATGTAGATGACTGGGGAGAGATGTTCAAGCGCTGTTATGAGTTTGCTGGACTAACAAATAAGGATCGAGTTCAGATTACTCCTGGCTATGGCTTATGGACCGCAGGAATTGGCTTTCAAAACGGTGCCGAAAAGCTTGGCTCTATGGTCATTCCTATGGGCCCTGGTAATACTGAGAAACAGCTTAAAATGATGATGGATATGAAATCTACTGTTATCTGCGCTACATCTTCTTATGCATTGTTGTTAGCAGAGGAAATCCAGAAGCGTGGTATTAAGGATAAGATTTGTCTTAAGAAGGGTATTATCGGTTCTGAGAGATGGGGCGAGAAGATGAGAGCACGTATTTCGTCCGAACTAGGAATCGAACTTTACGATATCTATGGCCTTACAGAGATTTATGGACCTGGTATTGGTATTAATTGTAAGGGACAAAATTATATGCATTATTGGGATGATTATCTTTACTTGGAGATTATTGACCCAGTTACATTAAAGCCTGTGCCAGACGGTGAGTGGGGAGAGATTGTTATTACAACTCTCGTTAAGGAAGGCGCACCGCTTATTCGTTATAGAACACATGACTTGTCTCGTATAGTTACTGAGAAGTGTCCATGCTGTGATAATAGATTCCCTATGATTGATATCATCAAGGGAAGAACAGATGACATGATGAAGATTAAGGGGGTTAACGTATTCCCAGCTCAGATTGAAGAAGTATTGAGGAGCTTTAATGAATTATCAAGTGAATATCAGATTAGAATATCTCACTTAGATGGTAAGGATACGATGCGTATTTATGTTGAGACTTCTGGAGAGTACGATTTTGATGAGCTTGGCAAGAGGGTGGCCTTAGAGGTTAAGTCCAAAATAGGATTTACGCCAATTGTTAAGGTAGTAGAAGTTGGGCTTCTTCCACGATCTGAAAAGAAGACTCAAAGAGTAATAGACGAGAGATTCGGCTAATAAGAAAAGCTCATCACAAAACGTGGTGAGCTTTTTTGTATAATATAAAGAGCAAAGAAAAAGGAGTTGAATTAACAACTCCTTCTTAGTGGTGACCCCAACGAGAATCGAACTCGTGATTGCGCCTTGAGAGGGCGCCGTCTTAGCCGCTTGACCATGGGGCCGACTTAAAGCATCAGACGAAATGCTTGAGTATAATATCATACGAATATTTGCTTGGCAAGGGTGAAACAGAAAAAACTTTGTGATAAACTATGTGAAGGATAAAAACGAACATAATTTCGATAATGAGAGTTAAAAAGAATGGAAGATTATAAGTACATAAGAATACATGGTGCCAGAGAGCACAATCTCAAAAATATTGATTTGGATATACCTCGTGATCAGCTTGTAGTACTTACAGGTTTATCGGGTTCCGGAAAGAGTTCAATTGCTTTTGATACTATCTATGCTGAAGGACAAAGAAGATATGTAGAGTCCTTATCATCTTATGCCCGTATGTTTTTGGGACAGATGGAGAAACCTGATGTTGATAGTATCGATGGTTTGTCTCCTGCTATTTCAATTGATCAGAAGACTACTTCTCATAACCCTAGATCAACTGTAGGTACAGTAACTGAGATATATGACTACATGAGACTGCTTTATGCCCGTGTTGGTGAACCCGTTTGCTGGAAGTGCGGAAAATCAATTAGTTCATTAACAATCGATCAGATAGTAGATAAGATTAAGACTTATCCAGAAGGCACCAGACTCATTATTATGGCTCCTACTATAAGAGGTAAGAAGGGTGAGTTTTCTAAGCTTTTGGAAGACTATCGTAAATCTGGCTATGTAAGAGCGAGAATCGATGGTTCCATGTATGATCTTGGTGAGGAGATTGACTCATTAAAGCTTGATAAGAACCATAAGCACCATATTGAGGTTGTTGTAGATCGTCTTGTTCTTAAAGATGGAAATACAACTCGTCTATATGATTCCTGTGAGACTGCTTTGAAGTTAGCAGACGGATTGCTTATTGTTGAAGCTCAGGTTGTATCTTCTATAGATGAAGAGACTGGAAGTAAGCTTTACGATATAACAGAGGAACTGTTTTCACAAAAGCTCGCATGCCCTGATTGTGGTATTTCTTATGGTGAAGTATCGCCAAGAAGCTTCTCGTTCAATAACGCTTTTGGAGCTTGTCCTAACTGTTCAGGACTAGGAACATTAATTCACGTTGATCCAGAGCTTTGTATTAACGATCCTAAGCTTTCTATTAACGATGGCGCTATCACTTGCGGCGGTTGGAATTTTAACGACTTGAAGAGCTGGGGCAGATGCTTTGCTGAAGCTTTGGCTGAAAATTATAACTTCTCGCTTGATACTCCTTATCAGGATTTACCAGATAATATAAAAGACATCATTATGTACGGTAATGGTGGCGTTAAAATGAAGATTGATACTCGTAACAGCAGTTATCGCAGAGATAATGATTATTACTCTGCATGGGAAGGCCTGGCTCCAAGTATCATGCGTCGATATAACGAAGGTATGACTCCTGAGATTAAAACTAACTATGAGCAGTATATGAGCGTTGATATCTGTCCTACATGTAATGGTGCAAGACTGCGTAAGGAGATGCTTTCTATTTACATTAATAAGTGTAATATCAATGATGTTACTAATAAAAGCGTTAGTGATGAATTGAAGTTCTTTGATGAACTTACTTTTAGCGAGCGTAACAAGGCTATTGCAGATCCTATTTTAAGAGAGATAAAAGCCAGACTTCAGTTCTTGTCTGATGTTGGACTCGAGTATATGACTTTGTCGCGTCCTGCCATGACACTTTCGGGAGGCGAGGCGCAAAGAATCAGACTTGCTACTCAGATTGGCTCAGGACTTCAGGGCGTGCTTTATATCTTAGATGAGCCTTCCATCGGCCTTCATCAGCGTGATAATGAGAAGCTTC
>JAZRYF010000017.1:0-44071 GCA_045600625.1 Saccharofermentans sp.
CAGTGAGTGTTGACTTTTGTCTCTCTCGCCGAGCGCTCAAGAATAATACAACGCATCAAATACAAAGTCAACAACTTTTTTCAAAAAAAATCAAAATTTTTTCTCACGATGCTGTTTTGCCTTTAAAACTCCTGTTTTTACGGCGTTTCGCATATTATGTTATTTATTAATATATTATTTGCTTTATTTATTTACTATCCCGTGTTATATTCTTTAAGCAAGTAATTTAGTAATTGCTAATGCGATTTCGCATTAAGTCTAATTCAATATTAGGGGGTAATTCCTATGTCTAAGATCTCTGAAGGATCAAAGATCTGCATTATCGGTGCAGGTGCAGTTGGCGCTACATGCGCTTTCGCTATCGCTATGAAGCAGCTCTGTTCTGAGCTCGTTCTCATCGATGTAAATCAGGAGAAGGCTCACGGTGAGGCTCTCGATATCAGCCACGGTCTCCCATTCCTTGGCCAGATGGATATTCACGCTGGTGGTTATGAGGAAGTTAAGGGTGCTGATATTATTGTTATCACTGCTGGTATTCCTAGAAAGCCAGGCGAGACAAGAATTGATCTTGCTAAGAAGAACGTTAACCTTGCTCATAAGATTACTGATTCCATTATGGAGTACTATGACGGCGGTGTTATCATGGTAGTATCTAACCCATGTGACGTTGTTACTTACATGGTTACTAAGTGGACAGGTCTTCCAACATCAAGAGTTATCGGTGCTGGTACAAACCTTGACTCTGCTCGTTTCAGATGGTTGCTCGCTTCCAAGCTTAACGTTGACGTTAGAAATGTTCATGGCTATATCCTTGGTGAGCATGGTGAGACACAGTTCCCAGCTTGGTCCCGTACACACGTTGCTGGTGTTCCTGTTGAAGAGTATGCAAGATCTATCGGTTGCCCTCTCTCTGATGAGGATAAAATCGAGCTTGCTGAGAGAACAAAGTCTGCTGGTGCTGAGATTATCAAGCTTAAGGGCGCTACATTCAATGGTGTTGCAGTTTCCGTAGCTACACTTTCCGAGTCTATCCTTATGGATTCACACACAATCCGTACAGCAGCTACAATGCTTAACGGCGAGTATGGTATGGAAGATGTTGTACTTAATGTACCTATCATGATTGGTGCTGGCGGTGTTGAGAAGATTGTTGAGATGGAGCTTAGAGAGGATGAGAAGGCTTCTATGGCTGCTTCTTATAAGAACATCCACGATGCAATCGAGACTGTTAAGGATCTCTAATTCTTAAATAGCTTAATTTAATTAAGCCCTGTGATATATTTCACAGGGCTTTTCTTATGCCTTTAATTCTGTCAAATTAAATAGCCACTTCGAGTAAATGAAGTGGCTATTTGATTAATCATAATTCTATCTATATATCAGAATGTAGGACCCTTATATTCCCTGACCTTACTTTTACCATGGCGACGGTTATTGTAACGAACGCTTCTGTAAATAAGGATAATTACCAATACTATTATTATTAATATTAATACTAATATAAAGACTGAAACACCAGGGTTGAACTGTATGAACTTACCGACCTCGGAATCCATAAGAGGACCTAAGAAACTATCGTTGGGCACTTCACTGTCGGAAGGGATAATGCCATCTCCACCAATGATTACTTCAGCTTCTGGATTTACTGATTCCTCTGGAACATTCAATTCGATATCTTCAGGAAGAAGTCCACCTTCAATCGTAGGCTCCGTCTCCTCTATCACTACATCACCAGGAACAATTACTGTATCAAGTACTGGTCTTGCCTCAGCTGTCCAGTTAAAACGCTGATAGTCACCTAATGTACCAGGAAGTCTTGATACTGGATCATTCTGCCAGCACTGATAGTTACCATAAGCAACTGCAGAGGTTACATATCTTGTCTGATTTGAATATTCAGCATATGGTATTCCACATACAGAGATAAAAAGCTCATGGCCATTCTCATTAACAGAATATGTTGTCATACCTGTACCTGCAGTAGATGTTGTACCAGTCTTACCACCAATAAAAGCGGTGATATGAGTTGGTTCACCTTCAGCTGTATATGATGCCATCCAAGGATCTGTCAGAAGCTGATTCGTATTACGTACAGTAGACCACGCATCCTCTGTGTGCATGTTAGTTGCCTGGAATACATGTGTTGGAGAACTTATTACAGTACAGAAATCCGGGTTCTCTGCAGCATGCGCCATGATAAGGCACAAGTCACTGGCAGTTGTATAGTGATTGTCTGAATGAAGTCCGTGTGGGTTTACAAAGTGTGTACCGGTACAGCCTAAGTTAGAAGCACGAAGATTCATCAGCAATGAGAATGCAGACAATGGATAATCAGCAAGTATCTCTTCAGATGTCACACCTAATTCATTTACAAAGTAAGATGCATTAACTCCGTCAGGACCAACATCACCGCCCTCTGGATATAACTCAAACAAAGCAAAGATTGTAGCTTCAGCCAAAACATTCGCTGCATCATTACCAGATGGAAGCATCAAACCATAATAGAGCTCAGAAATCTTAATCTCCTCGCCTACAATCAAATACATCAAAGTTGAGTCTGATGTTACATTATCGATTGCATTCTGGGAAACAGTTGTATAGTCATCAGGGTCTAAGTAGTCCATAGCAAGCTGAATTGTCATAAGCTTTGTCATAGAAGCAGGATAGATTCTGTCATGTGCCTGACGGCCCATAATGATTCTATCTTCCGTCTTATCGTATACACAAAAAGATGCACAGTTGATGTCATCGATTGGAGTGATTGTGATATTAGGCTGATCAACCGCAGCTTCCACCTGACCACCCTTAATAGACGGGATGATCATGGCAGCTACGATTAAAGCAGACAGAAGGATTGCCGCTAATCTGGCAATACCATTCATTCCTAAGTTGTATCTTTTATTATTCTTCACTCTTATTCTCTTCCTGTGCAGGTGCCTCTGACTCTGCCTTAGCAGACTCTGCTTCGCCCTCTGCACCCTCTTCGCCGTCAATCTCTTCTTCAGGCTCTTCATGTTCTGTTACTGCAAAGTCAACTACATCGCTGTTAGACTTCATAAGCTTTACACCAGAAGTAGCACGAGACAATGTAGGAATCTCAGTTGTTGCAAGTCTGATAATTACGCCTGTATCAGAGATAATAAGCAAATCAAGATTATCATCAACTAATGTACAGCCAATAAGTGGTCCAGTCTTCTCTGTAACCTTATAAGTGATAAGGCCCTTACCACCTCTGTTCTGCTGTCTGTACTCATCAACAGATGATCTCTTACCCATACCCTTCCTGGAGATAACGAGAAGCTCGCCGCCTTCAGTTACAGGTACCATACCTACAACCTCATCACCGTCAGACAAAGTCATGGCACGTACACCAGATGAGTTACGTCCAGTCTCACGTACATCGTCGCTATTAAATCTGATAGCCTTACCAGAAGAAGATACTACGATAATTTCCTGAGAAGGAGTTGTCATGGCAATATCTACAACAGAATCATCTTCTCTGAGCTTAACAGCAATAAGACCATTCTTATTGATGTTCTTGTAATCAGAGAGTGGTGTTCTCTTAATAACACCCTTACGAGTTACGATTGTGAGATTAAGATCCTCAGTCTCCAAATCGTCAGCAGGGATAATGTTCTTAATTCTCTCGTTCTCCTGGAGATTTAAGAGATTAACAAGAGCTGTTCCCTTGGCAGTTCTAGATGCAGTCTCAGGAATCTTATAACCCTTAATCTTGAACACGCGGCCTGTGTTTGTGAAGCACAACAAGAACTTATGAGTTGTTGTTGTCAAAATCTTCTCAATATAGTCCTCTTCTCTTCTGCCCTGGCCGGAAATACCACGTCCACCTCTGTGCTGACTCTTATACTGATCAACACGCTGACGCTTGATATAACCAAAGTGTGTAAGAGTAACTACAATATTCTCTTCCTGAATCAAAGACTCATCATCAACATCCTCAAAGGAACCATTGATAATCTCAGAGATACGTGGAGTAGCAAACTTACGCTTGATTTCCAAAATCTCAGTCTTAATTGTCTCGTGAAGAACTGTCCTATCAGAGAGAATAAGGTTGTACTTCTCGATGCTTGCATTAAGAGCTGCAATCTCAGCTTCAAGCTTCTCTCGCTCGAGGCCTGTAAGACGACCAAGACGCATGTCTACGATGTGCTGTGCCTGCTTGTCAGAGAAACCGAATCTCTCACACATCTTAGTCTTGGCATCAGCCTCTGTACGGGAAGAACGGATGATAGCGATAATCTCATCGATATGATCCATAGCGATAAGGAGACCCTCATCGATATGCTTCTTAGCTTCAGCCTGCTCCAGGTCAAACTGAGTTCTTCTTGTAACAACATTTTCCTGGTGCAATACATAGTGTGAAAGAGCATCAAGAAGGGTAATTGTCTTAGGCTCCAAAATACCATCCTTATCAGGTACAAGAGCAATCATGTTAGCACAGCAAGCCTGCTGCAAAGCACAATTCTTATAAAGCTGGTTAAGTACTACGTCTGGGTTAGTATCCTTCTTAACCTCGATAACGATTCTAACCATCTCATTACGGTCAGACTCATCACGAAGACCTGTGATACCTTCAACCTTCTTATCCTTAACAAGGTCAGCCATACGCTCAATCAAAGTAGCCTTATTAACCATGAATGGCAGGTCGTGAATAATGATTCTCTGTCTACCATTACCGAACTCTTCAATCTCAGCGTGAGCTCTTACCATGATTCTTCCACGACCAGTTGTATATGCGTCACGAATACCCGCTGTACCAAGGATAGCACCACCTGTTGGGAAGTCAGGGCCCTTAACAACTGTCATGAGCTCATCTACTGTTACATCAGGATTATCAAGCATCATTACAACGCCATCGATAACCTCACCCATATTATGAGGTGGGATGTTAGTAGCCATACCTACGGCAATACCTACAGAACCGTTAACTAGAAGATTAGGGAATCTTGATGGAAGTGAGATTGGCTCCATCTCGTGCTCATCGAAGTTAGGTCTGAAATCAACAGTATTCTTCTTGATATCAGTCATCATCTCGAGAGCAACCTTATCAAGTCTTGCCTCAGTATATCGGTAAGCTGCCGGTGGATCTCCGTCCAAAGAACCGAAGTTTCCGTGACCATCAACAAGAGGATGTCTCAAAGAGAAATCCTGAGCAAGTCTTACAAGAGCATCATAAACAGATGCGTCACCATGTGGATGGAAACGTCCGAGTACATCACCGATTGTAGTAGCACACTTACGGAATGGCTTATCAGGGGTAAATCCCTGTGTATACATAGAATAGAGAATTCTTCTCTGTACTGGCTTAAGTCCATCTCTGATATCAGGAAGTGCACGGTCAGAAATAACTGACATTGCATAGTCGATAAAAGACTTCTTCATTTCCTGTTCCAAGTCTACAGGAACAATAGTTGTCTGCTCAGACTTGAAGGCGAGATCCATCTCGACTTCTTGCTGCTTTCTTTGTTCCTTAGCCTGATTATTGTCCGCCATATTTTCCTCCGAAAATACAAATTCTTACCACTACATTATAACATAACTATTACTATAAATATAATAATTATTATAATATAGAGCCTTTCGAAGGTTTTTATTAAGCTTAAAGCGGATTCTTGGATGGTTTTCCTGCCTGTCTTGGGTAGCCAGCAGGCGTAGGGTGTATTTTACGCACAGTAACGATAGAACGATTCATGTCGGTACCAGGGAGCAAGAACTTATCCACGCTCTCTTTACGGCCGCCAAGAACCGCTATTGCCTTCTTTGAAGCTGCTTCTTCCTCCTCAACATTACCCTTCATGGCAAGGAACGCACCGCCCTTCTTTACGAAAGGCAGGCAGTACTCACATAGTACAGGAAGATTAGCTACAGCTCTGGCGCAGGATATGTCGTATTTAGCGCGCAAAGAAGCGTCATTTCCGGCATCCTCGGCTCTGCCATGTACTGTTTTAACATTTGTAAGTTCGAGAGCGCCTGAGACCTCATCCAAGAAGTTTAAGCGCTTACGAAGAGAGTCAAGAAGTGTAAGCTTAATCTCTGGCATGGCAATCTTAAGAACTACACCAGGGAAACCAGCGCCCGTTCCAACGTCGATGACAGATATATCGTCACGGCCCAGGTGGCTCTGCTCAGCCTTAATGTAAGGAACCAGAGTAAGCGAGTCGATGAAGTGTCTTACCGCTATACCTTCATCATCTGTGATGTTAGTTAAATTCATTACCTCGTTAGTCTTAACGAGCATCTCTGCATATTTATCAAGCTGATTAAGCTGCTTATCACTTAAGTTAAGGCCGGCTTCATCAGAATACTTTTTAACGATTGGGATAATTAATTCAGGCATTGTTTTCTCCCTTCAAAGACTCCAAGTATACAAGTAACACAGAAATATCTGCTGGAGATACACCAGAGATACGCGATGCCTGCCCGATAGATGAAGGCATCATAGCTGCGAGCTTTTGTCTTGCCTCTAATCTAAGGCCAGAAATCTGAGAATAATCTGTTCCCTCTGGAATCAGCTTCTTTTCAAGCTTTGAAAACTTCTTAATCTTGTCCTCTTCAAGCTTTAAGTAGCCCTCGTATTTAATATCAGTCTCGACCTCGCGAGTGATATTTGACGTAAGCTCAGGGCGATTCTTATCTACAGGCGCGAGCATATCATATGAGATATTAGGACGTCTTAAAAGATCTGCAAAGGATGCACCAGAATTAGGCGGTACCTCGCCAACCTCTTCCATTATCTTAACGAGTTCTGGAGTAGGACCTGTAAATGTATTTGCAAGCCTTTCCTTCTCATTCTCAATAGCTTCATACTTTGCCTTAAAAGCTTCCATACGTTCTTCGCTTATTAATCCTGCTTCATAACCTATTGGAGTAAGTCTTAAATCGGCATTGTCATATCTTAAGAAGAGTCTGTACTCTGCTCTTGATGTCATCATTCTGTAAGGCTCATTTGTACCCTTGGTAACCAAGTCATCTACAAGCACACCGATATATCCCTTAGAACGATCTACTACAATCGCTTCTTTGCCCTGTACAAAGCGTCCGGCGTTAATACCAGCTATAATTCCCTGTCCCGCTGCTTCCTCGTAGCCTGAAGAGCCATTAATCTGACCAGCAGTAAAAAGGCCGCTTACTATCTTTGATTCGAGTGAAAGCTTTAATGTAGTTGGCTCCACAAGATCGTACTCAATAGCATATGCACTTCTTTGAATAACCGCATTCTCAAGTCCAGGCAGAGAATGAACCATCTGTACCTGTACATCTTCTGGAAGACTTGTAGAAAAGCCCTGAAGATACATTTCTCTTGTATTCTCACCCATAGGCTCGATAAAAATCTGATGGCGGGACTTATCAGAGAATTTCATAAACTTATCTTCAATAGAAGGGCAGTATCTTGGGCCTGTACCCTTAATAACACCGCTATAAAGTGGAGATCTATCCATATTAGACGAGATTACTTCCTTGGTAAGAGGTGTAGTCCATACGGAGTAGCATGGTGTCTGCTCCTGAGGTACGCCAACACCGTCCATCTCATTAACAAATGAAAATGGTGGAACATCATGCTCGCCTTCCTGTCTCTCCATAGAAGAGAAATCTACGCTTCTTGAATTAACACGAACCGGCGTTCCAGTCTTAAATCTTAAGATAGGGATTCCATATCCCTTCAAAGAGTCTGAGAGACCTTCTGATCTTGGTAGGCCATCTGGTCCAGATTTAACAATAACTTCACCGCGAATAGTTCTGGACTCCATATATGTACCAGAGCAGATAACAACAGCTTTTGCTCTATATACAGCCTTGCTTTCTGTCATTACACCACAAACCACATACTTGCCATCTACCTTATCAGCAAGTAAAGTCGTTACATGGCCCTGCCTTATATCAAGGTTAGGAGTATCCTCCAGAAGTTCCTTCATAGTAATAGAATACTTGCTTCTGTCCATCTGAGCACGAGGAGAATGAACTGCTGGTCCCTTGGTCCTATTAAGCATTCGCATCTGAATACAGCACTTATCTGCTACCATTCCCATAACGCCACCTAAGGCATCTATTTCTCTTACAATTTGGCCTTTAGCAGTACCGCCTATACTAGGATTACATGGGAGATTAGCAAGAGAATCCAGGTGCAAAGTAAAAAGCATCGTCTTAAGGCCCATAGTAGCGTTAGCATGAGCTGCCTCACAGCCAGCATGACCTGCACCTACAACGATAACGTCGTACTCTCCTGCGAGGTATGTGTGTTCTAATTCTAATGCTTCGTTAATATTCATCTTATTTACCTATACAAAACTTCGAGAAAATTGTGTCTACAAGCTCATCTGATACTACACGACCTGTAATCTCGCCTAAATCATCAAGCGCACCTCGTATAACCTGAGATGCTACATCAATTCCAAGGCAGCCATCTAAGATTTCTAGAGAGGATTTAAGCTTAGCTTCTGCTTCGCCCAGCAAACTACTATGGCGACTGTTAAGCACCGTGATGTCACCTGCGTTAGTCGAAGAGGCACTCTCATAAGCTTCTACAACAAATTTCGTTACAGCATCCACATTCTCGTTTGCTTTAATAGAGACCTGCGCGAAATGCTTTACGCCCTGATCTTCCAAATACTTTGTAATCGCTTCCTCGTTTGCATTAGATCCGAGATCGCTCTTAGTAAATATTACATCCATCCTGGAACAGTTAAGACCATTTACAGTTTCTATAACTTCATCTAGAGTTGCTGTTGGTGCGATGAGATATAAAACCAAATCTGCTTCTGAAGCTGCAAGTCCTGCAAGCTTAACACCGATAGCTTCAATCTCATCTCCGGTCTCACGGATACCTGCAGTATCAACAAATGTTACCGGAATTCCATCAATATCTGTATTAAATTCCAAAGTATCGCGAGTAGTGCCAGGAGTATCAGTTACAATCGCACGATCAAAACCTGCGAGGTAGTTGAGAAGAGTGCTCTTACCACTATTGGGAAGACCTAAAATCGCTACCTTCATTCTCTCTGTAAGCATTCTTCCACGGGCATATGTCGCACACAAATCGTGAAGCTTCTCACAAGATTTATTAATTATGTCATACACAGCCTTTGTATTCTCAGGTGTGTCATCATGTTCAGGGAATTCAAGCATCATTTCGATTAGCGAGAGCGCCTTATAAAGCTCGTCCTCAACAGAAATAATTCTGGATTTAAGTGCTCCCATCAACTGAGAATTGGCTGCATCTAGACTTCTTTTTGAATCTGCAGAGATTACGTTCATTACAGCTTCAGCCTGGGATAAATCAAGCTTTCCATTAATAAATGCAGTCTTTGTAAATTCACCAGGGCCAGCAGGGCGAATGCCAAGCTTATTCAAAATATATAAAATCTCCTGTCTGACGGCACTACCGCCATGGCAGGAGATTTCTATCATATCTTCACCAGTATAAGAGTGTGGTGCCTTAAAAACAGTTACCACAACATTGTCTATATCTCTATTGGTCTCAGGGTCAATAAACTGTGCATAGCAGGACTCGTAGCCCCCTAATTCAGTAAGACTGATACCTGTTCTGTCGCCGCTTGCTCTGATGATTCTCAAAGCTCCTGACACAATTTGAGAAACGCCTTCACCCGACGCCCTGATTACCGCGATTCCGGATACACCCGAAGGTGTAGACAAGGCACAGAAAGGCGCCATTTTATATTATTAGCCCTCAGCTGGAGTAACGATAACTCTTCTGTTAGGCTCTGTGCCCTCAGAGTGAGTTGTTACGCCTTCAACATTCTGGAGGTAAGCATGAACTGTTCTTCTCTCAGCAGGGTTCATAGCCTCCATAGCAACTGGCTTATTAAAACGAAGAGCCTTAGAAGCAGCGCGGTCAGCTAAGCCCTCGATAATCTGCTCTCTGTGCTTTCTGTAACCACCTACATCGAGGTGCACATGGACTCTCTCTTCGCTGTGCTTATTAGCAACCAGGTTTGTGAGGTAAGCAATAGACTCTAATGTCTCGCCGTGACGACCGATAGCTGCACCACAGTCACCACCAGATACAGAGATATAGATAGCGTCATCCTCTCTGTAGGAATCCATATTGCCGTGAATACCGATACCTGACAGAACCTCAGCTACGAACTGTACAGCTGCGTCCTCAGCCTCTGTTACAGCATCGCCCTCATAGGACTCATCATCACCGTAGTAAACAACTTCCTCTTCCTCTTCTGCGATATTAGCTGTTACCTTAACCTCAGCCTTGCTTCCAATACCAAGGAATCCACCCTCAGACTCGCTGATAACTTCAATAGTAGCCTGATCCTCTGTAACACCAAGCTCCTCAAGAGCTGCCTTCTTAGCTTCTTCTACAGTCTTAGCTGTCTTAACAACTGACTTTTCCATTTATATTCTTAGCCTCCGTGCTAATTAATTCTTCTTATTCTTCTTGCCGCTCTTATTGTCTTTGTTATCGCTCTTATTCTTCTTAAAAGCTTCCTTCTTCTTAGCCTCAACCTCAGCCTTCTTAAGCTCATAAGGTCTTGTAAACATGAAGTAAGTAATAATCTGAGTGAGGATACCCATAATTCCACCTACAACCCAGTAAAGACCCATAGCTGCAGGAAGTGTAAATGTTGTGAAGAGCATGATGATAGGCATCATCCATGTCATCATCTTCATTGTCTGCTCTGTCTGATCGTTAGGAGTCTGTCCAGCTCTTGCAGGATTGTTCTTCTCACGCTCCTTAGCTTCCTTCTGCTCCTTGTAGCCAGGCTTCATAACTGTTGATAACTTCATAGAAAGAACGTTAGTAACAATTACGAGGATTGGGAAAATGAGAAGTGGGAGATAAGTCTTTGGATCGCCAATAATTGTAATTGGGTTCCATGCAGGAGTCTTGGTAAGATCCATACCAAGGAAATGCAAATCAAGAAGCTGACCCATAGCGAGGTATCCCTTAGATACGCACTGCTCCAGGAAATTACTGTTGTTATTCAAAATCTCAATAAGAGAGATGTGGAACTGCTCTGTCATTCTGGCGCCACCAACAGCCAACTCCTGTTCAGTAGCCAAGTCAATCATTGCCTGAACATTCTCCTTAGATACCTGTGAGAGGTAAATAAGTGGTCCAGAAACAATACGATAAATCGGCCAGATAAAAATGAGCTGTAAGAATGGAAGAATACAACCGGAGAATCCCATTGCACCATTCTCCTGCTGAAGCTTCATGAGCTCTTCGTTATATCTCTGCTTATCGTCACCGTACTTACGCTGTAATTCTGCTGTCTTGCTGGATAAAGCCTGCATCTTAAGCATGGACTTCTGGCTTGATACGTTAAGTGGGATAAGCGCGCCTCTAATCAATACAGTAAGTGTAATGATAGCCATACCGTAGTTTCCAAAGAAATCAAAGAAAATACGAGTAAGCCATCCAAACAACTGAGAAAGTAAAGCCATATCTAACTCCTTGGGCGAACTGGATCGTAACCCCCCTTAGAAAAAGGATTACATCTTAATATTCGCCAAATTCCACGGGGTAATCCCCTGATTACTCCATATGTTTCCAGACATTCAATCATATATTCCGAGCATGTCGGACGATATTTACAATGAGGGCCAATAGCAGGCGAGATATACTTCTGGTATACCTTAACAAGTTTGATCAACACTGCTCTTGGCGTCATCAATAAGCTCCGGTAACAAAACCTTAAGTCTAGACATAAGGACCTCCATCTCGTGACTAACACATTCATATGATGGAAGCTCATCGACATTCTTCATAGTAATAACAATATCATTTCCTTCGCGAACTCGCGGTTCGAGGTGTCGATAGCCCTCGCGCATGAGGCGTCTTGCTCTGTTTCTGCCCACTGCACCGAATTTGTTTTTGGCGGCGCAGAACCCTACTCTGATTAAGTCTTCGGGTATGCGTGTATTGTTATGCTTTAAACCCTTAGGACGCTTAAAGACATGGATAGTCAAATACCGTCCCGTAGCAAAGGAAGCGCGGCGATAAACTCTCGAGAACTCGTAATTGAATCTTAAGGGCTCGGCCTTCAAGATTAACGCCTCTCTTTACTGCAAACGAAAAAGGATCACTTAGGTGACCCTTACACTGCGATCTGCTTTCTGCCCTTAAGTCTTCTTCTCTTAAGAACCTCACGACCATCGCGTGTAGCCATTCTTGCACGGAATCCGTGAACCTTGGATCTGTGTCTCTTCTTAGGCTGATATGTCATCTTCATAGCGGTATATCCTCCGTATTAAATTACAATTTCACATAAAAACGCTTGCTAATTATATTATCGAAGTCAAAAAGTGTCAAGGAACAAATCCTTACACAAAGACTCTTTTAACTCTTTTTCCTACGTCACAGGTAATTTCGTAGCTGATTGTACCCAGTTTTGAAGCTAATTCGCATGCTGGCCTGTCTTTTCCAAAAATAGTTACTATATCACCAACCTTAATGTCACCCTTCATGTCAGTAGCATCTACCATGCACATATCCATGCATATATTGCCAATAATAGGAACCATCTCACCATCTACCATCAACTCAAAGCCATTACTTAAGCTTCTGGACAGGCCATCAGCATAACCTACTGCAATTGTCGCGATTTTGCTCTCGCGTGCTGCAGTAAAGTGTCTGCCGTAACTGACTGTAGTGCCTGTCGGAACCGTCTTAACATGAACTACCTTGGAGTACCAAGTCATAACAGGAGTTAAGTTAATATCCGTATAACCGTCAGGGCAGCCATCAGGCTTAATACCATAGAGAATAAGGCCTGCTCTTACCATATCAAGATGCATCTGAGGGAAGCGAAGAATACCTGCGCTATTACAGATGTGTCTCTTCTCAAAAGTAATTCCCATATCCTTCAGGACGTTTACCTGAGCCATGAATCTGTCAAACTGCTCTAAGGTATACTCATCTTCATTAGTATCAGCGACAGCGAAATGGGAGAAAATACCATAAGGATTAAGGCCAGGCAGGCGACAAATCTCAGCTATCTCTTCGGTAGCGCTACCATCTGTTGGGAAGCCAATTCTGCCCATACCTGTATCAAGCTTAATATGAATATCAGCAGTCTTTCCCTGCTTTACAGCTTCCTGCGATAAAGCTTCAGCTGACTCACGATCGTAAATCGCGAGGTTGATATCAAATTTAACAGCATCTTCGTAAGACTCGATTGCAGTGCCTCCGAGAATAAGCATTCTGGCTGTAATTCCCTTCTTACGGAGCATAACCGCTTCACCAATAGTCGCGATACAAAGACCATTTGCACCGTTTTTTAATAAAGTTGAAGCTGTCTCATAGTCTCCGTGACCGTAAGCATCCGCCTTAACTACTGCCAGAATATCAGCTTCAGGGCGAGTAATTCTTCTTATCTCCTTAATATTAGAGATAAGTGCTTCCTTATTAATCTCTACACAGGTTCTGTCGAACCAGATATTCTCATCAACTATACCCATTACCAACCAATCTCCTCAAAAGCTTCTGGCAGGCAGGCAATAACATCAGTTGGAAGCATGCCGCGCTTACCAAGACCAAAGCTCGCGATAATACCAGCTTTGCTATGGAAATAAACACCTGCGATTCCTGAAGTACATGTCTTTATGCCCTGAGCTAAAAATCCGCCGATTAATCCGGTTAATACATCACCACTTCCGCCCTTGGCCATACCCGAATTCTCGCGATTAAGTTCGAAGGTCTTATCGTGGTGAGGTGTGAAAATCTTTGTCTTACTATCCTTCAAGATTAAAAGACATGTATTCTCAACAGCAAAAGCTTCACATGCCTCATCTGTTACATCGCCCTTCAAAATCCTTTTCATTTCACCAACATGTGGTGTCAGTACAGCAGGATTTAAGCCTCTCATCTTACGAGTCTTAAGTGCAGGCATAAGTTCAATATGCTTAGATAAAATATTTAAAGCGCCTGCATCGATAACTAATGCCCTGGCCTCATTAATGAATAACTCAAGAAGAGCCAGTGATCTTGGATCTTCTTCATCAAGGCCAGGACCGATTGCTACTGCGCTGCATTTCGAGAGGAGCTTTGAAGCCTGCTTTAATGTATCAGTCACATCTTCTCCCCATGCCTTTGTTAACGCGCATGGGCAGTTAAATCTTACCGGATCCAAAGCATCTTCTGGAGCAAAAGCCATAACCAAACCTGCACCGCTTCGAAGTGCAGAAGATGTGGATAAAACCAGAGCGCCTGTCATGTACTTAGAGCCAGCTACAACAAGAAGCTGACCAAAGTCATTTTTGTGACAGCTGTCCTGGCGCTCTACCATGCGGCTTGATAACAATTCTTCGTTAATAGGCTGAGATGACATCAGTCTTCCTCCAGGTCAATTTTGTTCTGCTTAACTTCATTAAGAAGATGAATGTCAAATGGTGTTTCCTGATATACGTAGTAGTTAAGCCAGTTTGTAAAAAGCAAAGTAGCTACAGAACGCCATCTCATAAGAGGTTCCTTGGAAGGATCGTTATCACGATAGTAGTTCTTAGGAATCTCGATAGAAAGTCCCTTATCGACATCTCTCTTATACTCTGCATCTAGAGTATATCTGTCATACTCAGAGTGACCAGTAATAAAGAACTGGCGGCCTCTCTTATCTGATACAGCATATACGCCGCTCTCAGGAGACTCAGAAAGAATTCTTAAATCCTCAACAGAAGCGATATCTTCCCTCCTTAGCTCAGTATGTCTTGAGTGAGGAACATAGAAAATATCATCAAATCCACGGAAAAGCTTAACTGGCTTGGAACCTGTTGTAGAGTGCTCGAATACACCAAAGCACTTGGCATCCAAATCATACTTAGGAATACCATAGTGATAGTAAAGGCCAGCCATAGCACCCCAGCAGATATGCATAGTAGAGTAAACATGAGTTTTGGACCACTCCATGATAGAGCAAAGCTCAGGCCAGTAATCTACTTCCTCATAAGGAAGCTGCTCAACAGGTGCACCAGTAATAATCAAGCCATCGTAGTAGTTGTCCTTGATTAAATCAAAGGTCTCATAGTACTTAAATAGGTGCTCCTTGCTTGTATTCTTGGACACATGAGTAGAGATTCGTAATAGCTCTATATCAATCTGAATAGGGGTATTAGAAAGAGCTCGTAAAAGCTGTGTCTCTGTTACTTCCTTATTAGGCATCAGATTAAGGATAATAATCTTAATTGGTCTTATGTCCTGAGACAAAGCGCGGTTTTCTTCCATAACAAAGATGCGCTCTCCCTCGAGAATATGTCTTGCTGGTAAATTGTCTGGTATTCTAATAGGCATTTAATTGCCCCCTTAATTTGATATAAATTCGTTAAGTATTGACTGCTGCGGAACAAATTCAGGATTAACCTTAGGTATCTCCTTCAAATGCTCCATAAGCTTTGAAGCGGTAGAAAGCGCTAAGCTTAAGTCTGCGAAAGGCTTCTTCGTAGTAGACTTCTCCATAAATACATTAGGAGGTAAATTCCCATCTTCAGCAAGCTTCAATGCATTGGTAATATCTGCTAATGCCAAAGGAGCGATTATCAGGCTCTCATATGGCAAAAAAGAATTAACATGATAGTCTGCTGCTGACAAGTAATCCACATAATAGGCTTCTTCAGACCTGGCAATCATTGGCCAGTAGTCGATTGTAGAGATTGCATGAGCACCCCTGTGGCGATTATCTCTTACAATTCTTCGAAGCATTCGAATCTCGTTTGAATCCATAAGCTTAGTGTCAGCAAATACATTGCCATATGGCATTATAAATACCTTAACTGCTTCATTATGGAATTCCCCAGAGATTCTGGAATTAAGTCCGTGAAGACCCTCTACCACTAATATTCCATCAGAAGACAGAGCAATCGCTTCAGATGCATCTCTCTCCTTCTGCTTTCTGTCCATAAAGTCAAAGTATGGAGGGATAACGGTCTTGCCACTAATCAAATCGCTGATGTCCCTTCTAGCTCTGTCCACATCAAGAGTATCAATTGTCTCAAAGTCTGGTCTGCCATCCTTATCAAAAACAATCTCACTCATGTTGTAGTAATCATCAAGTGATAAAAATGCGGCTTCGCGACCAGCCTTTTGAAGGCCTGAAGATAAGCGCATGGTAAAAGTGGTCTTACCTGAAGAAGTAGGGCCAGAAACAAAGATAGCTCTCTTGCTTCTGTCATTGTTTACAGCGTCCACAATAGCATCGATTTGATCAATAAATGCTTTCTCGCTTCTTAATATAAAATCAGGGAGTTTCTTCTCTCCCAAATTCTCTTCGAGTTCTTCTAGGGTGATATTCGTTTTATTCTGAAGAACAGCCATAGTGCGTCCTCCTTATCTCTTATAACGGAATACCTTTCTGATTAAAAGCCTGTCGATGATGTAGTCGTAAACGTACTGCACTAGCTTATAAAGGAGAAAGATAATGCCTGGTATTAATACAAGCGCGAGGATAATTCCAACTGCCACGAGCACTACATGGATACCACCAGCAAATACACCCATAACAGTAGCAAAACTACCACCATTGCCCGCAAACTTATTTGTATATGTCTCAAGCGTTGAGTTAAGGAAGTTAATAAGGAAATCCTTAATACCACTGGACTTAACTGGAATTCTAGGAATAATGAGACTTACTGTAAGACTCATAACGAGGTATGCTTTGAAAGCCTTACTCAGAAGGATTAATATCTTGCCCCACAAGGGCATTCGATAATATCTGAAGCACATAAATGGATTTGCGATAGAAATTACAATCAAGGCAATCTTCTGGAAAAGGTTAAAACTTCCTACGCCAATAAAAGCATTACCAGTCCAGAACATGAGACCTACAAACAATGCTGTAAGAACACCATAAAGCATAAAGAGCTCAACATGGCGTCTGTTCTCAAAATCGGTATCGCTCCACAGCTTACCCAGGAATAAACCCTCTGCGTAATCCAAAATAAACCTCCAGATAGTGTGTCAAATATAATTTTAACATAAATAATTATAATATAGGGAAGCAAAAAGGACGCTTTGGCGTCCTTCCGTTATCTTAATCTGAAAGTACATTCAGTAGTAGCTTCTATAATCGACTTAAGCTTTGGCCAGTCCTTAGGAAAATTCTTGGTTCTGCTTGATACCAGATCAGTTCCATCGTCAAAGTCTACTCTGATTCTCCAGGAAGAAGGATTTGCTGTCGGATTACCATACTCTGCAACAAGCCCCTTGTTATAGCCTTCTGCCCATTCCAGGATATTTGTGCCAGGAAGATTTTCTTTAAGATACTGAAGCTTTGTTGGAGTTAATGACTTCATGAAGTTGTTATTCCACATGTAGCCATCCTTCCAGGAAATCAGATTACGCTTAAGATCGTAGCGCACCTTGTATCCGCCTCCATTGAAGGAGCTAATCTCAACCTCTAACAGGGTAATTGAGTTGTATCTGTCGTCTTCCAACATAGACCTCCTTAACCGATACGTATTCCGTATACCTTACCCTCGCGTGTACCAATGACCAAGGTATTTCCAAATACTGCCGGTGAAGCTTCGAAAGTGGCATTGTTAATCTGGATATAAGTAATTCTTTCTCCAGTCATACCATCGACAAGATGAACCTGCCCAAAGCTATCGCAAATAATTATATAAGCATTTCCGTTGTCGGTGTAGCATGCAACTGGTGATGAATATGTATAAATATTCATGTCATAATGCCAAACTTCTGTGCCAGTATCCCTATTGTAGGCAACAAGACGGTTACCACTTGTAAGTCCATTAGTCATGGAATAAGAGAAAATTACAAGATTTGAGATGTTCATACGACCCAAAATAGGGTTCGCGAGGCATCCACCGCTTTGGTCAGTAGCAGATGTCTCTCCGTTATATGTATAGCAGGACTGGGATGTCTGCCATACTTCTTCACCCGTAAGACCATTAATCTTATAAGTGTAAGCTGCACCATTATAAGTACCTGTACCGCCCTGGTAGTCAACTTCAGTAGCAATATAGATATAAGGAATTCCATTTTCTTCTGAAACTACAGGAGATAAATCCGAATCGTCACCTGTTCTGAAAACCCAGACCATCTGCAAAGTATTAAGATCTAGACAGACAAGATTAGAATTGTTATCCATAAAATAACAATAGTGATCATAGACAGACGCAGAAGATTCAACTCCTAAGAAACGCCCCTGAGTATCATTAAAAATATACTTATACCCAGTACAAACAGGACTAATCATAATTGTTCCAGACCCTGGAACGTATGTAGTATTAAGCTGGAAATTGTAGATAATACCATTCTCACAAGGCCAGATAAGAGTATCTGTAGCACCATCGATGATTGGAGATGAGTCAAAAGCTCCCCAGTTCATACGATAAGCACCATCATCAAGCCCTTCATATGTATAAAGCAAAGATCCATCTAACAAAGAATAGATATACATACCGAAGTGCCACTCATTATTATCATCACCCTGACCAACATAGAGAAGTGGATAACCGCGTGGATCTAACGAAGGGGTTCCCTTCACTGTTGCACCAACATAGATTGGGTCACGTGTCATAGATCCATCATCTAAGTCCATAAAGTAGATATATCCATCCAAAGATGCACTTATGACCTCGACAAGATCTGCCTTGGCTGCTTTGTCAGGATACAAATTCATGGACGTTCTTGTTGTAGCAGGCCATCTTACGATAAGAGGCTGACCTGTAAGCTGGTATCCCTCCCACTCAAATGTCATATCAGAAGACAAAAGTGTGTGACCACATTCAAATTCCCATGCCTGAACTAATGAGTCAACTGTACCATCATCCGGAGTTAAGAATCCAAAAGACGCTGTATTTCTAAAATTATTACCTCTGTAAGTAATAACGCCAGCTATCTGGGAATAATACAGAGGATCTCCAATGTAAATTGGGTTTTCACGTGTAAATGAAGTAAGGATTGAAGATCCGTTAATTACATTCTGAGTAATACCACGTGCATAAGGGTTAACATCATCGCCAATTATTGCATCAGGATCAATACTTACTATCGCACTTGCTGGATAAAGCTGTGGATTCTGATAATCCTGAAGCGGTGGCACCGGTGTAGGTGTAGGAGTACTTACCGAAATGTAGTTATTAAGAGTAGCATTAGCTCCGTCGCCAGTATTAATTACACCATCATTATTCTTCTTGGAATAAAAAATCAGCGCGAGAACCGATGTAAGCACTACGGATACGACCGTCAATGTGATTACAAGCATCATAGTGCCAGAAGAAGGATCTCTTGATGGCTGATGATAACTATTATCAGGTGCAATGTACTGATTCTTCAAATTCATAGTCGCAATAATATCACAAATTTTCAGCTATTTCGATTAATCTAGCTAATCTGTGGTTCATTCCTGACTTTCCAATAGGCGGATTCATCATCTTCCCAAGCTCAGCTATAGATGCGCCGGGGTTTTGCTGATGTATTACTGCAGCCTCGTACAAATTTTGAGGAAGTGAGTCCGCTTCCTGCGATGATAAAAGCTTTGCTATCAGCTTTTCTCTCCTTGCTGATGCTTCAGCGAGCCTTCCAGCATTACCGTTATCGCAGTTTGCAAGTCTATTAGCCTCCGACTTAAGTTCTCTTTTTATTCTAATATTCTCGAAATTAAGTCTTGCATTATTAGCTCCGATAATTCCTAAGAAATCAGCCACATGGTCGCCATTCATTATATATATCGAATGAACATCTTCTCTTTTTAAGTCAGACCATGCTATATCAATAGCCGACAAAATATCTGTAATAATCTCAAATGCAGGCTCGCTTTGAGGTCTTAGTTCTATTCGATACTTGGTATCCGGGTCGGTCATATATCCACAGACTAAGAAAGCACCTCTTAAGAAAAATCTGGCTCCGTTATTAATATCAAGTGATGCTTCCTTCGCATCTGTCATGACACTTTTAATCTTATTTAATACTTCCAGGGCTTCACCCTTAATTTGTACTCCGGGCATAACAATTCCAGCGGCAAGACTTCTCTTGTCACCTTCTTTTTTTACCTGTAATGCAACAAGCTCTGATTTAATAATCGAAGAGAAACTTATCGCTTCGTCACTTGTTGTCCTGGGACTTTGGTTTCTCATATCTAGGATCTCTGTCTATATCCCTGTGGTGAACGATAGCATTATATCCTGCATCCTTAAGCCTTCTGCATACTTCTTCTGCGATAAATACACTTCTGTGTCTTCCACCAGTACATCCAACGCCTAAGTTAAGTCTGCTCTTTCCTTCTCTCACATAAAAAGGAATCATAAATTGAAGAAGACCCATATACTTTTCTAAGAATTCTTCAGTCTCGTCAAAGCCTCTTAAATAATCACCAATAGGCTCATCGAGACCGCTCATCATCTTAAGCTTATCTACCCAAAATGGATTTGGAAGGAATCTTACATCTATAACATCATCTGAATCAGTTGGAGTTCCATACATAAAACCAAAAGACTGAACAAAAACGGAAAGACCTGTAGCCTCGCCTTCGTCGATTACTACACGAAGTTCCTTTCGAAGGGCTGAGATAGGCATCATAGTGGTATCTATAATATGCGTAGCTCTTCCACGAATATCACGCAGCATGCTCTTTTCCATCGCGATGGCATCAACAAGACTCATCTCATCCATTAAAGGATGCTTACGCCTTGTCTGACGGTAGCGGCTTACAAGAACATTCTCAGCTGCTTCTAAGAAAACGATTCTGTAAGAGCATCCCATCTCGTCGAGCTTTTTAATCGCATCTTCAAAGCCAACAGATAAGTCACGAGATCTTATGTCTACTACAAGGCAGAGCTTATCAACTGCTACTGAAGGAGCAGCATCTTCTTCCTTACCCATAAATGTATGAGCCATTCTTGGAAGAAAAATCGGAGGCAAATTATCAATACAAAAATAACCATGATCTTCAAAATAAGCTGCGGCCTGAGATTTACCAGCACCACTCATACCAGTTAAGATAATAAGATCCATTTATGCCTCCGTCCCGCCTATAAAGCGAACTTCGCACTCCAGACGAACTCCACTGTCTTCATAGACTTTATCCTGAACATAATTAATAAGTTTCTTAAGATCTTTACTGCCACAGGTACCGTTGTTATTTACGACGAAGCCACAGTGCTTAGGAGAAACCTGAGCGCCTGAATCATCAAGACAAAAGCCTCGAAGACCACTATCTTCTATAAGCTTTCCTGCAAAATAGCCTTCTGGGCGCTTAAATGTTGAACCCGCACTCGGAACTGTCAAAGGCTGAGAATTAACTCTCTTCTCACGAAGTTCCTTTACATATGCCATAACCTTCTCGCGGTCTCCCTTATGAAGTTTTACCGTGAGATTTGTAATTACAATATTTTTGCCTTCATCAGCAAGCTTTTTAAAAAGACTTGTTCTATAGCCAAACTGCGCATCTTCACAGTCAATAGTCTTCAAAACACCATCTTCAATATAATCGATGGAAGTAGCAATATCCTTAATCTCTCTTCCATAAGCACCGGCATTCATAAACACAGCACCTCCGACTGTACCAGGAATACCGCATGCAAATTCAGCGCCTTCAAGACCTAAGTCAGCAGCTTCATTTCCAAGCTTGGACAATGGGCAGCCAGCCTTCGCGCTTATGCATTTATATTCATCATCACCATCTTCATAGATAGCGATGTTAGAAAATTCTTTGTTAAGTCTGATAACAAGGCCATCAAAGCCTTCATCATCAACAATAATATTTGAACCTGCGCCGAGGATGAATATCTTAAGATTATTCTCCTTTGCAAATTCAAGACATGCCAAAATCTCATCAGAAGTAGAAGGCTCTGCCAAATACTTAGCAGGGCCACCTGTCTTCATAGTAGTTAAAGGCTTAAGTTCTACCTTAGCTTTGATGAGCTCATCAATATTCATCAAGTGTTTATATTACCTCCAGGGAATACTCTTGAAACAAGGTCCTGAGCAGCATTAAAGCCCATCTTCTTAACTCTGTAGTTGATCGCAGCAGCCTCAACAATAATAGCGAGGTTACGTCCGGGACCAACCGGAATAGTAACAGACGGTACCTTAATTCCGAGAATTTCTGTCGTCTCTTCATTAAGGCCCATTCTGTCATATGTCTTTTTCTCATCCCACATCTCGAGATTAATAACGAAGTCGATTGACTCCTGAGGCTTTACGGAAGAAACACCGAAGAGTTCCTTAACATCCATAATACCGATACCTCTGATCTCGATTAAGTGCTTAATAATGTCTGGCGCCTTACCAACCAGTGTTGTCTCAGATACTTTTCTAATCTCGACCTGATCGTCAGCGATAAGTCTATGGCCTCGCTTAACAATCTCCAAAGCAGTCTCTGACTTACCTACACCGCTCTCACCCAAGATTAAAATACCTTCACCATTAACCTCGACTAATACGCCATGCATGGATACACGTGGTGCAAGCTCCATCTTAAGGAACTTGATAAGCTCTGAGTTGAACTCACTTGTAGCTTCAGAAGTACGAAGAATTGGAGTCTTCGTCGCTTCAGCTGCTTCGAGCATCTCAGGGTAAGCCTCGTGGTTACGAGTGATAATAATCGCCGGAATTTCCTTCTCGAAAAGGGTTAAGATAGACTTCTTTCTGTCGCTTGAAGTGAGATTCTCAAGGAATGCATACTCCATATTTCCTACTACCTGCAATCTATCAGGACCGAAATGCTCGTAATATCCTGCAAGCTGCAAACCAGGACGAGTGACATCGTCAACCGTAATACGGCGCTGTTCGATGTCACCTGAGTCGTATACTACCTCGAGTTCAAAATGCTCTACGACCTTTGACAGAAATATGCTTGAATAAGGCATCGTCTATCTCCCGTTTTCTTAATTAGTTCTTATGCAAATGCAACTTCAACCTTGTGAACTGCACCATCTGTAAATACTGGTACACTTGTTCCTTCGATTGGTGCGCCATCAACACAAACCTTTACGCCTTCCTTAGTTCTGCAGAATCCCTCTGGCTTTGTGATTGTGATGTCATATACTGCAACACCACTGTTAACTGTAACGTTAAGGGATGTATCTGTTGTTCTAAGAAGTGGCTCTACGATTAATGCGTCAGCTGTGAATTCAACACCGAAGCATGCGAAGAGGCAAAGGAGCAACCATGTAGATGTACCAGAAAGTGTTGGTCCAATGTTCTCTCCAGAATCGGAGTTGTTGTACTGTGTGCACCATCTTGGGTTACCACAAACAGTAAATGGTGACTTAAGAGTTCTATATGGGAGAATCATATCGATTACCCAGTAAGCTGTCTCAGCAAGTCTCTGTGCGAGTTCCTTGCTCTCAACCTGCTTAGCTGCCTTGAGCATAGCTGCTGCAGCCATCATGTTAGCGTGCTTAAATACACCACCATTCTCACGATCACCTGGATAGTACAATGCTACGTCGATACCCTTTGCAATTCTTGGATAATCAACAGTAGAGCAGAGACGGAATCCATATGGGCACTTCAAGTACTTAGTAATAGAAGTGAGCATTGTATCAATCTGACTTTCATCTGCACAGTCAGCAAGAATAGACCATGAGAATACATTCAAATAGTAAGAACCAGGAGCATCCTCTAGCTGGAGACCATCACCTGCAGCACCAAGATACTTAAGCTCTGGCTTGTCAGATCTGTTGAAAAGTACACGTGCGAAGAAGTCTTCCTTCCAAGCAGATGTTCTAAGATCTGTCTTAACCTTCTCAGAAAGTGTAGCAAGCTCATTAGCGTAATCATCACCAGCCTGCTCGAACATACCCTTGGCAGCATCAATAGCAACCTTTAAGAGGAAGCCATTCATTACAGACTCAGAATACTCAGACTCATATGGTACTTCAGCCCAAGCCTTGCCCTTAGCAGCAAGCTGCTCCTTGTACTGAGCAATCTTAACAGCACCACCAACGCAGTCCTGGTCAACTCTTAAGCAGTCATTCCAGTCAGCACGGTCGATAAGTGGTACACCATGCTTACCAACGGAAATCTTAGCAGAGTATGTAATGATTGCTTTGATTGTATTAAGGATAGATCTCTTCATTGGCTCTTCGCCTTCAGCGCGAGCTACATCGAGTTCCTCCTTAAGGAAGTCATAATCGCCTGTCAAAGATACATAGCGGTCAAGAGCCTGGAGCAACCAGAGAGCATCATCAGACCACCAACCTGGCTCCTTACCCTTCCAGTAGAAGTTATGGTTAGCATAACCATCTTCGAATACGTTGCTTGTCCACTCACGTAAGAGCTTCTTAACGAACTCAGCCTGACCCATACCTACGAAGTAGTACATGGATGCGAAGATATCCTGGATTTCTCTGAAACCAATTTCACGATAACCCTTCTGTGTCCAGTCGAGAGAACGAGATACGAATGTCTGATAGAAAACCTGGAATGGGAGGTTGTTATTTACGTAAGCCTCGAAGTTCTTATCATCATGAGAAATCTTCATGTACTTAGCATAGTCCTTTGTAAAGCCAACAACCTTATCGTAAGCCTTAGGGAGAACAGAAGCGTCGGAATACTTCTCAAGTAATACTTCAATCTCAGTGTTGATTGTCTCATCTGGAACGAATGCTTCGTTAACAGCATCAGAAGTTAAGCATGTGAAATTATCAACACGGATTGTAGCGTCATTCTTAACAGTGAAGCTTGTAGCCAAAGCGAAGAATCCAGGACCCTTACGTGACTGCTTGTCAGAGAGATAAGTAATATATTCAGGCTTCTCGAGGCTTCCACCGCCTACGAAGTCTGCATATCTGGCACAATACTCTGTAGGATAGATGACACCATCCTCACCATGAACAAGCATTGTATTCCAACGAATATTGCCCTTACGGGACTTAGCGTTAGGATCAAAGCTGATTGCTCTGATATCACCGTCTTCTGTATAGAAGAGCTGAGACTGCATAACTACAGTTGTAAAGATAACGTCCTCAGAAAGAGCATGTGTATCACCAGTACCGAACATACCTGTATAAACAATACGGAGGTCTCTGTCCTTACCACTGTTATTTGTAATCTCAATCATCTGAGCCTCAGTAGCGATTGGCATCTTATCCTCAGAAGGTAAGATGAAGATTGTTCTCTTAATCTTAAGACCATCGTTAAGCTCATAGTTAATTACTGTTCTGTTCTGAGAATGAACTGTCTCAATCTTCTTAACGGAATCAGCCTTTGCTGCACCAGACCAGAAAATCTGCTTTCCATTCTCTGTTAAGTAGAACTGTCTGTTTGCAGGGAAACCATTCTCCTCTGGGAGATAGTCCCATCTTGTAGCAAGAACCTGAGTATCAGCGTGGGATCTGAATGATCCACCACCCATAGCACCTACAGTAGACTTAGGTGTGCTCTGAAGAGGTCTGTCAAAACCAATTCTGTTACCAATCAACATGTTTGTATAGTAGTGTGGGCCTGGTGCTGGTGTAGCTGGATCAAATGAGAGCTCACCGCAATCATCAAGCTTACCACCCCAGGATTTAGCTGCTTCTACAGAAGTAAGAATAGCCTGCTTCTGGTCAGGTGTAATATCAGCCTGAGCGCCATCTTCTGTATATACAGAACAAGCCGCTGCGAGATCAATAAGAACGCTTCCCTTAGGGAGAAGAGCATTCCACATATCTGTGAGCTTCTCATCCTGAAGAAGAGTTGTTGCCAGAGGTGTATCGTAATCAACACCTACAACACCTACAGCCTTAGGATCCTTACCGAAGCCAACAATCTGAGCGCTTACAGGGCCATTAACCTTACCTGGAAACTTAGCTGTCAGGATATCTGCAGCAGTTACCTTCTGAGCTCTGGCCTTCTGTCCAATAATCTTTGCCATTGGCGTAATCCTCCGAAAATAATGGATATTTTTCTTTCTAATTTCTTTTTAATGTAGATTAGGCCCCGTCAATCAATTATTGATAGACGAGGCCTATTAAAATCTAAATGTTAGTGGTTATCAGCCAAGAACAACCTCAACAGTGTGAGTGCCATCAGCGAATACAGGAGCGATGTTACCATCAACAGCCTGACCATCAACTACCATAGACTTAACGCCCTTACATACGTGATCAGGATTCTTAACTGTGATCTCATATGTAGCACCACGATACTGACGAGTTGCCTTCAAGCCATCCCAGCTAGATGGGATAGATGGGTCAATTCTCAAACCATCGAAGTCAGCAGCGATACCGAGGATGTACTGAGAAATAGCAACCATGTTCCAAGCAGCTGTACCTGTGAGCCAAGAGTTCTTGCCCTGACCGAAGTTCTTACCACCGTTACCGATATCAGAACCAGCTTCCTTACCACCGATCATCTGACCATATACATATGGCTCAGTCTTGTGGATATCAGAAGTCTCTTCTGTGAATGCAGGAGCAATCTCAGAATAGTACTTGAATGCCTGATCGCCCTTACCAGCATAAGCAGCAGCACAGATAATCCATGCGTTGTTATGTGTAAAGATACCACCATTCTCCTTATAACCCTGTGGGTATGTGGAGATCTCACCATACTGGATGTGATACTTAGTGAATGCTGGGTAATTAAGTACGAGACCGTGCTCACAGTTAAGGTACTCATCAATAGCAGCGAGTGTCTTCTCTGTAGCTTCAGCATCGATATCAGACATGATAGCAAAGCCCTGTGGCTCGATGAAAATCTTAGACTCTTCGCATTCCTTAGAACCCATCTTCTCGCCGTTAGCGTCATAAGCTCTTAAGAACCAGTCACCATCCCATGCGGACTCCATGATGTTCTTCTTCATCTTGTCAATCTCAGCCTGAGCAGCAGCAGCCTCATCGTCCTTGCCAAGGTGCTTCAAGATAGCAACATAGTTAGGACCAGCGTATGTGAAGAGAGCAGCAACCATTACAGACTCAGCTACCTTAGAGTAACCACCCTCAGCAGCGAACTTAGGGTTAGTGTATGTCTGGAAGGATTCACCTGGTGTGTCAGAGAAGCAAGAGAGGTTAACGCAGTCGTTCCAGTCAGCTCTCATTGCAAGAGGCAATCCGTGAGGACCAAGGTTCTCTACGATGTGGTAGAAGGAAACCTTCAAGTGGTCGAGCATTGGCTGAGCAATGGACATATCATTATCATATGGAACCATCTCATTGAGGAAGTCCCAGTCACCTGTCTCCTTGATATAAGCAGCTACAGAAAGGATGAGCCAGAGTGTGTCATCAGAGAAGTCACCACCGATATCGGAGTTACCCTTCTTAGTGAGTGGCTGATACTGGTGATAGCATCCACCATCTGGGAACTGTGTAGAAGCGATATCGAAGATTCTCTCCTTTGCTCTGTCTGGAATCTGGTGAACAAATCCAAGAACGTCCTGGTTGGAATCTCTGAAGCCCATACCACGACCGATACCAGACTCGAAGTAAGAAGCAGAACGTGAGAGGTTGAATGTAACCATACACTGATACTGGTTCCAGATGTTAACCATTCTGTTAACCTTATCATCTGGTGTATCAACATTAAGGATACCAAGGAGCTTATCCCAGTAAGCCTTATTACCTGCCATACCAGCTGCAAACTTCTCTGGAGTATTGAACTTCTCAATCATCTCGAGAGCCTTAACCTTGTTAATCGTCTTGCCATCAGCCTCGAACTTCTGATCAACAGGCATTTCTACGTAACCTAATACGAATACGAGAGTCTTAGTCTCGCCTGCAGCAAGTGTAATCTTCTTAAAGTGAGAAGCGATTGGAGCCCAACCATCAGCGAAGGAATTTGTAGCCTCATTAGCAATAACAGCCTGAG
This sequence comes from Saccharofermentans sp., assembly GCA_045600625.1. Lineage (GTDB taxonomy): Bacteria > Bacillota > Clostridia > Saccharofermentanales > Saccharofermentanaceae > Saccharofermentans. The sequence goes on from JAZRYF010000017.1 coordinate 27,740, forward strand.
GATCACCAAAACCATTATAAAGACCGATGAAGGAATCTCTGTCTGTATCATAACCATCGATAGTATCGTTAACAGAATAGAAAGCATAGTGATCACGACGATCTCTGTACTCTGTCTTGTGGTAGATAACAGAATCCTTAATCTCTACACGACCTGTAGAGAAGTTACGCTGGAAGTTGTTGGAGTCGTCCTGAGCATCCCAGAGACACCACTCAGCAAATGAGAAGAGAGAGAAAGACTTCTCTGTAGAACCCTCATTTGTAAGAACTACCTGCTGAACCTCACCATTGTAATCCTGTGGTACGAGGAATGTTACCTCAGCCTTGAGGTCATTCTTCTTACCTGTGATGATTGTATAACCCATACCATGACGGCACTCATAAGCATCGAGTTCAGTCTTAACAGGTGACCAGCCTGGGTTCCAAATTGTTCCGTTATCATTGATATAGAAATAACGACCACCCATATCGATAGGTACGTTGTTATAACGATAACGTGTAATACGGCGAAGTCTAGCATCCTTATAGAAGCTGTATCCACCTGCAGTGTTTGAAATCAGTGAGAAGAATCCCTGAGTACCAAGGTAGTTAATCCATGGATAAGGAGTTCTTGGAGTATTGATGACGTATTCTCTTCTGGCGTCATCGAAATGACCGAACTTCATAACTTAAAGCCTCCGTGTTGTTAATTTTTACTAAAAAGTTATTTTATTATACTTCATCTGGTAGCAAATATGAATAAAGAAAATATGAACAATAATTATTTATTTATAATAAAAGGCTGTCCCGAAGGACAGCCTTAGTTTCAAGTTAAACTAACTCTTTGTTAGTTCTTACAACTTCAGGACTTTATCAAAGTCTGTCGTGGCAAGTTCTAGCAATAACGTCGTTCTGCTGCTCTCTTGTAAGGTCGATAAATCTTACAGCGTAGCCAGATACACGGATTGTGAAGTTAGCATACTCTTCCTTCTCAGGGTGCTCCTGAGCGTCGAGAAGCTTATCAATACCGAATACGTTTACATTCAAGTGGTGAGATGTCTGTGTGAAGTAACCATCAAGAACGTTAACGAGATTTGTGATTCTATCCTCCTCGTTGTTACCAAGAGCATCTGGGTTGATTGTCTGAGTATTGGAGATACCATCCAAAGCCCATGTGTAAGGGATCTTAGCAACAGAGTTGAGAGAAGCGAGAAGACCGTTCTGCTCAGCACCGTAAGATGGGGATGCACCTGGAGAAAGAGGCTCACCAGACTTACGTCCATCAGGAAGTGTACCTGTTCTCTTACCATATACAACGTTAGATGTAATTGTAAGGATGGATGTTGTAGGCTCAGCATCTCTATATGTGTGGTGCTTCTTAAGCTTCTTCATGAATGTAGCGAGGAGCTCAACACCGATATCATCAGCTCTGTCATCGTCATTACCATATCTTGGGAAGTCACCCTCAATCTCGTAATCTACAACGAGGCCATCAGCGTCACGAACTGTCTTAACCTTTGCATACTTAATAGCAGAGAGAGAGTCGATAACGTGTGAGAAACCAGCGATACCTGTAGCGAATGTACGACGTACATCTGTATCCATCAAAGCAAGCTCAGCTGCCTCATAGTAGTACTTGTCGTGCATGTACTGGATGAGGTTCAAGCAGTTTACATAGAGGTCAATGAGCCAGTCCATCATTACGTCGAACTTAGCCATTACTTCATTGTAATCGAGGTACTCAGATGTGATAGGTGTGTAAGCTGGACCAACCTGCATTGGCTTGCCGTCCTTACCCTTCTCGAGCTCGTCCTTACCACCATTGATAGCGTAGAGCAAGCACTTAGCGAGGTTAGCACGAGCACCGAAGAACTGCATCTCCTTACCTGTCTGTGTAGCAGATACGCAGCAGCAGATGGAGTAGTCATCGCCCCATACTGGTCTCATCTCATCATCGTTCTCATACTGTACAGAAGATGTATCGATAGAAATCTTAGATGTATATCTTCTGAATGTCTCTGGGAGTCTCTTAGAGTAGAGAACCGTGAGGTTTGGCTCTGGTGCAGGACCCATATTCTCGAGTGTGTGGAGGAAACGGTAGTCAGACTTTGTAACCATTGAACGGCCATCCTGACCAATACCACCAACCTCGAGTGTAGCCCATACTGGGTCACCGGAGAACAACTCATTGTATGCTGGGATTCTAGCGAACTTAACCATACGAAGCTTCATTACGAAGTGGTCAACGAGCTCCTGAGCTTCCTTCTCTGTGAGGATACCAGCCTTAAGGTCTCTCTCGATGTAGATATCAAGGAATGTAGAAACACGACCAACGGACATAGCAGCACCGTTCTGTGTCTTGATAGCTGCGAGGTAACCAAAATAGAGCCACTGTACAGCTTCCTTAGCGTTTGTAGCTGGCTTGGAAATGTCGAAGCCGTAGTTAGCAGCCATAACCTTCATTTCCTTCAATGCCTTGATCTGCATTGCGAGCTCTTCTCTCTGGCGGATGATGTGGTCAAGCATGATGCCAGAACCACAGTTAGCCAAATCGTCCTGCTTGCAAGCGATGAGGTGATCGATACCGTAAAGAGCTACTCTTCTGTAGTCACCTACGATACGTCCACGACCATATGTATCAGGAAGACCTGTAAGGATATGAGCCTTACGAGCTGCTCTGATCTCTGGTGTGTAAACAGAGAAAACTGCATCGGAGTGTGTTGTGTGATACTCAGTAAAAATCTTGTGGAGCTCTGGGTTAGGTGTATAACCATAAGTCTCACAGGACTGCTCTGCCATACGGATACCACCGAAAGGCATGAAAGCTCTCTTGAAAGGCTTATCTGTCTGGAGACCTACAATCTGCTCCAAACCGTGCTTATCTTCCTCTGGGAAGATGTAACCTGGAGCATGTGCTGTGATAGAAGATACGATATCTGTATCCATATCAAGTACGCCACCCTTAGCGCGCTGCTCCTTGTAGTACTCAGAAACCTTACCCCAGAGAGCGTCTGTAGCCTCTGTTGTTCCTTCGAGGAAGGACTCGTCTCCTGCGTACTCAGTGTAGTTGCTCTGGATAAAATCACGAACGTTGATTTCTTCCTTCCAGAGGCGACCTTCGAAAGAATTCCACTGTGGAAAATCTGTCTTCATAGTCTATATTTCCTTTCTGCTTAATTTATTTCACTTTTTAGGTAGCCATAATATACCAAAATGAAAATCATATTACAAGTCCTTTTTAGAATAATTCTAAATTAGAACTGGAATTTTCTATTTTCTTATATTATGTAAGTAAATTAACCAACGTGCGGTGTCTGATCCTCCTCAGTCGTAGCAGTATGTATAGGACATACCGCATCCTGTCTTGGTGTCAGATATGAGTTAACAACAAAATAATCCGTCATTGTGGTTCCTGCCGCTCTGCAGAATTCAGTAGCGTAGTAACCGGATGTGCAAACTTCCATCTGAACAACAGTATCAGGGCGATTAAAGCTTGCGCCTGGCAGATTTTCATGAATCTTGCTCATTACGTAATACCAGATTCTGTTGGCATTGGGCTTATCAATAGTAGGAATTAGTGTCTGCCTTAATCTGTTATCGTAGCCATACCATACAGCACCACAGTAGTAAGGGGTGTAGCCGCAGAACCACTTATCAAGGTTAGCATCTGTAGTACCAGTCTTACCTGCTGTAGCGATATATTCACCATTCGAGTTTGTGATAATGGACACTGAACCTGAAGCAGTACCATTAGTAATAACATCCTCTAAGATGTCACTCATGATAAATGCTGTCTCAGCAGAATAAACTCTGTGAGATTCAGGTGTACTTGTAAGCACCATATTGCCATCACTGTCATCAACTCTTGTATAAGCATAAGGTTCTGTGTACGTACCACCAGAAGCAAGTGTATTAAAAGCACCACACATCTGAAGCGGAGTAATACCAGTTGTAAAAGAACCAATGGCCTGAGCTGGATATGCACCTTCGGCGATTACATCGATACCCTGCTGCTGTAAGAACCATAGCGCAGTATCGCCTCCGACGTCATACCAGACACGAACTGCAATCGTATTCTTAGACAAAGCTACAGCTCGCCTGATCGTCATAGGGCCTGCGTAGGAACGGTCAGCGTTCAAAGGCCATGCGGCATCTGGATTATTAGGATCTAAGTGAACCGCTTCATCGACATAAATCATAGACGGACAGATAAGTCCTAACTCCAAAGCAGGAGCGTAAGCAATCAGCGGCTTAATAGATGAACCCGTAGATCTGTATGCCTGCGTCGCTCGATTCAAAGACATGTTTACAGTTTTACGTCCATATCCTCCCTGCATACCTGCTATCGCACCTGTCTGAACGTTAATAACAACCATACCCGCTTGGGGTTTCTCTGGCAAATTAACAAGAAGCGAAGGGTCTCGCTGGAATAAATCCTGCGTCATAAACGCTTCATCGAGAGCCGCCTGGACATTAGGCTCAAGCGTAGTATAAATATGGTAACCACGGTTATAAACAATGGTTGCAGCGAGGTCAGTAGAAATGCCTCTGGCAGCTGCCAAATCTGCAATTACTTCAGAAATCGCATATTCTGCGAAATATGAATTTATATCGTTAGAAGTCTGAGCTTCGCCACTTCTGAAGATAAGCTCTGTATTAAGTGCATCGTTATATTCCTGCTCAGTGATATAACCAAGCTCATACATCTTGGATAAAACGATACGCATACGGCGAAGTGCATTTCGACGGCCTGACTCTCGTAAAGGATTGTAGTAAGAAGGGCTCTTAGGAAGTCCTGCTAGAAAAGCACTCTGCGCGAGGTTAAGTTCAGATGCATTAATGCCAAAGTAGTTCTGAGCTGCAGCCTGAATACCAACGTAGTTATTACCCATAGGCGCGAGATTAATATAGAGCTCCATAATCTCATCCTTGGAAAGCTCCTGCTCTAGGGACATAGCCGCAAACCACTCCTGAATCTTACGGGAGGTGGAGTGCTGATCGTTACCAGAAATAAGCTTTACTGTCTGCTGAGTGATAGTGGAACCTCCGTAGGTAGCTGTACCACCATTTGCCAAAGCAGATAAAACCGCACTACCGATTCTTCTAATATCAATACCGGAGTGCTCATAAAATCTCTCATCCTCAATACTGATGATCGCTTCTTCAATATAGGTGTTACGAACTTCAGAGATAGGAACGTAGATACGGTCTACATTCTGACTACCTGTAAGCCTTGCTATAACATTACCATCGATATCATAAACAAAAGACGTCTGCACGCTATCTGTCTGAGTAATATCAGCAATAGATAACGGCTTAGTTTGAGAAACATATCCAAGAAGCATTCCTGCGCCAAAGCCGCCGAATGCAAAACATACGCAAAGGACGATAACAATTCCTATACGAAGAACATCACCTATGAAGGAGATAATCTCATGCTTCAGGCTTCTGTTAAAGCCAGACTTGATAGGCTTACCAGTAAGACTTCTGTGAAGCTCATCTGCCAAAGCACTGTTTTCAGGTGCAACAGGGGCCGAGTTACGAACATTACCGTTCTTGGAAGGCCTGTTGTTATTGTTAGAACCCTGCATGTCATACTCCTTTCACATAGTATTAGATGATATATTTTACCATTTACTGAATAAGAATAGTCAAAATCAGTGTTACAATCACATTATGTATCAGACCTTAACCATCACCATTGAGGCCCTAGGCAATGAAGGCCAAGGCATAGGCACCCTCCCTTCAGGCAAAAAGGTATTCATACCAGGAGTTTTGCCTGGTGAGATTTGTGATATTGAAATAACTAGCGAGAGCAATCGCTTCTGCGAGGGCAGGTGCATTAATCTAATCTCTTCTTCCCCTGACAGAATTATGCCTTGGGGGAAATATGAGCCAGGTGCTGATCTTGGGCATCTATCGTATGACGCAGCACTTAAATTCAAACAAGACAAGGTTCACGGATGTCTTCTTCGCATAGGTCGTATAGCAGAGGATATTGTTGATAACGCGATGCTCCCTATTATCCCGTGCGAGAATACTGATAACTACAGGAACCACATGCAGTATAAGGTTGTTGAAGGACACTTATGTCTTATCAATAACATTACGATGGAGCCTCAGGTTGTTGAGCATAGTAAGCTCGAGTATAAGATCTTTTCAACGCTACGCCAGGATTTTGAAGATATCTTTGATAATGCTCCAAACAGACTTTTTACAGAAGTAATTATGCGTGGTTCTGTCCGCACCAACGAGCTTCTCTTAGAGCTTGTATCCGGATGCACAGAAACCCACGAAGTTGTTATTGGTAATGTTCGTAAATATGTCGAAGCAACTGAGATGATTAATAAGCTTACCGCTTCTATTCAGGCCGAAGGATTTAAACTTAATGGTCTTACACTTCGTATAAGTCCAACATCTAAAGACCGTCGTGTCCGAAGCGGAACACGCGCTGTGATTTATGGTGTCGATTACTACGACGAGATATTACTTTCGAAGAGATTCCGTATACACGCAGGAGCCTTCTTTCAGGTAAATATCCCTCAGGCAGAGCTTCTATACTCATGTGCTACTGAATTTATTGGTGATGCAGCTTCCATTTTGGATTTGTACTGCGGAACGGGTTCTATTGGTTTGTCTATTCGCGGTGATAATCAAAAACTAGTTGGCATCGAGACTGTAGCTGAAGCCATACGAGCTGCAAAAGAAAACGCGGTAATGAATGGTGTAGGCGACGCTATTTTCATGGTTAAACCTGCCGAGAAAACAGATTTTAATGCTCTTAAGTTGCCTGAACCAATGGTAGTAGTTGTCGATCCACCTCGTAAGGGTCTTGATAGCGTTCTTATAGGGAAGCTCTTATCACAAAAGCCATATAAAATTTGTTATATATCATGCGACCCAGCAACTATGGCAAGAGATTTGAAGGAACTTATAAATACAGGAACATACCAACTCGAATCAGTACAAGCATGTGATATGTTCCCTTGGACACACCATGTGGAGACGGTATGCTTATTGACCAAACTCAATGTCAACGAGCATATCTATATTGATCTCGAAATGTCAGAATTAGATATTACATCTGCTGAGAAGAAGGCTTCTTATGAGCAGATTAAATCTTATGTATTAGAGCATACAGGATTAAAGGTTTCTCATTTAAATATAGCCCAGATAAAAAGAAAGCACGGAATAATTGAGCGAGACTGCTATAACCTGCCAAAGTCAGAAAATAGTAGACAACCTAATTGTACTGTAGAAAAAGAAGAAGCTATTGTTGATGCTCTGAAGTATTTTAAGATGATATAAGTAAATACACCCAATGTTGTATGAAAGTAGTACTGCATAGGGTGTTAGTTTTTCGCATGGATTAGCAAGCATCGTTTTGCGGGGACAAAACACATTCAGATATGCTGAATGCTTGTTAGGGAGTATCCCTAAGGCCCAGAGTAGAAGATTATTTCACATATCAATCCAATATAGATTCCAATTAAATTAGAATTTCTCTAAAATTTTATAACTCCTGATAAAGAAAAGCGACCAACCTATTGCAATTAATCACCTCTAGATTATTTATATTGGTAATGATGTAATGAAAAAACCTAAATTAATCAATGCTTGAACAATAGTAATTGTATTCGCACTATTTGACATAATGCGTTCTATTTTTTCAAAAACTCGTTTTCTTTCTTGTGCGTTTGAAGTATTTGTAATTATAACTTGTCCTGCTGATTTGATTCTTAGATAGGACAAGCCTGAAACTGTAGTAACAACCTCCAGCAGATCGTTATCAATCATTTCTTGTAGTTGTGCTCGAAAATCATTATTAGATATCAATGGATACATTGAAGCCACAACCATTTGATTTTTGTCTGCCGCATCAAGCAACTGAGCTCTCAATGTACTGTTTCGCTGAGTTTTGACATTAGCAGCATATGGAATTGGAGTATCCTCTGGAATATCATAGACACCTGTTTTTTCATCCCTTGTCGCTTTTCCCAAATATCCTGCATCATACCACTTTTTAATAATTGCAATGTTTTTTCTGCCACATCTTTTTGCAAATTGTTTTGCATTTAATCCCATTGTTAAAGCTATGCTGTCGGCGAATGATTACCATTTTCTATCTTCATAAGGAGTACTTTCAACGCCCTTGCTCTGAAAATCAAAAAAACATTCTGTCCAGCCATCCTTTCTGCATATTTTTGAACCACTCAGTATGGCCAAAAGTCAAACCTTTTTATGAGAGTTGGACTAATTACGTAGTATGTTCGAATAAATGTACATTCAGCAAGAGCATAGTCACGATAACAAAGGAGAGTCCAAATCTGTTGACAATCATAAGAACAATAAACACAAGTAGCTACGCAACAGCCAACTTTAAATTCAATCTAAATATCCACCTAATTCACTTAATGATTGTGCCAACTCTGAGTCAGCAGTATTAAACGTGCTTGTATATGATGTTAATGAACCTGATGGATTTGTTGCGCATCCAACTATATCATTGAATGCATCGTAGCAATCACAAAGTATTTCATATTCTCTTTTATATTTATCGGGTGGATTCCTTAATTCGCGCATCAAGTCTTGTACTTGACTTTGATATGATTCAATCGAAGATAACCGAGTATTAAAACTATAATCTGCAAACAAATTACTTAACGAATCATTAAAACTATCCTCGAAATACCCATGTGGTCTTGTGTATGGATCCGTATCAAAATCTCTTTCTTCATAAATTGTGTTGTACCAAACATCATGAATTAAGCCACCACAACTTTCGGCTTCTGCTCCTCCAAGATACATTAAAGAATATATTTCTTGAAGATTATCATAGTATTGAGCTTCAAGTTCTATTCTTTCTTTTTCTGCCGCCTTTTCTCTTGCATTTTTTATAATAAAAATTGAACCAACAATCACTATAATTGCAATCAAAATGCTTACAGCAACAATGAATATTTTTTTCTTTAATTTTGGAGAAAAGCTAACACCAGAAATCTCAACCTTCTGTGCAGACACAACATTAGGTTTTGTTGTGTCTGCTACGGGACAGCCACAGTTTGGGCATAGTTCATCTTCCATTGTCAACTCGGTCCCGCATTCAATGCATTTTTTTATATTTGGTTGCGAATCAACAATACTTACATGGCATTTTACGCAAACGTTAGCCTTATCTGAAATCGTTTCTCCGCAATTAGGACAAGGAATTAATGCCATTTTACCTCCTTTAACTATAGCTTTCTTTCGTGTTATACCAAGTTATAAGTGCTTCTAAAGGTTCTGTATCCACCAACTCTTCATTGTTCTCTTCTAACGATTCACTCAATACAGATTCAAGATAGAAAAATGCGCAATAAAAATTTTCCGATGCCTCTTCATAAGAATTTACATAAGAAATCCTATTACCTTCAGGAACACTTCTCCATTCTGGATAGAGTAAGTATGCATTGTGAGCAGTCATCAATGCCTCATATGCTTCTTCATATTCTTCTGGAACAGGTTCTAATGAGGTCATCGCATCGTCTAAAAGATTCATAGATGTTCTAGCTTGATCCCCAATATCATCTCGTAAAGAATCAATAACAAATCCTATTGTTTCATCCTTGTCTAAATCACACTCTTCCGCTGTTTCCCAATATGTACCAATGAAATAACATGTAGTATCAACAAAAGAACCTAGCATTCCTAACTCATAATAGGCAATTAGTAAATTCTCAGAATATGCTTCTAAATCAATCGTTTCCTCTGGTTCTAATACTGTTTCGATATCGGTTTTATTACTACAGGAACAAAAAGATAGAATTAAAACTACTACAAGAAGCAATGAGGTTATTTTTTTCAAAACATGAACTCCTTAGTCAATCATATTTCTTAAAGCAGAAATTGAACTCATAGCAGTATTAGCGCTGTTACGACATGGCGCAACGTCACTATAATTATTTGTGTTTCTTAGTGTGTAAAGATTATCAACAACATCTTGAATATCATCTTCAACATCCTCTAATTCAGCTAATACTTCTGGACGTAAGTAATTTCTGTCTACATCATTAAACACATCTTCACATTCATCCATAAATGAAACCGCAAAACCCATATAACCAGAACCATTTACATTCCCTACATTTCTACTAACAAAATCCATTTTGTACTCGGCTGAATCAAGACAAGCAATTAAAATTTCAATTTCTGCATCATATAAAGATTCTAGTTCATCATAATCTGATCTTGCCGCTTCAAGAATATCAAGATTATTAACAAGAGCCTGCTCATCGCTTGATAAATTTCTATATGCATCTTCGGCATAATTAATAGAATTTTCACTATCAATATCCACAGAACCAATAGCATCAATTGCATCTTCTACATTGTGAATATTTACAAATAAGTTATCGTACTCTTCACGAGCATTTTCTAAAACGGAATAATTTTCTACCTTATTCTTATCAGAATCACTTAAAGCAGCATACTGATTTTCTGCATTAGTAATAGATTCATCGCTGTCAAATGTAACTGTGCCAATCTCGTCAATTAAAGACTCAACTGCTTTTACATCACTACTTTTACATGCACAAATTCCCACTGTTAAAGTTGCTACTAAAACAAAAGCAACAATTCTCTTTACTAATATTTCTTTTTTCATAATATAACCTCCCGATAAATAAAGTACACTTTGGTTCCATTTTAAATATAAGTGATATAAAATATTATTTATGAAATATAAGGTACATTTATTAGTGTTCATGAGAGAGGAAATAAAGTGTACCTTAATTCACAAATCTGTTACTTTTTACCCAGTTTGTAAACGTTTTATATGAGATTCCAAGCATTTCTCCTGCTTTTCGTGAAGTAATTTCGCCTTTGAGATATTTTTTTCTTATTTCAGGATAACCATCTGGCATTTCGTATGGTGTTCTACCAAATCTAACTCCTTTTTGTTTTGCCAAAGCTATACCTTCTTTTTGGCGCTGTTTTATATATTCACGCTCTGTTTGAGAAACATAAGATAATAACTGCAATACAATATCTGAAATTAAAGTTCCTGTAAGATCATTCTTTTTTCTGGTATCTAATAAAGGCATATCCAAAACAACAATATCTACATGTTTATCTTTAGTGATTGTTTTCCATTGTTCTAAAATCTCGTCATAGTTACGACCAAGTCGATCTATACTTTTAATAAATAGAACATCATTCGACCTCAGTTTTCTGATCAACTTCGTGTAGCTTGGTCTTTTGAAATCTTTCCCAGATTGTTTATCAGTATAGATATTATCCTGAATAACTCCGACATTCTCTAAAGCAACAATTTGGCGTCCTTCATTCTGATCCTTGCTGGACACCCTAACATATCCATAATTCATAGCGACCTCCTATTTACATATATAGAAAAATTACAAATGAATTCTAATTAGGGCTTGGGGATTTCCCAACAAATTTCAACAGTAGTTGATATATGTTTTGTCCCCACAAAACGTTGCTTGCTACCATAGTCTCTGTAGGACTTGATGTTTTCACTCATCTTTTCAAGAGGAGTGCGCACTTACAGATGGGTGGAGCCCATCTTGTTGTAAGTGCTTCTTTTTGATTATGATATCGCACAATATTGCAAACAATATTTCTCACAATGCCTTTCATTTTTAGCTTTGATAGCAATAATCAACCATTACAATATTGCAAACAATATTATTCCCCAAAAACAATATTGCTTTCACCATTGCTCAAAACCCTTATGCAATCGGCGCTGCCGAGTGCTGTTACTGCAATAATATTGGATAACAATATTGTTGCTTTATCCTGCTTCCAATTTTCATGACCTATTCCTTTTTAACCAAACTGTACGATTATTGACCTTGAACTCCTCTTTACTGGCGTATATAATTTTAAAAGAACATTTGTTCTACAGCAAAATTTACTACAGGAAGGAGGCGTTAATGACTCAAGATACAAACGAAATAGATGAAGAAACTAGAAATAGAATCGCATTCAACAGATGTGTTGATGTGATAACAAGTTTAATCAAAAAGTATGGTTCCAAAGTTTTGGAAAAAGAGAAAACGAGAGAGTTCTTCAAAAAGTATGTCTACTATATCTTCAATTTCGATCTTACCAAAGAACGATTACAGTCGTATAGAGATAAACTTTCCAAATGACAAAATGAAATTGACAATAGCACTTTGTCAGTTTTATAATTATGACAAAACCATTATGTCAGGAGAAAATCTATGAAAAAGATTACAACCCTTGAAGATGCACTTAAAAGAATCTCTGAACTTGAAGAAGAGAATTCAAAACTTAAAGAGGAATTAGAGTATTACCACAATAGAAAAACAAGTGGCAGACAGAAACATAACGATAAATGGCAGGCTTTATATAACGAGTTTGTCATTTGTTATGAGTCTGGTATGACGCTTTTGGAAATAGCTCAGAAGAATGATGTGAGCGAGAGAACTATTTATAGATACAAAGCTTATTACGACAAGACTAAGCAATCGTAATTATTCTGATAGAGACAAACCGTGTGCAATTCGAGACGGTTAAAGAATATGTAAAACTCATAGTAATTATGAATCTAAAGTGGTCGAATTCGACCACTTTAAACAAACAACTATAATTCACATTAACTTGTCGTAAACCCCTCGAATTCGAGGCGTTAAGAAATTTTATATTTGGGTTAACTGTATTAGGAAGTAAGAATGATGAAAAAGACTATAAAAGAAACAATTCATGCAAATGGTATAGATATAGGAGTATATTCTGAGGATTTAAGAAACGACTATATTTCATTAACGGATATAGCCAAAATCCGAGAAGGAGAATATCCCGGTTATGTGATTCAAAACTGGTTAAGAAACAAAAGCACTATCGCATTTATTGGTTTATGGGAATCATTACACAACTCCAATTTCAATTGCCTCGAATTCGATGCAATTAAAAAAGAAGCTGGATACAATAGTTTTGTAATGACACCAAAACGCTGGGTAGAATCAACAAATGCAATTGGTATTGTTACCAAAGGCGGAAGATACGCCGCTACATATGCACATAAGGATATTGCTTTTGAATTTGCATCTTGGCTATCACCTGAATTTAAGCTGTACATTATTGAAGATTATCAAAGATTAAAAGACGATGAGAATAGTAGATTATCTTTGACCTGGAATCTTAATCGTGAAATATCCAAATTGAATTACAGAGTTCATACAGATGCGATAAAAGAAAACCTTATCCCACCAGCACTTACTCCACAAAAAATTTCATATACTTATGCAAGCGAAGCTGATCTATTGAATACTGTTCTATTTGGATGCACTGCCAAAGAATGGAGAGAAAAGAATCCAGATAGTACAGGGAATATCCGAGATAATGCGTCTATTTATCAGTTGCTAGTTCTATCAAATATGGAAAGTTACAACGCAATCCTTATTAAGCAAGGAAAATCTCAGGCAGAAAGAATGCAATTACTGCATGAATTAGCAGTACAGCAAATGACCACATTAAGTTCTCTTAATGTGTCAAATTTACCAGGAATAGAGGAATAATATGATTAAATCCAAGAAGAAATGTTATATCTACACTCGTGTTTCGACTGCCATTCAGGTTGATGGCTACTCCCTAGATGCTCAGAAAGATAAACTTCGTAAGTTCGCAGAATACCAAGAGATGGAAATTGTTGGTGAATATTCTGATGAAGGTTTCTCTGGTAAAAACATCAAAGGGCGACATGAATTTACAAGAATGCTTAATGATATTGAAAGTGGCAAGGACGATGTAAGTTTCGTCCTTGTTTTCAAATTGTCCAGATTCGGTAGAAATGCAGCTGACATTCTTAACTCTTTACAATTAATGCAGGACTATGGCGTAAACTTAGTTTGTGTCGAGGATGGTATCGATAGTTCAAAAGAGTCAGGAAAACTTCTTATTTCGATTCTCGCTGCAGTAGCTGAAATGGAAAGAGAAAACATAAGAGTTCAGACTATGGCCGGTCGTGAACAAAAGGCTCGCGAAGGAAAATGGAATGGTGGCTTTGCTCCATATGGCTATAAGCTTGTAGATGGCGAACTGCAGATTGCTGAGGAAGAAGCTGATGTTATAAGACTTATATTTGATAGATACATAAATACAAATGAAGGTATTGCAGGCATTGCAAAGTATCTTAACAATCATGGATATGAGAAAATTCTAAGTCAGAACGGAACAATACCTGGTTTTTCTTCCGCCTTCATAAAGAAGGTACTAGATAATCCCGTATATATGGGAAAGATTGCTTATGGAAGAAGAAAGACTGAAAAGAAAACGGGTACTCGTAATGAGACGCATATCGTAGCTCAAAGTGAGTTTCCTATTTATGATGGCATTCATGAGGCGATTATCTCAGAAGAATTATGGAAACTTGCTCAAGAGAAAAGGGCCAAGAATGCGTTTACTAGAGAGAAATATATTGATCCTGAGCATGCGCACATCTTATCAGGATTGATAATCTGCCCTGACTGTGGAAAGAAATTATATGGGAACATTGCCAAAGCCCACAGCAAAGATAACAAGACTAGATACTATTACTACTGCAAAAACACTACAGGTCACACAGGACACAAATGCAATTTCAGAGTTAATATTGAACAATCAAAGATTGATTCAGTAGTTGCTAACATCATAAAAGCAATGACCAAAGAAGGATTATTTAAAGATGCCATCCAACAGCAAATCGGATCTGCTGTTGATACAACAGATTTACAGACAGAATATAACACGCTCTCTAATAAACTTAGACAAGCTCAAGGTATAAAAACAAGACTTGAGGATGAGCTCGATTCTCTTGATATTGATGATCCTCACTACGATAGAAAGGTTAAAGATTTACAGCGAAGACTTGATATTCAGTACGATAAGATTGATGAGATTGAAGAAGAACTGACTTCAATACATACACAAATCTCCGAACTTAAGAAGAATGCGATTACCAGCGAGAGCGTTTATACAATTCTTCTTCATTTCAATGATATCTACTCAATGAGTAGTGACACTGAGAAGAAACAATTAATGCGTGCATTTATTGACAGTATTGAACTCTACCCTGAATGTGATAAAGACAAGAATTGGGTAAAAACCATTAACTTCAATTTTAAAGTGCCAATAGTAAAAAATAACGATACAATTGAGGATGTGGGAAGCGTTTCTCTAGGGAATGACATTCCCTTGGAAAATTTGATTACGGCTGAAACGTGCGTCCTTTTGTCCCAACTCGATTGAATGTTTTCTATGGTGAGTGGCAAGGAAAATTTAATTTCCTTAAGCCACTGTCCATTTTCTGTTGGTTCCTCGTAAATATTGATTTCAGTTACTAAAATCGACATTAACTCTCTCTTCTCTTCATCGTTCATTTTGCTGTATAGCTTTTCAAAATTGAGCAATATTGAATAGATATTATCTGCCTTTAATTTTTCTGATTCGACAGTAAACTTTCTACATCTTGCTTCTTCTAGTTGATCTTCGATAGAGTTAATTTTGTCATACATATTGTAGAGTCTTTCATCCAAGTCAGATCTCCTTCGAATGTAGTGCTTATCATCTGGATCAAGATCATCAATCTCTGTAAGGATTCTGCCTTTTGCTGAAAGCTTCTTTCTTAGTTCATCTTCAAGAGTTTTTATCTCTAACTCAATTTCAGTAGTATCAACTTTTGAATTGATTTTATCCTTCATAAATGAAGCGAACTGTGGATGTTTTATTAATTTACATATTATTTCTTCAACTGCAGCTTCGATAACTTCAGCATTAAGTTGCTTGTTAAAAGTGCATTCAGTCCCAGTAACTCCTGTGCGATGCTTACAAGCGTAATATCTATACTCCTTTTAAAATGTTCCATCGGATTTCTTTTTTCGATTAACATTATGGTATAAAGAGGCTCCACAACTTGGGCATTTCAGTATGCTAGAAAGAAGATGAGATCTACCACTTTTACATTCTACGTTGCGACTATAAGTATGCTTTTGCTTTTCGATTTTTGTTTTTGCTGCTAACCATGCCTCTTCACTTACTATAGCTTCATGTATGCCAGGAGCAATTAAAAACTCTTTCTGACGTGTCATCTTATATTCATTTCTTGTACCATGAACCTTCTCAGTTTTTCGTCTTCCGAAAGCAATCTTTCCACTGTATACAGGATTCATTAACACAGCTTTAATAAACTTATCAGTAAAATACTCTTTCTTACATGTCTACTAATGAAAAAGAAAATGAGTAAAAAATACTCTGTGTGTCTACTTTTGAAAATATAAATAGTTCAAAAAAGTGGCCTGTGTCCACTTTTGGAAAATAAAAACAAGAAAAAATATTTTTTGTGTCTACTTTTCTT
>JAZRYF010000018.1:0-16101 GCA_045600625.1 Saccharofermentans sp.
AGCTATTGCCATAAGATTTACAATATCAGGTGTTCCTGTTCCATTCTCCCACTTTGTAATAGCCTGTCTTGATACGCCAATTTTCTCACCCAACTTTTCCTGAGAAAGTCCAGCCTGTTTTCTGTAATGTTTAATTTGTTCTTCTAAAGTCATTTTTCCATCCTCCGTAAATTTGGTTTGTTTTGCTTCCCTCACAGATTAGTAAATTAGCCTTTACCAAACAAGAAACATTAGTTGTCATTTGCATATATTTCTGCTACTTTCCGTAGCAATGCCTTAAAAATAAAATTAGGAATCTAGTTATCACTAAGATTCTTTTCTTTTTCGAAAAAAGCTTTGCTTATTATGGCATATTCCTCATCTGTGCATACTTGCTTACAGAATGGTTCAAATGACTTTGTAACTTCAAAACATTCTTTGATATTATCACATGGAAATTGTGAACACTGCCCGCAATGCTCTATCTGCTTTTCATTAGTACATTTAACAACTTTATATCTACACCAGTTATCTTCTTTACAGCCAGTACACGAAATCTCTTCATTTGTAACAACATGATCCCTATATCCTATTTTGTACCATAACTCAGCAGTATGAGCTAACTCGGCTTCTGTTTTAACATATGGTTCTTTTATATATCTAGGGCAAGCAGAACAATCATTTCCACAAGCTGCTATTATTCTTTTACTCATTTGTATACTCATGTCGCACCGAATATAAGGTTTAGTTACGCAACGCTGACTATTTTTTTACTCTTGTGCGTTATATTTCTTTGCCTACTAATTTCTTAGTTCTCCCAAGAAAACGTGAAGAGCCTAAAATATTACTCAATTTAATAGGAATTTACGGTAGCCCGTATTCTCAAAATACTGCGAGATTAAATACTCAAAAGTCTCTTTTGCTTCCTCAACAGTCTCACATACTTCGTCTAGAACAAACCTTATATTATCCTCGTCAACTGAATTTTCTTGGACAACCTTTGCCTATCCATTGTTCTCACTTTTAGATACTGCAACCTTAACTACAATTACAGCAACAACGTCGATGCAGTAAATATAGGATGCTATTCCTGCAAAGATTGCAAGTGGCAAAGAAATCTTCTTCTGCTTATAAAGCGCGATTGTCGCTGCCAAGCTGAATGTACCAGAAATAACTATACTGATAATATCGATTATGATCGCGAATAGGAAAAAACCGATTCCCCAGATACTCATAGCTGCACCAAAAATACCCACTATAAAATGGAAAATATAAGCTGGAATCTGAACTAACTTATTTACCATATTAAGTGTCGCTATCGACTTAGAACTAATATTCTTCATAGTTCTGAAGTTAGCAATAAGAGCTGCCCAGACAAGTGGATGAAGCACTAAGAAGACTACAAATGGAATTAACCCAGCATCTTCGCTATCTAAGATAAGCATAACGGCAATTGAAATCATATATCCATATGGATATAAAGTAATTGGCAGATTAAGAATAGTAAATAACTTCGGGAATTTCTTAATAAGTGCTGTATATCCAAACGAGATTCCAATACCAACACCAAACCATACTATAAGGAATCCAATTACCTCTAAAAAACCAATAATGTCATTTGAACTCATTTTTCTTCACCTTTTTCATTAAACCTTTCGAATTACTGCTACACATTCAAAAATATCACCATCCACTCTGGAATAGCAGTCGCCATCCATCATGCGGAGAAGTGACTTACAGATATAAAGCCCTAAACCGCTGCCCTTAACGCCTTCAGAATTACTTCCTCTATAAAAAGAATCATACAGATGTGGAACCTCAGATTCAAGCAACGTACATCCAGTATTACGAACAGCAATAAGCAGGCAGTCCTCTTCCTCGTCAAAAGTAATATCAACACGCTTGCCATCACCATACTTAATAGCATTCTCAAGCATATTCTGAAGAACTTCCTCTAACCTATTGGCATCGCCCTTAAGCAAATACTTAGGGCACTCGTTAATATTAAACTCAGTATGAAGAACGCTAAACTTCTCCTTATACAAAGTCTCAATCTTAGCTAAGACATCAGTGCTATAAAACTCATCATTAGTAACACTTAAGTTAAGGAAGTCCTCCTTAGATGCGGTGACAATCTCGGAGACATATTTCTCAATATCAGCCACATTACGAGATATGCCATCCAAAGCTTCCTGCTGCTTCTCGGGCGTATCGTAAAGGCCGTCGTTCATAGCCTTGGTGTAAAGCTTAATCGCAGACAGTGGCGTCTTAATGTCGTGGGAGATAGACAGGATTAGCGTCTTCTTTTCCTTTTGAAGTGAGAGTTCTTTCTCGCGGTTATTCTCCAGGTTCTCGCGGAGCATATCAATCCCCCACATAAACTTCCCGAAATATTTATTCTTCTCCTCCTTAACTCGTGCAGTTAAGTTGCCACGTGCGAGCTCGACTGAGACATTCGACATGCGGTTAAATGGCTTCAAAATCTTATTCTCAACATATATAAATACGATTGCTGAGACAATAAGTAACAGTCCGAATCCTATATCCATATAAACTACTGCTTTATAGTCTCGTGTTGTCTGGTACTCAACCTGATAAATCTGACCTTCGTGCTCAAATACAACATAATCGTTATTAACAATTGAAGAAGGATCATACTCATGGACTGAGATTATCGTCTCGTAGTCATCATAATTTATCTCGTTACCAGCTATATAATCACGCTCAACGCGGCCTGCCTCCACACGATATAACCTGCCTGACGTACTATTAATCTCGCGCACCAACAGAAGATTGGCACAAATGGTCAAAATAATCTCAAGGATAAATATAACTAAGGCAAGCTTTTTAAATCTATTCATATGTTACTCGAATCTGTAGCCTGTGCCCCAGACAGTTAATATATGCTTAGGGTTCTTAGGGTCTTCTTCAATCTTCTCGCGAAGCCACTTAATATGAACAGTCAAAGTCTGAATCTCAGAATCAGAATCACTGCCCCAGATATTATTAAAAAGATACTCTTTTTTCAAAGTCGCATTCTTATTCTCGATTAGGAGCTTAAGGAGATCAAACTCCTTATCTGTGATATTTTTCTCCTCACCATTAACCTTCAAAGTCTTTGTAACATTGTTAAGTATGATATTTCCTTCTACTATCTCATCCAGAGCATACTTACGCTTGAAGATTCCCTTAATCTTCGCGAGCAAAATATCTACATCATATGGCTTATCGATATAGTCGTCAGCACCAGTCACGAGACCTGCTATCTTAGATTCCTTATCAGTCTTAGCACTCGCTATGAGGATATGCGCATTAGATGACTCACGAATCTTAGCACATACGCCAAGACCATCAATTCCAGGCAACATTACATCGAGAACTATAAGCTTACAACCATACTTATCAAAAAGCTCGAGGGCACGCTCACCAGTATTAGCAACTGTTACTGTATAGTTTTCCTTCCGTAAAAAATCACACAGGAGATTTCCAATCTCAACATTATCTTCAACGATTAATATATCAAGCATAAAAAATCCTCCTATATTCTAGGAGGATTATATCATTAATTACTGCTCTACCTCGAACTGACCTAACAGTTTACGAAGCGTCGTATATAACTGAGCGGCTTCTTCCTGACTTAAGTCCACACAGCCTCCGACCTTGGCAGGGATACTTAAAGCCTTATCTCGAAGCTTCATGCCTTCCTTAGTAGCAGCAACGATTAAGTAGCGCTCATCATCCTTGGCTCTGTTTCTAGTAACAAGTCCCTTCTTCTCGAGAATCTTAAGAAGCGGTGTAAGCGTTCCTGAATCTAAGAACAGCTTGGCTCCTAAGTCCTTAACACTAATCTCCTTATGCTCCCACATTACCATCATGGCAATATACTGCGTATAAGTTAAATCTAATTCCTTAAGAAATGGTGTATATCTTCTAACTATTTCCTTAGACACTGCATAAAGTGGAAAACATATCTGATTATCGAGCTTAAGAACATCGTACTTATTAGTCATCTTCATCCTCTTCTAATGGCGACACATAATTTGGATCCATTGAAGCTTCTAGTCCCGCTCTCACGGCCTTCGCAAGCTGATCTGCGCAGGATGTCGGACGACGTCCGCAAGTAATGCCTGTGAGCTTCCCCCCGATTTGTTCAACAGTCCATCCCTCTAATAATACAGGAATTGTCTTCAAATTCCCATCACAACCGCCAACAAATTTTATGTTATGAACTACATCTCCATCAAAATCCATGCTAATTAGCTTGGAGCATGTGCCTTCTGTAAGATAATCAAAGTGAAACATTAAAGCACCTCACGAATTCTGTCTGCAATCTTCTTAACGTCTGCTGTAGGCTCGAAGCGCTCAACAATCTCACCTTCGCGGTTAATAAGAATCTTAGTAAAATTCCACTTTATGTTGCCGTTATTCTTATAGTCCTTATCCATCTTCTTAACTACACCCTTAAGGATTAAACCCATAGGGCCACTGAAGCCTGCGAAAGTAGTATTAGATGTAATCCACTGATATAGTGGGATAGCATTCTCGCCGTTAACATCAATCTTGGAAAACTGTGGGAATGTAATACCGTATCTGCCTGTACAGAAATCATGCACTTCTTCATCTGTACCTGGTGTCTGCTCACCGAACTGATTACATGGAAAATCCAAAATCTCCAGGCCCTTGTCCTGAAGTTCCTCATAAATCTCTTGAAGTTCTGTATATTGTGGAGTAAAACCACATCCTGTTGCTGTATTTACGATAAGAAGCACCTTACCTTCGTACTTCTTAAGCTCTACTTCCTTGCCATCCTGATCCTTAACCTTAAATTCAAATGCGTTCATATTATACCTCCACGCAAATTGTTATCAATTAGATTGTATGCAATTTATTAGGTAAATTCAAGTCATATTTTGATGCATCAAAAAAGCGGCCATTGTTGACCGCTTCTTATTATCTTCTATCCTTCTTTGCCGCGTACATCGCTTCGTCGGCTTGCTTCATAAGGTTATCAAATTCATCCTTATACGTGCACACCTGATTTTTAAGACCGATGCTAAGCTGCAGTACATACTGCTCACCCTTAGTCTTGTTAAATTCATTCTTGGCCATAATCTTCGTCTGTATGGCGCTAATGATATTTCTCTGCTCAACTTGAGTTAACTTAACACCTACAATCACGAATTCATCTCCACCAAATCGAAAGGCATGAAGTCCGCTCTTAGGCACCTCATCTACTGTCTCCTGCAGCACTGAAGCGATGTCCTTAAGTGCGAGGTCGCCCTTAATATGTCCATATGTATCGTTAATGAACTTAAACTTATCTGCATCAATAACGAATAAAGAAATCTCATGAGGTACTTCATTCTCAAATAAGTTATCCCTGTAAAGCAGATATGCATTCTTGTTCTTAAGTCCTGTGAGGCTGTCATTCTGCTCACGATAAGCCTGGTTATTTAAAAATACGAGCAAAATTGAAAACATATATCCAATAGTTGTAGTTGTAATACCATAAACAATCATCTGGCATATCGCAGCTACAGTCATAGGAATAACAAAGAGGAGATAACCGATGTACATTTCGCGAAGCTGACGGCTCTTCTCCTTAATGACGGCTATCAAATTAACAACGAAAGCCGCGAATATATATCCCCACTCGACAATCCATGTAACAGCAAGTCCGTCACCTCTGTGGTAAATGCCGTCGCTGTCGATAGTAAAGAAAAAGCCTGTCAGTGGATTAATTAAAATCGCGATTACAAGAAGCGCTGCTGGAATACAAGTCTTATAGATGAGGCTTTTAACCGTGGTATTCCCCTTGAAGACAACAAGTATATAAATAAACCAGGTGTAAGTTCCTATAACAAATGCTACAAAATACATTATGTTAAAGAACTCAACAGCAAATACATTTCCACCCCTAGAGGTATATGCGAAGAGGTCACTTATACTGGATATAACAAGAGTAACCAGCATAACGTTAAGTATTATCTGTGTTGTCTCGTTACGGGACGAGTTACGCCTTCCCTGAACCAATAAAATCAGTCCGAAGAGAATTGCTATAATGTTTGTCTCAATGTAATAAATCACTATCTGTTCTTTCTCCTATAGTCGTACCAGGCTTTCTGCCACTCCTTAGCAATTCTCATGTCTTCCTCGCGCAAAGCCTCATTACGGGCTTTAGCCTCCTCATATTCCTTCGAAGCACGAGTCTTGGCACCTTCCTCAGCGAATCTAGTATATTGTGCCAGTTTATTCCTGCATGATGCAAGCTTAGCCTTATCGTCCTTACGAATTCCCCAGTCCATAAAATCCATATCTACTTCGTATTTAATCCACAAAGAAACCATACAGATAATTCCAGCTATAAATGCTATAACAATAGCAAGCCATTCAAGATCAGAAACTGCGTTGATAAGCAAAGCTGCAATTAAGCCGACAACAATACTAATTCCAAGGTGAATAGCAATCTTAACAAGTCCCCAAATCGAAGATCCTATGCACGCACCAATGGAATTAGTAATCTTCACACTATACTCAAGATCTTTTATTTCCTGCTTACAATCCTTAAGTCTTTTTTCTGCCCTAAGAATAGATGTGTCTAATTCTTCAAACTTCTTATCAAAATATAATTTATGCGAGTTGCTGTAATGATTCTGATATTCAGTTACTAGCTTAGCTTCATAAAATTCTCCGTTTTGGGTATAGTCATCAAAATCTTTACCAAAGTAATCAAAGACAAATTTACAACTACGCCCTTCATATTTCTCCGTTATAGATGAAAAAGTAGTATATGTATCCCAAAAGCGAAACATGCCATTCTTCAAAACACGCTCATGAATAATCTGAGCCATATCGCGACGTGCTTTTTCAAATAGATTATTGTTACACGTGCAAGCCGCTTTAAAGAACTCCCCTTGACTTACATCACGACTACAGGAAAAAGAAGACTCATTATTATCAAAGCACTTTTTCAAAGCGTCCCTGTATACGCCCTCAAACCAATACTGAGTATCTTTACTCGCATATTCGCTTATAGCTATCTGCATCTCGTTTTTATAATCATTATTCTGTTCAGCCATACTCAAACCTCTTACTTATTTGATACGACAGGAGCATTAATATGATGACCACAGTATGGGCAGCTCGCTGAATAACCAGCTACAGCCTCGTAAGTGATACCGCAGCTCTGGCATGAGATTGCAACCATACGAACCTCAGCGCGATCAACAGGCTTATCGTCCATGAGCTCATCTTCTCTGTCCAGAACTTCAGAGCGAACGGAGTGCTTATCGAAGTCATATCTGCCTTCATATTCATAAATATCTATTGTCATACCAATAGGGTATTCATTAGAACCACGTGAAAATCCTGTAGGGATAACAGCTTCCTTCTCGATACCATTCTTATCCCAGAAATGAACCTTACAGTTAATTGTAAAAGTTCCATTTACTACAACAGAAGTGTTATCTACATAGCTATAGATCTTAGCCTTGTACTTGGTACCCTTAGACTTTATCTTCTTATCAGCTATAAACATCTTAATTCCAACAACTAGGAATACTATTCCTATTACAGCGAAAAGAGCGGGGATTAAAATAAAAGCTCCAATTCCACCTGTTGCAATAAAAACAGTCATTATGATAGCACCCATAAAGAAAAATGAAGTACCCAATATAAGAATTACATTACGCAAAAGATTCATAGTTCACCTCAAATAAGATATTTCTATTGTACACGACTATCTTCCCAAAGTCCCAAAGAAAACAGAATTAGAAGCATCCATGCCCACAAAATTTGATCTGTCGAGTGGTAGGTCAATCAAAGTCTCATAGTAGTCGCATTCTTTTACACACGCACCATCAATCTCGATATAGTGATTAATTGAAGCACACATACAAAAATCCATACCAGGGCCAAGTTTTATGAATGGTATTACCAGTAGAGAAATCACCTCAGGCAAGAGCAAAAGGCAAAGAGCAAATTGAGTACACAACAACTGCCGGTAGTATCGCTACAAAAAAATTCCCCCGACATTACTAGTAACGCCGAGGGGCAAGTTTTGTTTTAATCTCTTATAGGAGCGCCATCGCTCGAGAATTCTACAACAACCTCATAGCCTTCGTATTCTTCCACACCACTAATGATGCTTTGAACCATATTAGTGATCATAACTTCAGCATTATCATTAGCTCTGTCGAGGATACCGAGCTGGAACGCTCTGACCTTGGCTTCTGCCTGGAGATTCTCAAGCATGCTGTTGAAGTCATCCATGTTGAAGCCAGAGGAGAAAAAACCTGACTCATCTATATAAGAATGGAAGGAAGTCGGGTCTACACTAGGGTCGCCATAAATCTCAGCTTCAGGTATATAGATGGTAATTACATTACGTCGATCGTTAACACGAACATGTACATCCTCGAAGTTAACGCCAGCACTTACGAGAGCATCATAGGAGAAAACCGCTCTGCTGCTTGTACCCCAGATTGGATTGCCCCAGTAATCGTTAGTATGCTGCTCGTTATCCTGAACCAAAGTAACCATATACTCTTCAGTAACAAGGAAGCCCGTCTCGCGAAGCTCCTCCTCCATCAAAATATAATTGACGGTAGTCTGCTGGCTTATAAGCGACGCCTGTCTTGCCTGCGCGCTCTTTACCGCCAATATTATCGAAAGGGTGATAACCACACCAAGTAACAAACAAATAACTATTATTGTTAAAGTTGAACGAAGCTTTTTCATTAAGGTTCTCCTTTACTCAAATAAATTGTCAATTTAATTGTATAAGATTATTTGGTGTATAAGTTTAAACATATGGTAAATATTTTGATAATCAAAATATTAGTTGTAACACTTTTGAGTCAAAGCTAATTGCTGTTGATTAACCCTTCAGAATGAATTGCGTCATTCTTACTTAAAAGATACAAGCAGTACTGATTCATGCTTATGCCTTCAAGTTTGGAATGTTCAGCAAGTGATTTATGTAAACTCTTAGGAATTCTCAGCTTAAACTGCCCTGAATAATCTTCAAGATTTGATGGTTCATTAATAGGATTTCCCGCTTCCAAAGAACCTTCAATCCAAACTTTTTTTGCATCAAGTGCATTGGCATAAGCTTCTTCGAGCGTGTCACCTACTGTTATACATCCTGGCAATTCAGGGAAAGACACAACAAAGCCACCTTCATACTCATCTGGAGTTAATTCCATTCGATATGGTAATTTCATGTATTCATCTAAAGTTTTCATTTTGTGCCTCACTCTCGATAATCTCTTTCACCATCTCAATGTATACGCGCTTAATCGGTTTATGTCTCGGGATGGTAATCAAACTACATCCAGCCTTTCTAAAAGTACAATGACTACTTCCACTTTTAGGTTGAGTCATCACATAGCCGTAATGCTCAAGGATTTTCTTCAGCTCTTCGAATCGCACATCTGGCGACAAATCGAGAACCTTATTCAATAACTTTTCCCACTGCGACATTAAGAATTCCTCTCTATATTATATGGTGTCATATGCGGTGTCAACACACCTGAGATGTATCAATCTAATAATCAGGAATTTCTCCTATGGCAACAATTTTACTCTCACCAATATCCATTAAATCGGACAGAAAACGAATCCTAGAGAGGCTAGAGAGGCCTAGAGAGGCTAGAGAGCCGTGATCAAGAGCGGTAAATACATTATGAGATTCCATCACTTCTGCAACGACCAAATTCTTATACTAAACTCACAATAAAAACGAAAGGAGGTAGTAAATATGGCTGCTGCAATATTCTTTTTTGGTCTAGTTGGAATAACTGGCGCCGTGTTTGGAATTAGTGAATACGCGACAAGGCATCCCTCAGATCAGTAAGACTATTAAAAACACATACAGGACCAATGAATGGCCCTGTTATTTTTGCGATATAACTCTCTAGCACTTTAACTACTTGGTTGTCTCAATATCTCATTCTTCCCAAATATCACAATCCCCAATATCTGCATCAACATAATCCTCACCAGCTAGCATCAAAGTTTCTCTGCCAGCGTTCCAATTATCTAACCATGAAGCGTACTCATCCATTGCATCCTGCTCAGTATCAAAAACATCATCTAAAAGCTCGGACTCACCATCGCTAAAATTAATCTGTAATCTCCATCCCATATTCACTCCTCCTTAGTCTTTCTGAATCATGTGGTTATTTGCTGCAAATCCTAATAACATAACGATTATGTCATCAACTGGACCTGGACAAACATCTAATGGTGAAACTATGTAGAGAATCACTAGTACAATTAACATTCCTTTTGCTATATCATTCATACGACACCTCAACGCTTATTCTTGCTATATTCTTTTCTTAAAGTTCCAACTAACTTATCGCTTCTTGTATCTCTGCCATCCTTATTTCTAAAGGATCCTGCTGGCAAATTAAGTTTCTTTTCCAGTGAACCAATAGTACAGTCGCTTCTAACCTTACGTGCCATAATTACCTCCTATTTGTTTCGATTGACTTTCTTTATCGAACAATTAATTTTTAACTCTTTTCCATAAGATGGGTTCACTTTGACTAACTCCATCAAACGTATCGCTTTTATTCGTTCTCTTGTATACATTGGTCTAACCTCTTTCAATTAATCTTATGAATAAATCATATAATTATCAGGCAAACCAATACATATTTTCTCGAGCAAAATAAAGGCCTTATTTCGCTAAAAATAGAAACATGTATATATCGATAAAAAAGCTATTTTTCAAATATCACTGTGTTAGCTAACTTTAACCGATAAATTGTGGATAAACCTCTAATTATCAGAAATACACTTCCAGCATTCGGGTTGTGCATCTACCTGTTACTTCAAGGTAGTACTGAAGTTCAGCATCAGTCATATCAGTGGTGTCATAGTTGTCAGCTGCTGTTGTGAATTCATCTAATGTCTCCATTATTGATACGTACTCATTAAGGAGATTAAGATCTGTTGGATTGGCCAGATATCTCTCCATAAACGCACAATACTCATCAATATAAGCTTCGTAGCTCTCACAGAATGCTACCAGGTCAGGATCAAGCTCATTGGGATCTCTGGTTGATTCAATAACTTCTTCATATGTCTCAGCTGCTACCTCGTCTACTACAGTCTCTTCTACGGTTGTCTCAGCAACTGTAGTTTCAGTGGTTGTAGCAGTTGTCTCCTCTGCGGTTTCCGTCTCTGCAACTGTCTGAATAGAACTTTCGACTGGAGCAGGAGTTACGGCAGGTGCCTTTGGCTTGGTTACCATAGTAATTATTCCGGCTATAAGATATATTCCCAGTACGCTACCCGCGATGATATAGAGTGCGATGTTTCCGCCGAGGAAGCTGGCTGCATTTCGAGCGCGTTCTGAGATAGAGATATTCTGATTTGTATTGCTCATAACTTTCCCTCCAATCAAAGATGCCAGTAGTGCTTAGGGCTTAATGTGTAGTAAGGGATTGTGATGAATCCAATACCTACAGATAAGAGCAGCAGGTGAATAATTATGCTGTGGCCTCTTTGTCTGATAACAGTTTTTCCGCCTCTTGCTATAGCACCACCTACAACTGCAGCGCCATAAACATCACCACGGAGCTTCTTGGTCTCGTTAATCTGCTGCTGTTGAAGCCTTATCTGCTCTTCCTGAAGCGCGATAGACTTTTCTCTCATTAGGAGGTCATCATACTGTGATAAAGCATGCTCGATAGAATTTGCTTTCTGACCGCGAATCGCTTCGCTTATAAACTTCATAGCTCTTGGAGTTCTGTATTTAGGTGGAATATTAATATCCTGATGTGAAGCTTTAATCTCATTATATTTACGCGTAGTATTCTCGTGAGCGGTGATTGACTTAGATGTAGTATCGATGCCATCAATCATATTCTGCTCATACTGTAAAACACACGCACCTATTACCGGGAACATAGCAGCGGCAATAATACCCATTATAAGGAACACAATAATAGAAGCCCTGGCAGCACACAAAATCAAAAGAATGAGCAAGGCAAAAAGTGAAGCACCTATGTAAGTAACAAGTTTTCCACTATTCTGACAAAACTTAAGCTGCTTTTGAAGCGACTGAAGCTGCTGCTTAAGAGCTTCTGTCTCTGACGCTACCTGCTTAGAGTAGATAAGAGGCTTCGCGAGTTCATCTATCGCGTTTGCCAACTGATCAGATACACTTGCTCTGGCTTTTATTGCACCAAGTTCGTGATTAAAGCCTTCCTGCTTTGAGTCCTCAACTACAACTGTACCGCCACAGAATTCACAGATAACACGGCTTGCATCTTCGCGTGCGTTTAGACTGGCGCCACAACTTGGACAATTTATTTCGATAATTTTCATAATGCCCTCCCTCAGTTTTCTTCTAGTCGAATGATCTTGTAGCCGTACGATTCCAACAGCGAGATGACTTCGGCTGTAATGTTTACGTCGAGGTCTATGTCTTTGCAGTTCGCGCTATTGATTATTCGGTAGAGATCATTGACAGAAACGTTAATAGCTACGGCTAGTTTTTGGATGTTATCTCTGTCAGGAATACCGCCGTTAGTCTCCCACTTGGCGATGGCAGATTTTGACACATGAATCTTCTCCGCAAGCTCTTCCTGAGTCATACGTAGATACTTTCGCCTATCTCCAATAAAACTTCCTAGACTCATCCTCAACCCCATGCTATTTGTCTTCCTTTTAATCGTATTCTTGGAACTTTTAATATTCAAATCACTTTTTGCTTACGCCGCGTAACCTTCGAAAGTGATAGTTATAAATTAACAATTTGAAGCATTAATAATCCCCACCGAATTGGTGGGGACTTTGATTAGTTTAGGAATTACCAAGTGGTGCTAGATTATGTTTTTTAAGATTATCGTCCACGTCCTGAATTCTAAATATTCTGTTATTAACAGACACTATAATCAGAGCATCCCGCTTGTTCTTCGAATATAGAGGCGACATGCCATAGAGTTTTAACGCTCTGTTGGTTTCAATAAGTGAGAAGTGGCCAGCCAGGCAGAGTCTTATAATTAAATCTCTGTTCTTGGTATGCTTCTCCATTCTGATAATCTTCTCACCATAAGATTCTGATACATCAGCCTGCGTATAGATATCCTTAAGAAGAATATTCTTAGCTTCAGCTGTATCCTTCATAAAGTAATAGAAAGCCTTCTGCCCTGATGCTAGATACTTATCCTGTTCCTTATAAAAGGAGTCAAGCTGATCTGGAGTTATATTATTAATTAGATTATCAATATCTGATGTCTTTTTATCTAACATATGCTAATTACAAATCCTCTAATTGAGCTAACAAATCTTTGGCATCTGGACGTACATCAGGATTCATACTGATGCAGCGCGAGATGATATCCCATACCTTGCCAGTTGCCTTACACTGCTTTGGCATTTTACCAGTTAACATTACATTCAGGAGCATTCCTAATGAATAGATGTCAGACTTGGCCGAAGAAGACTGAAATCCATAACCAAACTGCTCGGGAGCTGCATAGTAAAGAGTTCCCATAAGTCTGGTGTCTTCTGCTTCATCTGGCTTAAACCACTTTGCTACATTGATATCTAACAGGTAAACTTCATCTTCAGGCGTGATGATTATATTAGACGGTTTGATATCACGATGAATGATTGGCTTCTCCTGATTATGAAGATTCATAAGAATCTTACAGATATTCTTAGCTATAGCGATTGCCTTTTTTTGATTAACAAAACCATGTTCAACCTGGTACTCAAGAGTAGCTCCATCGATAAATTCCTCAATCACTATCAGGCTATTCTTACCTTTATGAAGAGAGATAAGTCGCGGCATATTAGAAACAGGGTGCTCCTTAAGATAGCGGTAGATACTAATGTCGTAGTCTTTGAGTATTTTCTTGACGTAAAGGTGATCGTCTTCACCTTTGACAATGATGATATCTTCCCTGTCGTTAAGCGGGCTTACTTCCTGATATGAAGCGATTGCCAGTACATCTTCGTCTGACAATCCCTTATATGGATTTTGAGAGTCCATGAGATACTCATCGGTCGAATCATATAGTTCTGACTCATCGATTTTGTTAATAGTTCCACAGGACAGGCACTTCCATTCGCCACTGTTGTCAGCAAAACCCGCCTGAACATTAAGCATCTGACCACAGCCATCACAGATCCATGCGATGTCATCATCGCTATCAACAGCAGGATTAATAAGCATCTCCCCACACCCCTTACAATTCCAGTAAGGCAAAGCATTAGAGTACCCCTTCTGAAGCGTCAAGTTAGCTTCACACCTCGGGCAGAATTCGTGCTCAGTTACTGCGGATTCAGAGGTGGGTTTGTTAAAGATTGAGTTGAAGAGTTTCATGGTATAGGTCCGTTACTTTATGCGCTAATCTGGAATGCGCTGAAATCAATTAGATCGCCCAATGTGATTCCTGTGCCTCTACTCTTATCATGGATACAGCTCTTAACAAAAGCTACATCCTTCTTATACTCGTCAGATGTTGACATCTCACGATAAAGTCTTGCTGTATTACGTGAATCATCAAGAGCATCGTGCTGGCGTCCATCGAAAGTGATACCTACACTATCCAAAGCATTACTTAATGATGTACTTCTATAGTTATAGAGTGACTGGTCAAACTCCTTCTGAAGGTCGTTCCAGTTAGCTAATACGAGGCTTAATTCAGGAGTTTCTTCAATTTCTTTAAGCTTCATCTCATGTGTAATCTGCTTAAGGTCACTCTCACTCCAGGCATAGACCTTAAAATCATCACCCATAGAGCAGCACCACTTCGCAAATTCTGGAATCTCAATAACTGAGGTATTCTTATCTTCAAGAAGGCTGTCTGTAATACCAGTAAGATTAATAATTACATCAGATATACACTCAGAATACTGCGGCTTCACATAACGTTTGAAGGAAGAAACCTCTTCATACTGATTGTTATACATCACAGCACCAATCTCGATAATTTCCATCTTACAAACCTTACGTTCCTGCTTATACACACGATCAAGCTTTTCCATCTCAAAATCAACAAAAATGTAGTTCATAAAGCACTTTCCTCCCAATTACTGAAAAGTATTTTCCTATACTCACTATTATCCACATCACACCTGACATTATTGGGACTAATTTGAAGTTCTATAGCCCATGAATGAATAATTAAAGATAACTTTTTCAAAAATTTTAATCGTACAAGCTGAACTATAAGTTATGCGCACCATTTTCTCTAATGTTGTTAAATCTATATAGATTATATTCTCCAACGGTTCTGCAACGGTCACTCTTCTATACTTAGCTCATAAACAAAAACAAATACACGGAGGAAACAGAAATGACTAACGAAAAGCTTGCATGGTATTGCGCTAACTTCACACTTTAATTCAATTACCAATAACAAAGGAAAGGAGAACAAATATATGCCCTTTATTGCACTTGGATGTATAGCATTCTGCATTTTCGCAACAATTTATAGCGAATGCTAACAAAAATTATCTTATCTCAAAAATTAAGGTTAAAAGACAACAACAGAGAAGGAGAAACACATTATGGTTATTTGGGGTGCTGGAATTGCATTGACACTCATTATTACAGCATTTGCACCTGATGCAATTGACTATATTCGCAGTTGATTAGTTGCAACAATGAAGTAATTTTTTAAGGATCGCATCACATAGCGATCCTTTTCTTTGCCATAAATTCTCGCTTGAATAAAAATAAAGTTTGCTTTTTCAAAACTCGGGGATGCAAACCACTTTCATTGATGTTATTAAGACTGTATAGATTACTTTTATTGACCAACACTTCTGCAACGGTCGCTATTTTATACTTACATCATCAAACAAACGAAAGGAGAAACAACATGATTTACTTTGTAGTACTTGGAGTCATCGGTTTAGTTGACTTAACAGCTGTAGGAATCGGCACAGGCCTCTACCTTACTAAAGAAGATTAATAGTTAATCTCAAAATGAATTTTAGAATTATAAACGAAAGGAGAACAAACAAAATGTTTACAGCAGCACTTATCGTATTCGGTATTTGTTCTATTCCATCTGCAATCGGTGTAGGCGTTACACTCCTCACAATGGATTGATAACAAAACAATTTGTCTCAAAAATTAAGGTTTTAAAA
>JAZRYF010000019.1:0-79472 GCA_045600625.1 Saccharofermentans sp.
ATGTTGTCATACATGAAGTCAGCTTTGGCTGTAGCATTACCCATAATTCCGCCAACCTTGGCAGCTGCCAGGAACACGTAATCAGGCTTTTCCTCTTCGAAGAACTTCTCTACCTGATCCTGTCTTGTCAGATCTAATTCCTTATGAGTTCTTACAATGATATTTGTATATCCCTGTCGCTTAAGTTCACGCACAATGGCGCTTCCAACCATACCATTATGGCCAGCAACATATATCTTTGCATCTAATTCCATCATTAGCTTTATTTCCTATCTTTATTTGGCTACGTAATAGCCTGTACTTCCGTCGCTATAGTAGTCCTTCTGAAGGTTATATGTAATCTTGTCATCGATACTTGTATTACCAATCTGAACCTCGATTAATTTCAATTCAGAGTTAGCAATAACAGTGTGGCGAACCTCACGTGGAATCTCGATTACATCACCAGTTCTAACAGTTCTCTCATCTTCATTCATTACTACAAGTCCGGAACCACTGGCAACAACCCAGAGTTCACGGCGTTCAGAATGACTATGGTAACGCATTCTGCTACCTTCATTCAAAGTAACAAGAATTGTAAGATTATTGTTCTCTTCGTGAAGAACTGTATAACTGCCCCAGCCCTTGGCTACTGTCACTGGCTGTGGGTTCTCAGATACTGATTTAATAACTTTTCTATCTTTCATATTGGTAACCTCACTTAAAGTTACATTTTATCACATTTTCACAGCTGATTTCTGCTGCTTGTAATAGAGAACGATGCCTTCTTTTACATCGACAATAGGTTCATCGTATATTGTCTTAATCAATGAATTATCAAGAATCATGCGCTTGGCATCAACGCTTCTTCCAGGCTTATATTCAAATTTTACATTTGGATCAATGCTCTTAACTATCTCTATGATTTCATTTTGAGATGTGCCAGTGCAGGAACTTACGTTAAAAATGCGCTCTTCACCTTCATAATTAGCAAGAGTCCAAAGCATCTTACATACATCATCGATGTAGATATAGTCACGAATTACTTCTCCGTCACCCCAGATTTCAATAGTCTCATTAGACAAAGTCTTTTTAATTACTGCATCTATAAAACCAACACCCTTGTTATAATCCTGACCAGGGCCGTATGGATTTGAGATTCTGGCAATAATCATCTTAGACTTGGCCTGAATAGCAAAAATTCTAAGAGTATTCTCTATACATAGTTTTACATTTCCATAGTGATTAATAGGTCTTGCTGTAGAATTTTCCCTGATTGGCTGAATAGCCTGATTACCATAAACAGTTCCGCCAGAAGATAAGAATACAAGCTTTGTATCCGTATTTTGAAGCATTGAAAAAAGCTTTACTGTCTGAATAAAATCTCTTCCGTAACCCATCATGTACTTCTCGTTGGAATTACCTGGATTAATAGTGGATAAGGCATGATAAATAATATCCATTCCTTTGATAACCTTAGCCAAAGTATTGTCATCGAAGAAGTCACCTTGAATATACTTAACATTACTATTCTTAATCTTAGGTTCGACAATATCAAAACTATAAACTTCGTTACCATTAGAAGCTAAAAAGCCCGACAAATTTGATCCTATAAACCCATTTCCACCAATAATTAAAATCTTGCTCATTAATCAATCTCCTGAATATCAATGCCTTCCAGTATCACATCTTCAAATGTATTGTTAAATACTCGGATTTCTATGTTAGATGTTGTATCGTTAAGAGAAATCGTATAAGTAATCAGATTATCTGTAACCTCAATATCGTTCTTTTCAATAAGCAGAGGATTGCCGTCTTCGTTATAAGTAATATCAAAATCGGCAACGCCCATATTAGTACCATAAATAGAGATTCTGTAATCACCTTCGCATAGGTACAGATATGGTCCGAATGAAAATCCACCAGTATAAATATGACGTACACCATCTACATCATTACACATAAATGAGCAGACATTATCACCATATAAAATCTCATGTAAGTAAATATCAATATTGCCACCGTTGATATATCCATAGTCCTCGATTCGATCCTCAGGCTTAGCACGATAGCAGTCCCCATACCTGATATGCTTCAGGTAATCCATTGCATATGTGTTCTTATAAGATGAATAACACATAAAACCAAAAGCTAACAGCAGTAGTGGCATTGCCATATTAACAACAAGTGTAACTATATCTTTATTGGCCTTGAATATTACGATTTCCCTATCCTGTCTGGACTTAAAATTCACAGCAAAAATAATGCCTGCGAGCGCAAGTGCAACAGCTGTTAAGAAACCTGCATTAAGCATTATCGGAAGCTTGGAGCCTATGAACTTACTTAATGTCATATATCCGTAGTAGTACTGAAGTCTCTGTGTATACCCGTTAACAAAAGACAGATAGTGAGTGCTCATATTCTGCGGAAAATCAGTTATACAGCAAATCCAGACTCTGACCCAGGAATAAAGTCCATATAAGACAAGATTGGTCTGAATCATCTGTCTTGAAGATACAATAAGAACTATAACGAATGGAACATATAAAAGACTCCTGTAGAAATATCCGAGCAAACCTCCTGATGCCAGAAGCGTAAGGGATGTCATCATCACGGCCATAATCCAGAGGATGTCATACTTGTTTTCTTCGTTATACTGTCGTGTAAATGCATAGAACAAAAGCAGGCAGAAGACAACTATAAATAATGGAACTACACCTATTGTCTGATCAAAGCTGATTCCTGTTCCAAACAACTCCTTAAGAAGGTCAGGCTGAATCATAGAGTACTTATGGAAAGTCTCATTATTCCTATAAGCAAAATTGAAGATAAGGTTAGGAATATAGGTACAGAAAACCTCTATTGCCATAGCCCAGATTCTCTTCTCATGGAATACAACAAGAAGTAAAACTGGCAAAAGCATCTCTGTACTAAGCATTACTGATATAGCTGAAAATACTACAAATAGCTTCTTCTGGTTATAGATAATGCATCTAAGTGCAGCCACAAACGCGGCTAAGTAAATAACCTCATCCTGACCGGCGTACATGGTAGAGATAAGCATGTCAGCAGATGCAAATACCAGTGGATATACAAGAAGATTATCCGCTTCAGGTCTTACCTTCTTAACGATTCTGCTGCACTCCACCGCGATCCATACGATACATGCTGCAAAGCCAAGCTTCATCCAAGCTATTTCCCATGTACCATTAACCAGCATTTCACCTGTAATTTGATGAATAACCCATACAGGTAAATTCCAGATGGCAAGTGGCAATAACATTGGAATGGTCTTATCGCATGTAAGTGGCCAGTCACATCGTGGATTTAATACTGAATACTCATAAAACTCTACATCAGTCTTACCGAAGATGCAGTCCCATAGCTCGACTGACCAGGTAATATATGCATCTGAATCTGTATAGTGAAAAGACAGTATCATAACAACCATGACCAGAAGTGATATCACGATGGATACCAAAAGCCACGGGCGCTTAAAAAGAGAATTCTTACTTTTTAAAGCAAGAGTCATGATTCTATTCTCCTCCACTCCTCTGGATATACACTGCCATTGTTATATCCATTAAGAAGTGTATTAGGACAGCAGACAATCTTATTCTCATTATTATTAAGCCATGCACCCCACCAGCTGAATGTGCTGTTAGCGATGATGTTATGCTTGCACTTTGACATCAGATACATATCGAGATGTGACTTATCGCCTGTGTTACCGTCTACAACAACAAACTGCTCGCCATCAAGCATCTCGGACGCAAGCTTTGTATCATTTGAAAACAGGAAGAATACTGGATTCTCGACTCTTTCCTTAATATATTCGATTGCCTTTTTATAGTAATTATTAGTACAGATATTACCGTAAAGCCCCTGGAGATTAAGATAATCACCAAGTCTCATGTGAATGGAAACAGCATTACAATTACAAATCTTCTCTTCCATCTCCTTCACATAAGCATCATCAGTCCCAGCGAAAGTCATCTCTTTTCTAATCTCATCTTTACAATCAGGAATATACTGCTCACCAAGAAAACATCCGCCTGATACAAAGCCACGTTTAACATGCATTAGCTCTGGTGTAAAAGCATACCCCTGCTCAAGGTAAGTCTTGCCAACAAAGATTCTCTTGGTGTATCTGCCAGCTTTATTCTCGCCCCAGTTCTCATACTTAGGTGGGCACTTCTTCACATCAAGGCCAAGCAAAGGAAGCTCAAATTTACGGGCATCAACCTTCTCATCAGCTGATAACTGCTGTGAGTACCAGCTTGTATCAACATATGCGTCCTTACCCTGAGCTAAGTACTCACGGTAAAGACAATACTGACTCATCTGGTTTCCAAGACCGCCTGTAATATGAACAATAATCATTCTTCTTTTCCCTTCTTATAAGAACCATAAAGCTTACACATAAGCTTAGGAGCTACCGTAGAACCAAATTTACAAAGATCAAATCTAAGTCTGTCTTTAAATGTTCCCTTAAGTGCACCACGCATCATTTTCTCTGTCTCGATGTGGCGCTTAATGTCTCCCTTACCCTGCACAATCAAACTTCCAAGCCATACGGAATAGTTGTTGTAGAGTGCATTTCGAATATCTTTTTTCTCAGCAAAAAGTGGAGCGTAATAATCGTGCCTGGAGAGGTAATCGTAAAGCTTGGCATGCATAGGCACGATGTTTACGATGCTGTCCTGATTGTCGTGCTGGCGAGACAAAACAAGGCTCTTGTTAAGAGATGCTACCGTACCTCCTAAGCGCTCAATATCAAAGAGGCACTTAATGTCGCAGCAAGGTCCAGACTCGATATCAAAGTGGAGCTTGTTTTTACGCATAAAGCCCTGACGATACATAATAGAAGGACATACTGTGTTAGTTCCCTCACCAAAGTACGCATCCCAGAGCATTGTGCCACTATACTTCTTGCACTCGCCTTCATAGTTAGCTTTGCTGTCTATTAGTCTTCCATCTTCGTAGAAGAAAGTCGTAAGTGAAGATACGCATGTAACATCTGGATTAGCCTTCAAAAACTTGATCTCTTCTTCAAGCATATTAGGCTTCATCTTATCGTCATCATGGAAGACAACAATATAATCGCTTACACAGTTATCAAAGGCATAGTCAATATTTGCGATGCCTCCGACATTTTCCTTGTGCCTTATATAACAAAGCCTAGGGTCATCAAATGACTTAACCACCTCTTCTGTATTATCAGTAGAGCAGTTATCAAGAACTACCAGGCTAAAATCCTTATAGGTCTGCGATAAAACGCTCTCGATACTCTCCTTAAGATAGTTCGCACGATTATATGTAGTGATATATACCGTAAGCGATGGAATATCCTTGCTTGTCACATACCAGCGTAAAACTTCTCCGCTTGATGTTAAGTCCTCATAGCAGTCCAAAATCTCCTGAGGAACGTTATTTGTTGGCATGTAACCGGACTTATCGTAGAAGCGAACTGCACGCTTGTTTTTAACGTTAACGCACCAGTAGATATTCTTCAGATTAAGCTCCTTATGCCCCTTACGAATAATCTCAGTCATACCGTAGGAAGAGTAACCTTTACCCATAGCTTCCTTACGAACTGTAATAGCAAATTCAGCATAAGACTTCTCATTGTTAATGTGCTTAAGACTTGTAGTACCCATGTACTCGTCATTATCGTCAACGATTGCCAGATGCAAATCATGAGTCTCATCCTGCGCATAGTCGATGAAGTTTTGGCAGTCATCTATAGTTTTCTTAGAAAAGTCAGTACCCAAATCATGGACTACACTATCGTCGTGCATCCATGAAAGCATTAATTCTGCGTCTTTTGGCTGTAGCTTACGTAAATTCATCACTGAAACTCGTTGATTTTATCGATTACATAATTGATTTCTTCGTCTGTCATACCATAGTACATAGGGATAGAAATCTGTGTGTCGGAAATCTCTTCTGCAATAGGGAAATCGCCCTTCTTAAAGCCCATATCAGCATATGCGCCCTGAAGATGCATAGGGATTGGATAATGATTATTAGTACCGATTCCATTCTCCTTTAAGTAAGCCTGAAGCTCGTCTCTTCTATCGCATCTAATAGCAAAAATGTGCCATACAGGAGTAGCATAATCAGGAACATAAGGCAAAGTTACAAGAGGATTTTTGATGCCCTCCATATACTTCTTTGCTACCTCACGTCTAAAGGCATTCATCCTGTCTAAGTGAGGAAGCTTAACGGATAAAAATGCTGCCTGAAGCTCGTCTAATCTGGAGTTATTACCCTGATATACATGGTGATATTTATAGTCACTTCCATAGTTGGCAATAGCCTTAACCTTCTTAGCTAAGTCTTCATCGTTAGTTGTAAATGCACCAGCATCTCCTAACGCGCCAAGGTTTTTACCAGGATAGAAGCTATATCCACATGCATCACCAAATGTACCAATCTTACGACCCTTATATGTAGCGCCGTGAGCCTGAGCGCAGTCCTCGATTACCTTAAGATTATATCTCTTAGCAATCTCCATGATTGGGTCCATATCGCATGATTGACCGTAGAGATGAACTGGCATAATTGCCTTAGTTCTATCTGTAATAGCCGCTTCTATTTTTGAAGGATCGATGTTATATGTCTTAATATCAGGCTCTACAAAAACTACCTTTGCCCCAGCATAAGTAACTGCCAAAGCGGTAGCAATATATGTATTAGAAGGAACGATAACTTCATCACCAGAGCCAATACCCATAGCCTTAAGTGGAAGCATCAGGGCATCAAGGCCATTACCTACACCTACGCAGTAATTGACCCCGCAATATTCTGCAAAAGCCTTCTCAAATTTCTCATCCTGCTTACCTTCGATATACCAGGAAGCCTGATACACTTCTTCAAATGCTGCTCGAAGCTCCTTATCGAGTTCCTTTTCCATTGGACGGAAAGTTACAAATGGCACATTCATCTTCTTATCTCCTAATTTATGAATTCTTCTGATTAATAAACCTCAAGAATTCATCGTAATTTCTAATATAGTCAGCCTCATCGTAGTACTGCGATGCGAGAACAAGAAGCACCGCATCAGGAGAAAAATCATACATCTCTCTCCAGATATCATTGCTGATATAAAGGCCCTCATATGGCTTATCAAGAAGAACTTCTTCTGTCTCAGTTCCGTTATCAAGATGAATCTTGCACGAGCCGTGAACACAAATCAAAATCTGCTCTAAGCACTTATGCGCATGGAAACCTCTTGTAACATCTGTGAGGGTATCGTAGATGTAGTACACTCTCTTGATATCAAAAGGAATATCCTTGTTTTCTTCAACTACAACCAGCTGTCCTCTGTCGTCGCCATGTGGCGGAAATAGGTATTTCTTAATTTCCATATTCTAAAACCTCAGTTGAGTTTTTCCTTCTTAATGATTTTATTATAAGTCTTCTGGAAGAATAGCCATGGGAAATCTGGGAGAAGACTCTTCTTGTTATTAGATGCAATTACCTTACGGAAATTACTGTCCTTAAATCTCGTAATATATGGTGCTCTGAAGTCAGAAGTATCTATGTCTTCAATCACCATATCGTGATTTGTCTTATGTATCGTAAGAGCATTATGAAGTTCCTTCTCAAAAACTTCTGGAGTGATGATCATCGTCTTCATCTCTTCTGCTCTTATATTTCTATAAGCTTCATCAGACAAGATTTTATCTGCCTCTTGAACTAACTCGTCTACAGTTTTATATTCGACCTTTTCCTGATTAATAAGAATACCTGCAGCATCGACATTTTTGTCGTCAGGCTTCAATGTAAGCGGTACCTTGCCAGCAGCTGCTGCGTACTGCATCATCAACCCTCCGACCATAGGGAATGTATTCATATAGACTGTTACGTGTTCCATCAGCTCATATAAATCAGCGCGCTCATCGATATGAACTACTCTGCCTGGAAACTTAGACATTAGTTTTACAAGTTCAGAATCATCGCCCTTACCAGCATATAAGAAGCATAAATCATCGTTATGCTCCATGATTTTATTTACGGCATTATAGTATCTGTTTTCCGGGTCCCCTAATGTCTTATAAAGCCATCCACCTGAAAACATCAGTTTTGAAGGTTCCTTCTCGAATGGAAGGCCACCAAATTCATGTGGCTTATGGTAAGGGAAAAATGGCATCAGTATAAGTCTGTCCTTCGGAAGTCTACGGTACTTATGAGATACACATGCGCCATAATTTCTGAATTCCAAGTTGTAGTCAAAAGACTTAAGACCAAGCCAGTAAGCGTGGTCTGTAAGATTAATCTTATATCTCTCGACTACGCCTTCGTAGCTACTAAATACAGCTATCGCAGCAGAATCATCCGGAGTTGAATATAAAAATGCCTTTGAAGGTCTATGCTCCTCGAAGAGCTTTCTTATATCTTCAGCTTGATTTGTTCTATCGTTGTTTGAGATATAAACCCATGTAACATCAAAGTCCTTCAAAGCCTCGTGAAGCTGTGGCTGACTGTCTTTACGTTCAACTCTGGTTATATAAATGATTTTGTACTTAAGATTTGCCAGAGTTGTAAGATAAACAAGGCTCAATCCTCTTACATCATCGCCAAAGCTGTCGTAGTAGATTACTGTATTATCATTTGTATCAGCATTGGTAAACCCAGGCTTACAGATAGCATTAGCAATCTCAAGAAGATTATTTTCTAATACATCATCAACATAATACTGGTTATATTCTTCGAGAATGAACGCACAGGCCGTCATGGCATCTAACGCTTTACGGTAGTTGCCCTTTTTAATTGAAGTAGCGATAATTTTCTTCAATTTATCGACTACTGCCAAGATTTTCTTCTCGATTTTTTCCAATTCTTATTCCTCTAGTTTTCCGAATTTGCCTTTCTTGGCATCCCTTTGACCCATGCTCATGTACTTAAGTTTTGTGAACCTGTCAGGCTCTACAAGTAAGGTCTTAATCTTCATCTTAAGAAGATATTTCTGATACTCTCTTTTTACTTCGGGAAACTCCATCATCAGGTATGTTGAGTTTCTCGCGATATAGTATTTACGAACTTTACTGTGACCCATAGCCTGGAAGTTCTTGCCTAATATCTTGCCCTTAATTGGCTCACCTAAATGATGCTGCAAAGTTAAGTCCAGTACTCTTTTGAACTTATATCCTTCCCTGGCTGCACGGTAGTTAAATTCACGATCAACTTCATCTATAAAAAGCTTCTCGAGGAATGAACCAATTTTTATAGTGTCCTTAACTCTCATGATAGAACCGGAAGTTATTAGCCACTTTGTATCCTCGCAGTTAGTAGCAGGATCTTCAGGAACATCGCCTGAATTGTGGATACCAACCTGAATAATCTTATCGTCGCCTGCAAAATAGAACTTCGCCTTTTCCTTGAACTTAATCAGCGTATCACCATCAAAATAAGAGTCCTGATCCATGGTAAGAATAAATTCGTAGCCTTTGTCATCAGCAGCTTTGATTCCGCTGTTAAGAGCCGCTGCGATACCCTTGTTGCCACCCATAGGTATAATGTGGACATGATCTCCCAGAGCCTTAATTTTGTTAAGATACTCCTCTTGTGGCTTATCCGTATTATCGGCAGCCCAAAGCTCATCAACATAAGGCGCATACGTCTTAATGTTTTGAACTGTACTGTCGTCAATGCCGTATAAAACTACACAAGCTGCAAGCTTCATCCATTTACCTTCTTTAATGCATTTCGAACTGCTTCTAAGTACTTAGTGCCGTTCTTGGTGTCAGGCTCAAGGTAAGAGCCCTCGCCCCACTCGTTCCATGCTGTAACGAACACGTATTCCTTGTTCTGCTTCTTGGATATCTCCAAGAGTTCTGTAAGATATTTCTCAAACTTCTCAGGAGTATTTCCTGTTATAATTCTCGCCTTCTTACCTCTTCTAGGTGTATCGTCAAAGCCGCAGATACCACTATAGAAAAGCTTAGGGTTCTTACAGCGCTTGGCAGGAACCAAAATATCCTTCCATGTGCTCTCGAAAGTTCTTTTACGAATCTTAGGAGTCTTACGCTTACGGGCGATAACTTCCTCTAGGCCGTGGCGCATAAGCTCATAAGTGTTGTTGTACTGATAAGGCTCATAGCAGAAC
Source organism: Saccharofermentans sp. (assembly GCA_045600625.1). GTDB lineage: Bacteria > Bacillota > Clostridia > Saccharofermentanales > Saccharofermentanaceae > Saccharofermentans. The sequence continues at coordinate 10,094 of JAZRYF010000019.1, forward strand.
TGATACTCAAGGCCATTTTTAATCTTGAAGTGACTCTTGGACATGCAGCAGACACCTGGTAGACCTGCCTCCTTAGCAAGCTTATCCCAGTATGCTGACATCTTATGGATAATCTCAGGATCTGCATTCATACGCATAAATCCAAACACAGGCTTACCGTCTATCTTTATGTATCTGTCATCCTTGAAAAATGGCAAGAGCCAGTCGAAATGCACCTTCCAGTCCTTCTCGTCTCCGTAAATAAGCTCGGCAAGAATGGAAGGACCTGTCTGCTGCTTATTAGCATCGATATCCGGAGCCCAGTTATTACCCTTAACAGCTGACCATGATCGAATCCAGGAGGTGTTATCCCACAAGAACATAAAGTGAATATCAAGTTCCTTATGCTCTAAGTAGATGTTCGCAGGAGTTTCCATAAAGTGCTGGTTAGAAGAGAACCAGTAGTGGTAAATACCAAAGCCATATACTCCATATTCATTCGCAAGCTCTACCTGGCGCTTAATATCTTCAACCTTATCAAGGCTATAGTAATATTCGTTAGCTGGAACTCTTGGCTGATCGTGACCTTCAAACTGAGGCTTGGCATTCTTAACACCTATCCAGTCAGTGAAGCCTTCACCCCACCATTTATCGTTCTCAGGCATCTGATGGTACTGTGGAAGGTAATTCGCAATTATCTTAGTTTCCATCGACTGCTTCCTCCTCTTTATCTCTCAGGTACATCTGGATAACAGTCGTTAATAATGCGATATGAACCCAGAATGTAGGACGTAATATATTTTGGTTGAACTGAAGGATTCCAAATTCAAAAACAAATGCAAGAATCATGGCATAAATCATCTCGCGATCCTTCTTATCGCCCTTATGCTTTCTTACCTTAAGGTATGAGCCGAAGGACAAATCGTAGATATACTTAAAGAAGAAAAATGCACCTACGATTCCGTATGCACAGAGCGCTTCCAAGGCAACACACATGCTGGCACTACCGTTACCAGCTGTTGTATAACCAATCATCTTGGAGTGCAAAATAGCTGCATCGATACCACCCAGGCTGCAACCGATAATTGGACTGCTTAAAAACAACTTCCATGTGTCTTCAGTAGACATCATACGAACATCTGTAGAATGTGATGCTGTTCCTCCGATACCAATTCCCTCGAAGTATGTAAGGATGAATGGCAGTTCGAGTTCAACTGCAATAACTATAGCTACAACGCCTAAACCCGCCATAATAGGCATCAGAGTAAAAAGAAGTCTTGTCCAGGAAGCTCTCATCCTGATATAGCTTGTCAGGCAGACGATACCTCTGAATACCACATAAATAGCAAGTACCAGAAGACCCATACGTGATGTGGAGAGTATAAGCGCAGCTACAATCAATAGTGTTGATACATATAAGAAAACGCTGTTCATACTCCTGTAGTTACGTCTCTCGACAAGATACAGGCAGACGATAGATCCCATAAGCATATAAGTCGCGTAGAATGATGGCTCATAGGAAAATCCGTTACTTCTGTGCATCGCACTTATCTGCATGATGAAAAAATTGATATTAAAAAACTGCAAAGTCCACTGCAAAAGCCCAAGTATCGCGAAGGCGTCAAAGCACAGGATGTACTTACGAATTAAGCTCGCAATTGTCTCCTGGGTGCTCAGATAATATGAGAAAGCCAGTATCTGAATAATGTCAAACAAAAGCCACAAATCGTAGCCGATGGCATTAAATGCTGACCTCGCGTTAAAGATAAAAACCGTGTTAAAAATGAAAACTATAAGCAGGTTTACGATAGGCTTATAAATCTTGATTGAACCTAATGAAATCAGTCTTAAAAGCAGGAAAACCATCACTGCGAGAGAGAAAAGCTGAGTAGATCTTACAGTTAATCCCTTAATCTCAAACTTAAAAACGATATCACAAGACGACACAAGAATACTAAGCCAAATAAGGGCATTAGTTATCGTGGATCCGTTGCTGATTCGCTTAAGCTCTAACGGCATCTAGTCACCCCTTAGTGATAAGCTCGATGATATTCTGCTTAAAAATCTCGTATGTAAAATTATCAAGAACTCGCTGCTTTGCTGCCTGACCATACTTCTTAATAAGTTCAGGATCATCAGCAAGCTTAGTCAAAGCCTTTGCATATGCTGCTACATCACCATTAGGGCACTCAATACCAGTAACACCATCAAGGCTTACGTAATTTACACCAGAACCAGGGATAGTAAATGTGACTGCAGGATGCTCGAAATACATACCCTCAGCCAAAGCAAGACCAAAAGCCTCATTCTTGGTTACTGATGGGAAGCAAAAGATATCACATGCCAAAAGCTGAGCCTTAAGCTCAGTATTGGAGACAAGACCTAAAATGCTAATCTTGTCATCACCCTGTGCAAGCTGCTTCAAAGAAAGTGTGAGTGGGCCTCTGCCTGTAACATGAATTGCAAAACGATCATCAAGAATTCGGCTTGTATCGATAAGATATCTGAAGCCCTTATATTCAACATGTCGGCCTACAGCAAGGCAGATAATCTTATCCTTGTTAGCCTCACGAATCTCCTTTGCTCTGGCAATTACTGCATCATCTACCTCAAGACGATGCTCATTGATACAGTTAGGGATAACAATACACTTCTCCTTAGCTTTGGAAAGCCACGGGCTTGCCTCAAGATACTTAGGGCTTGTAGCAACAATAACATTGGAACGCTCAAGAAGGCGATTATTCTGACCGATAAAGAGGTTCTTCAAAATCTTCTGCTTGTAGATATCCAAGTGCCAGTAAGTAATGAGCTTTGTCTCAGGGAACTTCTTAAGTTCACGAAGCAGGTATGTTGTTGCAAAAGGATTTGGGTAATGAAGAATTACAACATCAGGTCTAAATTCTTCCATTGTCTTTACCAGACGCTTGTTATATGTAGGCGCGATAGACTGAGAAGAAATCTTAGCAATGCACTTGCATCTGATTATCTTAATCCCGTCAACTTCATCCTCATAATCCTTAGACTCACCAACTGAATTGTGATCAAATGCGAAGACTATCTGCTCAAGTCCATCAACATCCTTAAGGGATGTAACAATGTCTCGAGCTATCTGCTCTGTACCACCAGAGAATGGATAATAGTACTTCGAAATGTGTAAAACCTTCATAATTATTAATCCGCCATATATCCAATAATAGACTTGCCAGCCAAGACAACAAACTCAATCTGATCCTTAATCTCATCAAATTTGGTCTCGCCATATTTAACTTCTAGAACAACACCATCAACATCAGCCAGAAGCTTACGGCTTGCTGCATCCTCGAGAAGATTATCAACAACGATAAACTTGGAAGACTTCTTCTCCTTAAGAGCCTTAAATGCATCACCTGTACCTACAGCTAATACCTTCTTAACGTCATCTCCGAATACTTCCATATTAGCCATAGCCATATCTGCTGCATCCACGCCGCCATTGCCAAGGCCAACACTTCTACGAATATTTTTATCAAGCTTACCGTTATGCTTATAAAGAACATCCTGACCATGCTGCTTCGAACCCATATCAAAGAGCTGGAATCTGTTCATGAGCTGATTCTTTGTTAATACCTTGGCACTTAAGATGTACTTGAGAACAAATACAACTGCGAAGAGCAATGCCACTGCAAATACCCCGATTGCACCATAGATAATTAAAGCCTTAACGCCTTCCTTAACAGGAGAAGGAACGTAGTTAAAATCTGTTAAGTAGCTGTCCTTATGCTGATATGAGTAGTCGTTACGATTCTGCTCATAAGAAGCAATATCAGCATGCATAGCGTGAACCTGCTCAGAGATTGAATCCTGACGAACACGGATTGTGTTATTGCATACTGTGGATGAGAACATATTGATAGTGCTAAGCTCGTGCTCAGCAATTGTCTCGTTAATAACCTGCTGGTAAGAATTAAGTTCAATCATTACCATGCTAAGAAGTGTATCAGCTTCATCTTCTGTAAGACCAATTGTCTTAATTACGAGAAGGGCCACACGTCCGTTCTCATTGTCAGATGCCATTGATACGCTGATGTCATTAGTAACGTTTGTCTGTGGATCAGCTGTAACTGTATAGATATCGGCTTCGTTAGTAGAACCATATGTAGCATCAGAGATAAGAATTGCTTCCTTAAGATACTTAACATCGATACCTAAGTCTTCAGCATAAGAAGAGAGGTAATCTCCCTGACTTAAGTAGTTGATATAAGCATTTGTCAAAACATTAATGCTGTTAACAGGAGCATCCTCACCAACTGTGATCATTACGTCAGCTTCTGCTACAGGAACTGCTTCAGGGTTAACTCTCATGAGATATGAGTTAGCGCGATAATCATTAAGAGAATTCAGGATGTTGATGCTCTCACGAATATTTGTATTCATGCTGTAAAGTCTCTGAAGTGCATCAACTTCACTTATAACCTGAGCCTCATAACCTGAAAGCTGTTCTTCAGGTGACAATGTAACGCCATTAGCCTGTGCTTCCAAAGCGTACTGCTGCTTATCAAGCAAAGCCTGTGGGTCAGAAAAGTATTCCTGTACAGCCTGGCTGATACCAGAAGCAAATGTGTACTTCTTGTATCCCATATAGCCTCCGAGGATTACTCCAACGGCAATCATAAAGCACAGAATTTTACGCCAACGCAAAAGGCAGTAAGACAACATGTCTTTGATATTTATCTCAGTCTCTTCACTGTTAATGATGTATTTCATAGGCTCCTCCAAAAGGGCGAGTTTACGTGAGCCTAATTATACCATTATTTATTTATTATTAATAATATAAGTATTAGATTGTAAGCAAGATGACATATCTGCTGTCAAAAGCAGGAAAGATAAATTGTAAGGCAGTTCCCAGATATGGTGCTCAATTACACATGACAAAGCAATCGCCACAATAAAAATTACTGCGTAAAACATCTTATTTTTCACAAGTCTTACAGAGATTAAAGCATAGATAGCCAAAACCAAAATCAAGACGATAAATCCATACTTAAAAAGCATCTTAATGTACGAAGAGTCGTAGAACACATAGTCGTAATTAAAGATGCCTCCATTAGCATTTCCATTCTCTGCAAAATTGGCACTTCCAAGTGGCGTAAAGCCATATAAATCAAAGCCTAATCTTCCGTAACTTAAGCGCTGAGTCATAATATTATCAACCCTGGCATAAAGCTCGTTATATGGCTTAAAAAACCATGTCAAAAGGAGCATAAAAGCAGCTCCTACAGGCATAATTAATGCTCCAATAGTAGTCTTTACCTTATCGCTTATATTAATTTCTCCATACTTCATAAACTTACATAAAGCAACCATTATCAGAGCCAAAGCCATACATAAAAATCCTGCTCTGGCACCTGTCAGCATAAATAAAATGACGCTTATTGCCGCTATTACCCCGAGTTCTTTGTAAGTAATTCTTTTCCATCTGACGATAAAATAAGCGATCCCCATATAGAACAGGTGAGCAAAGCAGTCAGTAGGATAAATTATCCCGAAGGAGTGTCTTGTAACCATTTTGGTACCAATATCTGTGTAGAACACATAGTCGGGTATAACGCCAGTCTGAGAACAGATTAAGGCCATTAATCCCAGGAAGCCATTGATGAAGATATAAAGGCATCCTATGCGTTTAAAAGGTATACCTATTGAACCCATCATCACAGTAGCCATATCTATTATAAAATAATCGCCTCGCGCGATTAAAAAGAACAGCCCTAGTCCCAATAGCGCCGCTACAATTATCAGAGAAGCCTTAGGAATCTCATCTTTACAAATCAGCACACGGTAGATTCCGACAGCAAATAAAACCGCCCTGATAATCAGAACAACGGCATCAGGAGCTCCTATGGTAAATGTTGTACTCTCGAGAAAACCAAAAATTAAAAAACAGGAAAAAGCAGCAAGATAAACGGCTTGTGAAATACTTCTTCCCGTCTGCTTTGTTATATCAAATGTCACTTGGATCCCTTCATACCAAAAACGGCAGCGAAAGTCTTAAGCATAATTTTGATATCAAGTCCGATACTGAAATTTCTAATGTACTCATTATCAAGACGAACAATCTCTTCAAAGCTTGTAATATCAGAACGACCAGATACCTGCCACATTCCTGTAATTCCAGGCTTCATAGCGAGACGACTCATATGGTGACGCTTATAATTCTCATACTCATCAAGCGTTGGTGGACGTGTACCAATCAAAGACATATCGCCCTTAAGAACATTCCAAAACTGTGGAAATTCGTCGATGCTGGTCTTACGAATGAACTTACCTGCTGGGAAAATTCTAGGGTCATTTTTCATCTTAAACATAAACCCTTCCATCTCATTTTGAGCCATAAGTTCCTTCTTACGCTCCTCTGCATCCATATACATCGAACGGAATTTATACATCTTAAAAGGCTTACCATTCTTACCTATTCTGGTCTGTACAAAGAATACAGGACCTGGTGCCTGAGACTTAATAATAGGTGCCAGAATTACTGCAAAGATGCCAGCAAAGATAAGTCCAAATATTGAACAGAAAATGTCAAACATTCTCTTAAGCAACAGCTCTCCCATAGAGGCTCTCGTAATTGAAGAGGTAACTACTGTATAGTCACCAATCTGATTAATTGTCGCATTAATCATATTAGGAGTCTCGAGGTCCATCGCTCTGTGAACAGTAATACCCATACCAATAAGCATAGATGCCAGATGTCCTGAAGACTTCGTTAGCATATACACGTCATTAATAGAATTTGACTTAACAAATTCGAGAATATCACTCTCCTTAACTACCGGCATTCCCTTATATTCATCACCCTGGTAATCGTCTGTAAAGACAATACCCTTGAAGTGATAAAAACCGCTGTTGTTGTTAAGAAGCGTTCCATAAAAGTCATCAGCTGTATCCTTCTGGGCTACTATCAAAACATTAGATGAATCGGTTCCATCTATGAATTTGAGACGCAAAATAAGTTTACGAATAGTTCGGAAAATCATCATCAGAACAACGTCTGCCAGGAACAGATAACCAATCATAAGACGGGAATAAACCATCGATATCTGAGTGGCAAAGAAGAAGCCCACAAGGATGAGAATAATCTCAAAATTAAGAACTACTATTTTCCCAACCTCAGCGATGTGACCTCGTTTTACAATACCCTGATGAGGTCTCGCGAACAGCATCAGGAATATATAAGCTGCAATTATTACTACATTTACTGTTCTGAAATCATTTAAAGACTGAGCAAATTCAGGCTTTAAAAGGTCGCTGAATGTCTCTGGTCCATATCTAAGAATAATAGAAATCAAATATGCCACTTCCACACAGAAGAGGTCGATAAATATGAAATCTATATGCTTAGCACGTGAATTTTCTTTTGAATCCATAGTACTATTCTATCATCTCCTATTTGTTGTATCAATTATACCCCTTACGCTAAGACAACGCGTGCATGTAGCGATTTGTATACACTACGCCATCATCATCGTGATAGAAATAAATCGAGAAGTTCACACTATCAGGATCCATACCACTAATATCAACACTCTCGTTAGTGATAAAAATGGATTCACTTCCATCATCGTTAGTAACCCTGAGATGGCCCAGGATGAACTTTCTAATCACTGTAGGATCGTTATCATCCCACACGTAAATCCACCCAGGAACAGTACCTGATGGCACCAGAAGCGGGTATACGACTCTTACAGTGTTTTCCCCATTAATCTCGAAAGTAAACTCCACATCTGAATAGTCTTCGGCAGGTTCTGCTTCTTCCTCCACTACAGTGTTGCTGTAAAGACTAATATCGTTGCCTTCCATATCAGTAACAAAGATACAAAGCCTATAGTCACCGCTTGTATCCACGCCATTACACTCATAGCGATAAATCTTGTCCGTGCCGAGAATCATATCAGTCTGACTTATTACATCGCCATCGATATTTATAACCTGCGCATATACATTAGCAGGGACCTCATCTGCATTCTCAAGGCCCAGGACCTCAGCCTGAAGTGTTCCATTTATAACATCTGTATGCACTTCAACAAGACCTGTACCAATCAAAATAGCACCTGAGAATGGGCTTGGAACACCAAAATGAGTAGCGTAATAATCACCACTCATACGAAGCTCATTATTAATCTCGTCAGGAGTAAAAGTCTCAACCAGTGTAGGAGTGTCAGAATACAGATTAACTCCAAGACCTAACCTATCTCCCTGGATAGTGCATCCCATAGCAGCCAGTGTTGTCGGGAACAAATCAAAGGTTGAATACTCTCGTCTTTGATTTATCGCAGGCTCAGCAGCGCTGTTAATTATAGTTACATATGTTCTTCTGTTGCCTTCTGGAATCTCAAGACAGTAATCGGCATCCATTGTGTAGTGATCGCCTGAGATTATGATAGTCGTATTCTCATAAAAATCCTGTTCCTGAATCCATCTTACAAAGGCCATAATCTGCCTTGAAGAGCACGCCATAACATTAGAATACTGAATATCGAACTGACTATCGCAATTAGGGCATACATATCCGTCCTCAAAATGCGTATCAGCAGTAAGCATCGTAAAATTAAAAGGTCTGTCACCCGAAGCTAATGTAAGAAGCTGCTCCTGAGCATAGGAAAAGAGCTTTTCATCTTCAAATCCCCACCACTCTCTGTAGTCTGCAGGTATATAACTTCTGTCGAGCGCCGTATTGTAATCAAAAATCTCAAAATTTCCATGATCGCTATAAAACTGCGCTCTTCCACCAAAAACAGAATCAGAGCCGCACATAAAATAGTTTACATACCCATCATCTTCTAAAATGTTACCTATAGCAGTCAAATTAGGATAAAAAGAATCTGCTACATTCATACTGGCATTATTAATTCCAGCAACAATAGGGGCACCTGAAGCCTGAGCCATAAGACCACCCATAGTCCACGATGAACCGAATAAAACCATGCCACCATTAAGAGTTCCAGAATCGCCGTTAAAGCATTCTCCTTCTTCTAAGGCAAGTGTAGTTAACTCAGGAATTGTATTAACTTCAAATGAGCCACCAGAAGCTATATCTGCATAAGTAATCTCCATTGATTCAGCATAGATATAGATTAAGTTACGTCTAACCTCAGGGAAAGTAATCTCAACCTGAGAAGGATCAACATACTGCTGGTCCATGAATGAAGAATCACCCTGCTGAGCGCGTATATACTGACGTATTCCATACTGTCTGTCTACCTTTAAAGCCATGACACCAAATACGAGCACAGAAAAAAGCAAGGCAATAATATTTACGCCATAAAATCTTCCCTTAGACTTTTTAAGCTGCTTCCTGGAGATAATAACCACGATTGCTGTAAGAATAGCAGCAACCAAAGGTACCCTTAAAATGAAGCCGATTATTACTCCACTTTCCGTGCCCTCAATAGGCGCCATTAAGTGGAATACGACTTCATCAAAGGTTATAGTTTTCCATACAGAGGATACCCATATAAATCCTGCTGCAAAGAAAGTAAAAAAGAAGAATAATATCGAAAAAAGAATTGTTAAAGCAATGCTTTTCTTCTTAGACACAATTACATCTCAACAGTCATAAGTTCCATAATAACTGGCTCGAGTGGCTTGTCGCCGTAGTCAGTTCTTACAGAAGCTACCTTATCTACAACTTCGATACCCTCGATTACCTTACCAAAGGCAGCGTACTCACCATCCAGGTGTGGAGCATCCTCGTGCATGATAAAGAACTGTGAGCTTGCAGAGTTTGGCATCATAGATCTGGCCATAGAGATAACACCACGTGTGTGCTTCAAAGGATTCATTACACCATTAGAAGCGAACTCACCCTTAATCTTCTCGCTGGAACCACCCATACCTGTACCTTGTGGATCACCACCCTGAATCATGAATCCAGGAATGATTCTGTGGAATGTAAGACCATTGTAGAAGCCCTCACCAGCGAGCTTTACAAAGTTCTCAACAGTGATTGGAGCTGCCTCAGGATAAAGCTCTACCCTGATATCACCCATGTCCTTAATCTTAATTGTAACGATTGGATTTGCCATATTAAATTACCTAGCCTTTCTATAACTTCTCAAAATATCATCCTTAATCTTCCAAAGCTTTGGAGATAAATCTACATAATATTTATGTGGGTTCTCAAAACGCTTAACAGCCTCCCACAATGTATCAATTTGCTTTGTGCAGTAGTTTCTAATTTTCATAATGGAAGGACAGTCATAAACAAGCTTGCCCTGCTCGAAGATTGGAACAAGCAACTTCTGTGTTGTGTAATTCTCAAGAACCTTACACTTCCAAGTCTCGATTGGATCGAAGATCTCATATGGCTCGCCATTTGGAATCTCTTCGCCCTCTACGAAAAGCACATCCGCCATAGCCTTACCTGTAGCCTTGTCGTAGAATCTTACGATTTCCTTGGAGCATGGTGTTGTCACCTTACCAGCATTCTCGGAAATCTTCATCTTAGGAATAATAGTACCATCCTCATCAACTACACCAGCAATCTTATAAACGCCTCCGAATACTGGCTCTGCCTTGGAAGTGATAAGTCTCTCACCTACACCGAATGAATCAATGCATGCACCCTGAGAAATAAGGTCTCTAATGAGGTATTCATCAAGGGCGTTGGATACTGTAATCTTACAGTCTGTAAGACCTGCATCATCAAGCATCTTACGAGCCTTCTGAGTCATATAAGTTAAGTCGCCAGAGTCAATTCTTATACCAAGAAGTCTCTTGCCCATTGGCTCTAATACTTCCTTGGCACATCTGATTGCATTAGGAATACCAGACTTCAGTACATCATATGTATCTACGAGCAACAAGCACTTATCAGGATATGACAAGGCGTATGCCTTAAATGCTTCAAACTCATCGTCGTAAAGCATTACCCATGAGTGCGCCATTGTACCAGACAAAGGAATATTGAACTGCTCACCACAGATAGTACAGGATGTTCCTGCTGCACCTGCAATATAAGCCGCTCTTGCACCTAATACAGATGCATCAAATCCCTGAGCACGTCTTGCACCGAACTCCATTACCGGTCTTCCTTCGGCAGCTCTTACGATACGGGCTGTCTTAGTAGCGATAAGTGTCTGGTGGTTAATAGTACAAAGTAAAGCAGTCTCCAAAAGCTGCGCCTGCAAAACAGGGCCCTTAATCTTGATTAGTGGCTCGCCAGGGAATACTGGTGTTCCTTCAGGTACTGCCCATACATCACAGGTAAACTTAAAATTACGGAGATAGTCTATGAACTTATCATCAAATCCATAGCCGCTTAAGAACTTAAGATCCTCTTCTGAGAAGTGGAGATTATCCAGATATTCGATTACCTGCTGAAGGCCAGCCATAACAGCATATCCACCCTGCTCAGGAACTTTTCTGAAGAAAGCATCGAAATAAACTATCTTCTCTGCTGAATTGTCATCCAGGTACCCCTTGCCCATAGTAAGCTCATAAAAATCAGTGAGCATACTCATATTAATTCGTTCATTCCAACTGTTCATATAAGCGCCTCCGCGACTTGAATTAAAAAGGCTCTGGGAATTTCTCCCAGAGCCTTAATTATAAACCATTTTAACTGCTAAGTGGTATCAAATTACTTTGTAACTACTTCCTTCAGAGATGTTGCAAGACCAGCAACAGACTGAAGCTCAGAAGGGATAATAATCTTTGTAGCCTGACCATTAGCAATCTTCTCCATAGCCTCGAGAGATCTGATCTTAACAAGACCATCATCAGCCTGTACATCCTTAATCATCTGAAGGCCCTGAGCCTTAGCCTGATTAATCTTGAGGATTGCTTCTGCCTGACCTTCTGCCTCGCGGATAGCAGCTTCCTTACGAGCCTCAGCACGGAGGATTGCAGCCTCCTTCTCACCCTCAGCCTCACGAATAGCAGCTTCCTTCTTACCTTCAGCAATAAGGATAGCCTCTCTCTTTTCACGCTCAGCCTTCATCTGCTTCTCCATCGCATTCTGAATTTCACGTGGTGGGATGATATTCTTAAGCTCTACACGGTTAACCTTGATACCCCATGGGTCTGTAGCTGTATCGAGAATCTCTCTCATCTTTGTGTTAATGATGTCACGAGATGTGAGAGTCTGGTCAAGCTCGAGGTCACCGATGATGTTACGAAGTGTTGTAGCAGAGAGGTTCTCAATAGCGAGAATTGGACGCTCGATGCCGTATGTATAAAGCTTAGGATCGAGAATCTGATAGAAGAGAACTGTATCAATCTGCATTGTAACGTTATCCTTAGTGATAACAGCCTGTGGTGCAAAGTCTGCAACCTTTTCCTTAAGGGAAATTCTCTTTGCTACCTTATCGATGAATGGAACCTTAAGATGGAAACCTGTATTAAATGTTGCCTTATAAGTACCGAATCTCTCGATAATATGTGTTGTTGCCTGTGGAACGATGTCGATAGACAATACTGCAAGAATAATAAAAACTACTGAAATGATAATTGCTGCAATCATACTTCACTCTCCTTAATTTCCTCGACTACGAGCTTTACGCCCTCAATCGATAATACCTTAACCTTAGCGCCTTCCTTGATAACAGAGTTGTCAGATGACTTAGCGCTCCAGTCCTGACCCTTAACCTTAGCAAGACCTACGCCATCGATATTATCAATTGTCTTTGTTACGATAGCTGTCTGTCCGATTACTCTGTCTGCATTTGTTGCATTGCTCTGATTATTCATTCTCTTATCCATCTGTGGTTTAATCCACTTAAGGCAGATTAAGAAACAAACTACTGAGACTACTACCATTACAGCAATCTGAATACCCAGGTTTGCTCCAAGATATGCACAAAGAGCTGCTGCAAGGCTTCCGACTGAACACCAGAGGGTGGTGAGTCCTAACGTAATGCCTTCAATAATGACGAAGATCACTGCGAGGATTATCCACAATACCCACATAGAAATATCCATAGAAATTCCTCTCTTTCCCTTATTCTTGATTCAAATTATAGAATCGAGGAATCTCTAATTCAATATTACTAAGACCGACTTAAACAATTCTTAAACATTAATAAGCAACTATAAACAGGCCAGTAATTACGCGTCTTCTCCAAGCAAAGTAGCTGCCATAACAGCCTTAATTGTATGCATACGATTCTCTGCTTCCTGGAATACACGAGATCTTGGTCCTTCGAACACTTCATCTGTAACCTCAAGCTCAGTGAATCCGTATCTCTCGCCCATTTCCTTACCAATCTTTGTCTTAAGATCATGGAAAGCTGGCAGACAGTGAAGGAATACTGCCTCGTCCTTGGCGTTATCCATAAGCTCCTTAGTTACCTTGTATGGTGACAAGGACTTAATTCTCTCTTCCCATACTTCGTCTGGCTCGCCCATGGAAACCCATACATCTGTATAGATAACATCAGCGTCCTTAGCTGCTTCCATCGCATCCTCTGTAAGAAGTATGGAGCCTCCTGATTCCTTAGCCCACTCTTCGCACTGCTTTACAAGCTTTGGGTCTGGCATATATGCCTTTGGAGCGCCTGCTGCGAAATGCATTCCCATCTTGGCGCAAACAATCATGAGGGAGTTACCCATGTTGTAGCGAGCGTCGCCCATATATGCTAATTTTCTGCCCTTATAGTCGCCGAAGATTTCCTTGATTGTAAGGAGGTCCGCAAGCATCTGTGTTGGATGATACTCATTTGTAAGGCCATTCCATACAGGAACGCCTGCATACTTGGCGAGATCTTCTACGATTGTCTGCTCGAAGCCACGATACTCGATACCCTCGAACATACTGCCAAGAACTCTAGCTGTATCTGCGATGCTCTCCTTTTTACCAATCTGGGACCCTGACGGGTCTAAGTAAGTTGTACCCATTCCCAGGTCATGAGCTGCAACCTCAAAGGAACATCTTGTTCTTGTACTTGTTTTCTCAAAAATCAAAGCTACATTTTTACCGCGAAGCTTATCGACAAGAATGCCTTCTTTTTTCTTACGCTTATACTCAGCAGCGAGATCAATAAGATAACTAATCTCCTCTGGAGTGTAGTCCTTGAGTGTTAAGAATGAACGTCCCTTAAGATTCATGATGTCCTCCCAAATGTTTTTCAAAAAAGAATAAGAGTCGCACAGCCCGTGCGGCTCTTAATACATTAATATTACCAAGTAAGGCCATTATATATGCATATAAGCCTTAGTTTCAATCCTTGTAATCAAATTGTAGTTTCTCATCCCAGTTATAGTACACTTCTTCAAGCGTAAGTCCTTCTGGCGGGAGAGTCTTACCTGCCTGTTCCCTGTCACATGAAGCTAATATTGAAGGTATATCTTCAGCCTTGATTTTACCTGTTCCAACATAGAGTAAAGTACCTGCAATTATGCGCACCATATTGTAGAGAAATGCTTCACCTTTTACCTCAATCTCTATTACGTTATCCCTTTCGAGAATAGAAATAGAATGAAGACGTCTTACTGTAGTTTTCTGTGAGCCTCCGACGGCGCAAAAAGCAGCAAAATCATGCTCGCCAGCAAAGTATGCAGCCGCCTTACGCATCGCTTCTATATCCAAGTCATAACTGGTGTAATACGTATATCTGCTAAGAAGCGGACTTCTTACAGGCCCGTGGTAAATGCGATAGATATATCGCTTGCCTAAGTTATCGAATCTGGCATTAAAACCATCCCTAACATATACTGCCTTCACCACAGATACATCATCAGGCAGCAGAGCATTGCAAGCCAGAGGAAGCTTATGCGCAGGGATAATAAAAGGGACCTCCCCGGAACAGACAAGCCCACGTGCATGCACGCCGGAGTCTGTTCGGGAACATCCCTGAATTTTTATTTCCTGCTTAAATAAAGTTGTAAGTGCCTGCTGGACAACTTCCTGGACGGATCTGCCATTGTCCTGAATCTGCCAGCCGACAAAATTCGTGCCGTCGAATTCTAATGTGAGTGCGACGGTAGGCATTTTAAATTAGCAAGCAGTACCGTCGATCTTATCTTCGAAGCAGCTCATACCCATCATAGCTGCGCCTACGATACCTGCGTCATTACCCATCTGAGCAAGAGCAATTCTTGTCTTCTTAACGCCAGGTCCGAAGTAAGGTCTGCTCATTGTCTTCTCCTGAAGAGGAATGAGGAGTGGATCACCTTCGTTACATACACCACCACCTACTACGAGTACCTCAGGCATGAATGTGTTGATAGCATTTGCAAGACCATCTGCGAGGTAATCTGTATACATATCGATAACGCCATCAGCTGCAGCATCGCCCAATCTCTGAGCCATAAATGCAACCTTACCGTTAACTTTGCCGAGCTCATTGATTACATCATTAAGCTTGGAATCTGGGTTAGCATCAGCAGCTTCCTTTGTCATTCTTACGAGAGCAGATGCAGAAGCATAGCACTCGAAGCAACCCTTACGTCCACAAGAACAAGGTACGCCACCAGAAACGAGAACTGTATGACCGAACTCAGAACCAGCCTGATTAAAACCAGAATAGATTCTGCCGTTGGCAATTACACCAGCACCTACACCAGTACCGAGTGTGATTGTAACGGAGTCCTTAGCACCCTTTGCTGCACCAGCAACAGCCTCAGCCATAGCTGCACAGTTAGCGTCATTATCAATATAAACTGGAAGATCTACAACCTCTCTGATGAGTTTTCTCATAGGAGCCATATTGAATGGAAGATTGTTAGAATATACGAGCAAACCAGCGATATTATCTGGAGTTCCTGGAGAACCGATACCAATTGCTGAGATGTCCTCTGTCTTAAGGCCAGCTGCCTCAATTACTGAGAGAGCAAGAGTACCCATATCATGGATAATCTCCTCCATTGGTCTATCTGCATTTGTCTTGATGCTTTCCTTGTTAAGAAGCTTACCCTGATCGTCTACGATACCAGCTTTGATATTAGTACCACCAAGATCGATACCCACATAATATGCCATGTGCGCGTCCTCCAAATTAGTTTTCGTCTGATAATTTTAACATAAAGCACTACGTGTTTGTAGGCTGATAATTACTTTACAAGAAAATCAATTATAACTAATGATGCTGCTCCTAATGTAAAAGCAATACCAACTAATATATCGCTTCTTGTAAGCTTAAGTGGATTCAGCTTTGTTCTTCCAACTCCACCTCTGTAGCATCTGGCATCCATAGCGATTGCCAGGTCTTCTGCACGCTTAAAAGAAGATACAAATAACGGAACAATAATTGTTATATAACCCTTAATTCTATTTACAAAAGAACCCGTGTCATAGTCAGCACCACGCGACACCTGTGCCTTCATTATTTTATCTGTCTCATCAATTAATGTTGGTATGAATCGAAGCGCTATAGACATCATCATCGCCATCTCGTGTACTGGAACTTTAATCACCTTAAGAGGAGAAAACAAAGACTCCAATGCATCTGATATTTTAAGAGGAGTTGTAGTAAGAGTAAGCATTACTGATGTTGATAAAACAAGGAATAAAAGCCTTAATCCCATAAGCACCGCTTTTTGTACGCCATAATCTGTGATGGTTAGTATCTTCCAATGGAAAATTATTTCGCCCTGCTTAAGAGTAAACAGATTAAGAAGCGTTATAAACAGGGTTAGTGGAAGCATTGGCTTTAATGTATTCCATGTTACCTTAATTGGCATCTTAGCTACTACAAGCTGAATAACAATAATCACAAACATCGCTACCAAAGCCTGAGGCGAAGACACCATAAAAATCGCAATAAGATATACCACGTAAAGTATAAGCTTTACTCGAGGGTCAGTTCTATGAAGGATAGAACCCGTCTCTACATAACGGCCGAGGGAGATATCACTTAGCATGGAGCACACTCCTTACTATGGATGCTGCTTCGTCCTTAGCATTTGCCTTAGGTGGCATGAACTTTACTGTAGGATCTGTTATGGCAATTCTCTCCTTAATTTTTGAAGAAACCTCATAAAGCTTTGGCAGAGATAATCCGAGACTTAATGCCTTTTCCTCACTCTCGAACAGATCCTGTGCCTTACCTTCAGCTATCTTCTTACCAGACTTGATGCATACGATTCTGTCCGCGTATCTTGAAGCCTCATCCATGTTATGCGACACAAGTACGATCGTCGTTCCTGCTTCTCTTAAAGCATTAATCATCGTAAACATGTCCTGACGGCCCTTAGGATCTAGACCTGCAGCAGGCTCATCCAAAACTAAAATCTTTGGCTTCATTACGAGAATTCCTGCCATGGCTACACGACGCTTCTGACCTCCTGACAACTCGAAAGGGTTGTTTTGAAGTAATTCTTCACTTAGACCAACCATCCTGGCAGTCTCGCGAATTCTCGCGTCGATATTATCGACTGGAGCCTTCATTTTAATTAAACCGTAGCTTATATCTTTGTATACAGTCTCCTCAAAGAGCTGATACTCAGGATACTGGAAAACAAGACCTGTATTACGCCTTAGTTCCATGATGTCCTTTTTACGAGTTGTTGATAATTCACGTCCATCGTCAGTATGGAATACTACATCACCAGACTGAGGTCTTATTATTCCATTTAGATGAGATACAAGTGTAGTCTTACCGCATCCACTCTTACCTACAATAGCCAGAATCTCACCTTCATAAATATCTAAATCTATATGCTCTATCGCATGTGTTTTACCATCATCGTAAGTATGTGAGAGATCTTTTATCTCCATGATTTTACGGGTAGATTTAGTATCCTTCTCTTCCTTTGCATCTGGAGCTTCGGTCGCGCGGATTGCTATATCTACAGCTGTATTAATGATGTTTTCTTTTGATGTAAGCTGCTGCTCTGAAAGCTTTGTACCAGTAATTTTTGCCAGTTCATTAAGCAGATTCATATCAGGTGGAAGTTCCAGTCCCGCTTTAACAATATCTTCGCTTCTGGAGAAAATCTGAGCAGGTGTACCGCTCATAGTAAGTTTTCCTTCTTCTACTACATAGATTTTCTCACATCTTACAGCCTCACTCATATCGTGAGTAATAGTAATTACTGTAATACCCTTTTCTTTGTTGAGTTTTTCTACTAATTCTAAGAACTCATCTCTGCTTACAGGGTCAAGCATAGCTGTTGATTCATCGAGAATTAATACCTTAGGCATCATTGCCAAAGCACCTGCTATTGCCAGTTTTTGCTTCTGTCCACCTGACAAAGACGCAGCCTGCCTGTCTTTTAAATCATAAAGACCAACATACTTAAGAGCATTATCCACACGCTCTCTTAATTCTGGTAATTTAATGCCTAGGTTCTCAGGACCAAATGCTACATCCTCTTCAACAATTGTTCCAACTATCTGATTATCAGGATTTTGGAACACATAAGAACAATTCTCTCGAATTTTATAATAGTCATCCTGATTACTGCCATCAATTCCAAGAACAGTAATACTGCCGCTGTCAGGAAGCTCTAGAAGATCAATAATCTTAGCTAGTGTAGATTTACCTGAACCATTAGGACCTAACACAGCACAATACATGCCAGCTTCTATTTCCAAAGAAATGTTATCCAAAGCAGGACGAAGATTAGCTAATTCTTCGCCCTCGTCATTTTTATATGTAAAGCTTACGTTTTTGACACTGATGCCGTTAATCATGATAACAAGAATAAAACAGGGGTTGCCATATAGCAACCCCCATATAAAACTTTTAATCGCTAGAATTTATTACTTAACAAACTCAAGGATTGCCATCTCAGAGCCATCACCGCGTCTAGCGCCAATCTTGATAACTCTTGTGTAACCACCCTGAATGCCCTCGTACTTAGGAGCAATCTCGTCAAAGAGCTTGTTAACAGGGTTAACAGCGTTGCCCTCTGCGTCATGGCTCTTCATAAGCCACTTTGTCATATTCTTTCTAGCTGCAAGTCTGGATGCAGAATCAACCTGAACAGTCTTTGTCTTGATCTCACGATCAACTGCATCATACTTCTTACCGTTCTTAGATGTCTTAGCAACAAGAACCTTCTTGCCCTTGCCGTCAAGCTTAGCTGTAGAAACAGTAATATCCTTAGTTGTGAAGTTATCCTTCTCCTTGATTGCGTCAGCTACGAGTGAATCAACGATAGCGCTTACTTCCTTCGCACGAGCTACTGTTGTCTCAACCTTACCGTTAAGAACCAAAGCTGTAGCGAGGTTACGAAGAATTACCATCTTCTGATCTGTAGGACGGCCAAGTTTTCTGTTAGCCATATATCATATCCTCCTGAATTAGCTATTAGTCTTCTGCGTCTGCAAGATGCAAACCCATATCGGAAAGCTTCGCGATGACTTCGTCAAGGGACTTCTTTCCGAGGTTTCTAACCTTAATCATCTCGTCCTCAGACTTACCAATAAGATCGCCTACTGTATTAATAGCAGCTCTCTTAAGGCAGTTATAAGTACGAACTGAGAAATCAAGATCCTCGATAGCCTTGTTGAGCTCTGAGTTCTTCTCTGTCTTAGGCTCAACTGTCTTAAAGCTGATTACGCTATCCGTATCAGTCAAAGCCTTGAAAAGGCTCAAGTGAGTGATAAGGATATCTGCAGCAGAAGCGAAAGCCTCATCAACTGCGATTGTACCGTCTGTCCATACCTCGAGTGTAAGGCTGTCGTAGTCTGTACGAGCACCTACACGAGTATTCTCAACGATGAAGTTAGCCTTCTTAATAGGTGTGAAGATGGAATCGATAGCAATAATACCGATTGCCTGGCCCTCAACCTTATTCTGGTCAGCTGTGTTATATCCACGGCCCTTAGCAATTGTAAGTTCCATGAATACCTTGGACTCACCATTAAGGTGTCCGATAACGAGGTCAGGATTTACAATCTCAACTTCGTCATCGTGGACAATGTCACCAGCCTTGAGCTCACCAGTCTTACCCTCTGGGATACTGATGCAAACTGTCTTAGGAGAATCAGAGTGGAGCTTAACACGGATACCCTTAATATTAAGGATAATCTCTGTCATGTCCTCGATGATACCAGGAACAGTTGTGAACTCATGGTAGATGTTATCAATCTTGATTGCTGTTACTGCAGCACCTGTAAGAGAAGAAAGAAGAACTCGGCGCAAGGAGTTGCCAAGCGTCGTGCCATATCCACGCTCGAGCGGAGATACGACATATTTGCCGTAAGAACCATCTTCACTTGTTTCTTTACATTCAATGGTTGGCTGTAAAATATCGTTCATTATTTTCCTCCAATCAATACGAGCAAATTACTTGCTGTACAACTCGACGATAGCAACTGCGTTAACAGGTACATCGATCTGATCTGCTGTTGGGATAGCGTTAACCTTACCGCAGAGCTTCTCACGATCTGTGGAAACCCACTCAGGAATGATTCTGCCTTCTGTTGTCTCAAGGATATCCTTGAATCTTACAGAGGACTTAGCGCCTTCCTTAACTTCGATTACATCACCAACGCTTACGCGGTAGGATGGAACGTTAACAGTCTTACCGTTAACCTTAATATTCTTGTGGCTTACAATCTGCTTAGCCTCATCTCTTGTACGAGCATAACCCATTCTGAAGAGAACGTTATCGAGTCTTGTCTCGAGGAGAATCATCAAATTCTCACCAGTTGTGCCGTAGTGGAGCTTCTGTGCCTTCTCGAAATAGTTTCTGAAAGGCTTCTCAAGAACACCATAGATGAACTTAGCCTTCTGCTTTTCCTTGAGCTGGGAACCGTACTCGGATACCTTTCTAGCTCTACCGTTTCTATTTCTTGTGGACTTCTTATCAATACCAAGAAATGCTGGCTCGATATCGAGGGATCTGCACTTCTTGAGAACTGGAGTCATATCTCTTGCCATAATTAAATACCCTCTTTCCTATTAAACTCTACGACGCTTAGGAGGACGGCAACCGTTGTGTGGAACAGGTGTTACATCCTTAATCATCGTAATATCAAGACCAGCTGTAGCGAGTGCTCTAACAGCAGACTCACGACCAGCACCAGGACCCTTTACATAAACTTCGCATGTCTTCATGCCGTGATCAACTGCCTTCTTAGCAGCATCCTCAGCAGCAACCTGAGCAGCGAAAGCTGTACCCTTACGGGAACCTCTCATACCCTGCTGACCAGCAGAAGCCCAAGAGATTGCATTACCCTGTCTGTCTGTAATAGTAATAATTGTATTGTTAAAAGTAGCGTGAATGTGAGCTGCACCTTCGACGATATTCTTACGTTCGCGTCTTCTGGTTCTTGTGCTCTTCTTATCGTTAGCCATTTATATCGCCCCTCCTTACTTCTTCTTACCTGCAACAGTTCTCTTAGGACCCTTGCGAGTACGAGCGTTAGTCTTTGTACGCTGTCCTCTTACAGGGAGACCCATTCTGTGACGACGGCCTCTGTAGCAGTTAATATCTGTAAGACGCTTGATGTCTCCAGCGATCTGTCTCTTAAGATCACCCTCAACAATGATATTCTCACTCTCGATAGTCTCACGAATCTTAGCAAGCTCATCCTCAGAGAGATCCTTAACCCTTGTATCAGGGTTGATTCCAGTCTTCTCAATGATACTGGAAGCGCTTGTCGTACCAATGCCATAAATGTATGTAAGAGCAATCTCAATTCTCTTATCATTTGGCAAATCAACACCGGCAATACGAGCCATTTTTTTACCTCCGTTAGGTGTGTAATTAGTGAATTATATATACGACACGCTGTAAGGAATTCTCTTTTTCAAGGGAACAGCCGCCCCTACTTCCGTGTTATATGCTTTAATTCTTTTTGTTGTTTCTTCTTTGTTTTATCGTGGCCAGAGCAGTGCCACGTGGTCGACATAGGACAGGGCTAAATCTGTCTGCAGTCGGATGTTCTTATCCCTGAACCTGCTTGTGCTTAGGGTCGGAACAAATAATCATGACTTTGCCATGACGGCGAATTACCTTGCACTTCTCGCACATTGGCTTAACCGACGGTCTGACTTTCATCTGCTTTCCTCCTCCTGCATTTTTTGCTACGTAAACATGCGCCTATTTCGCGCACGCTAATACATTTTAGCAGAATATTTTTTATCTGCAAGAGCTTTTTTAGCTTTTTTGCAGACTAAAGCCGCCAGGGTTACCGACGGCCATAATTTGTATCTTAGTTCTTACCTCTCCAAGTAATTCTGCCCTTAGAAAGATCATATGGAGAAAGCTCCATTGTTACCTTATCACCAGGGAGAATCTTGATGTAGTTCTGACGAAGCTTACCAGAGATATAAGCCATTACTACGTGGCCATTCTCAAGTCTTACTTTAAAAGTTGCATTAGGAAGGGCCTCGTCTACAATACCCTCTACCTCAATTGTGTCTTCCTTAGCCATTAAGTTCCCTCCTCATAAGTTGTCATGACTGGTCCGTTTTCTGTTATTAATACTGTATTCTCATAGTGACATGCAGGCAAGCCGTCTGCTGTTACTACAGTCCACTCATCGTCGAGTAATAAGACTTCATGGGTACCTAGTGTAATCATTGGCTCGATGCAAATTGCCATACCCTTCTTAAGTCTAAAGCCTCTTCCTGCAGTTCCGTAGTTAGGAACGTCTGGATCCTGGTGAAGTGATGTTCCGATACCATGACCTGTGAGAGGTCTTACTACACCATAACCTCTAGACTCGCAATACTCCTGTACTGCATGTCCAATATCACCTGTTCTGTTACCAGCCTGAGCAAACTTAAGGCCTTCGAAGAAAGACTGCTTTGTAGCGTCCATCAAAGCCTGAACCTCTGGTTTAATCTCGCCTACTGCAAATGTTCTTGCAGCATCAGAGTGATATCCGTCTAATATAGCACCTACATCAACTGAAAGTATATCTCCTTCTTTAAGAATTACTCTTGTAGAAGGAATTCCATGAACAACAGCTTCGTTTACTGAAGCACAAATTGATCCTGGAAATGGTGGATTACCATAATTAAGAAATGATGGGATAGCATCATGGCTTCTTATAATGTCATAAGCGAGCTTATCTACATCATGAGTAGAGATGCCAGGCTTGATGAACTTCTCGCACTCTCGGAATACTTCCTGGAGAATAAGTCCGGAAGCCTTCATCATTTCGAATTCGGATGCAGTCAAAATCTCGACAGCCATTAGATAATCCCTCTATTCTTAAGACCCTCTTCGATCTGGCTAATGCATGTTGCTGAATCCTTACCGTTATCACCTTCAACGATAAGATCTCTTGCAGCATAGAAATCGATAAGAGGCTGTGTATTCTTATAGTAAGTCTCAAGTCTTGCTGCTACAGTAGCTTCGTTATCATCAGATCTCTGGATAACGTTACCGCCGCAAGAATCACAAACGCCCTCTACCTTTGTTGGCATAGAGATTGTGTTATAAGATGCGCCGCACTTCTCACATACTCTTCTTGAAGATACTCTGCTCTTGATGATTTCATCATCAACAACGATAGAAAGTACTGCGTCAATCTTCTCACCCTTGGAAGCAAGAATCTCATCGAGAGCCTTTGCCTGATCCAAAGTTCTTGGGAATCCATCGAGGATATAACCATTTGCAAGATCATCTGCATTAAGTCTGTCCTCTACCATACGGATTGTAACTGAATCTGGAACAAGTGCACCCTGATCAATATAAGACTTAGCCTCGAGGCCAAGAGGTGTGCCACCCTTGATGTTTGCACGGAAAATATCTCCTGTTGAGATATGTGCAAGATTATACTTTTCTCTAAGAACTGTAGCTGATGTTCCTTTACCAGATCCTGGTGCTCCAAGAATAATAAGTTTCATTTTAATCGCCTTCTTTGTCTTTTAATATAACAAGCGACCTTCATATAACCCTATGGTCATACGAAGGCCGCCTGCAAATTAGTTTTTTATTAAATTAGTCAAGGAAACCCTTCAGGTTTCTTGTTGCGAGCTGACCTTCAATCTGTGTGCACAAATCATTCGCAACGCCTGTGAGGATAAGAACGGAAGTTCCTGCGAACCACATGTTCTCAAGTCCTGCGAAAAGGCTGACAAGTGTTGGTACGAGACAGATGAACGCCAAGAAGAGTCCATCGGCCCAGTTAAGCTTACTAGAAACCTTCATAAGATAATCAGTAGTTGGCTTACCAGGTCTGATACCTGGAACGAATCCACCATTCTTCTGTAAGTTACTTGAGATTTCCACTGGGTGGAACTGAATAAGTGAATAGAAGAATGTGAATGCCATGATCAAAATGAAGTAGAAAACATAGTACCATGGGCTGGAGTTGAAGTTTCTAAACCAGTTAACTACTACGTTGTCCTTTGATGCAAAGAACAATGTAACGATCATTGAAGGAAGAGAAAGGATGGACATTGAGAAAATGACCGGCATAACTCCTGCCTGATTGATCTTAAATGGAATGTAGGAACTCTGTCCTCCATAGAGCTTTCTTCCGACAGTCTTCTTAGAATACTGTACTGGAATTCTTCTCTCTGCATTCTGTACATAAATACAGAATACGATAATTGCAATTGCTATTGCAACGATAGCAAGGAATACGATGATACCTACAAGGATTCCAAGTGCCAAGTTAGGAACCTTACCGGAAACCTGTGCAGACTTCATGTATACATTCTGAGCCATCTGAGGGAGTCGTGTTACGATACCCGCGAAGATGATAAGCGATACTCCGTTACCGATACCATACTCATTGATTCTCTCACCAAGCCATACTACAAAGCATGTACCTGCTGTAAAGGAAACAATAACCAATGCTGCGGAAAGAGCCTTAGGGATGCTTGTGATCATTGCTGATCTTGTTGAATAACAGAACAAACATGCCTGAAGTAAAGCAAGACCCATAGCAGTATATCTTGTGATTCTGCTCATCTGCTTTCTTCCTGACTCGCCTTCCTTAGCGAGATTCTCGAGAGCAGGGATTACAACTGTAAGGAGCTGGATGATGATGCTGGCATTGATATAAGGTGTGATACCCATAGCAAAGATTGTGCAATGATAAAGACCACCACCAGAGATGATATCCATCATGCTACCAAGCTGACCCCAGCTCTGTACGAGTTGAGTGAACTGAGAGCCGTTGATTCCAGGAACTGGAACCAACCCTCCAAGCTCATATAAACCGAGGATAAGAAGTGTGAATAAAATCTTCTTCTTAAGCTCCGGCTGACGGAACGCTTTGATTAATGTATCAAACATGCCCGCCATCTATTAAACCTCCTCAGCCGATCCTCCGGCCTTCTCGATCTTTTCCTTAGCGGAAGCAGAGAACTTTGTTGCCTTAACGTTGAGAGCCTTTGTGAGCTCACCGTTACCAAGAACCTTGATACCGTCGTTAACCTTAGGCAATGTGATGATGCCCTGTGCTGCGAGTGTCTCTGGTGTTACGTCTGTTCCCTCGAATCTCTCGAGATCACCAACGTTAACAAGGATATAGTCAGGTGCGAAACGCTTATTGTTGAAGCCTCTCTTAGGGAGTCTTCTGTAAAGAGGCATCTGACCACCTTCGAAACCAGGTCTTACTCCACCACCGGATCTAGCCTTCTGTCCCTTGTGTCCGCGACCGGATGTCTTACCGTTTCCGGATCCAGCGCCACGGCCCTTGCGGTATGCCTTAGCGTTACCGCCTGAAGTCAATTCGTTGAGCTTCATTTGTAATACCTCCGATAATTAGCGAATTTCAGCTACGGACTTGCCTCTTACCTTAGCTACCTCTTCGATAGACTTAAGACCCTTGAGACCTTCCAATGTAGCGTTAACCATATTGTTAGGGTTGTTAGAACCGATGGACTTTGTACGAATATCTGTGATACCTGCAAGCTCACATACCGCACGAACTGGACCACCAGCGATAACACCAGTACCGGACTGTGCTGGCTTCATGATGATCTGAGAAGCAGAGAACTCACCGATTGTAGCGTGAGGAATAGTTCCGTTAAGAACTGGAACCTCAATAATGTTCTTCTTAGCCTCTTCGATTGCCTTTCTGATAGCCTCAGGTACTTCGGCAGCCTTACCGATACCCTTACCAACGTGACCCTTACCGTCACCTACGATGACGAGTGCGGAGAACCGCATGTTACGACCACCCTTAACAGTCTTGGAAACGCGGCCGATATGAATAACCTTCTCCTGCAATTCTTCGTTAGAAGTATAAGCCATTATTTATTTCCTCCTCTATTAGAACTGAAGTCCAGCTTCTCTAGCTGCTTCTGCCAAAGCTGCAACACGTCCGTGATAGAGATAACCGCCACGGTCGAATACAACCTCAACGATCTTCTTCTCCTGAGCACGCTGTGCTACGAGCTTACCTACTGCTGCTGCGGCCTCAATGTTGCTGCCGTTAGAAACCTGGGACTTAACATCCTTATCGAGGGAGGAAGCTGCTGCGAGAGTAGTTCCTGTTGTATCATCGATAACCTGTGCGTAGATGTGGCTGTTGCTTCTAAATACGCAAAGTCTTGGACGCTCAGTTGTACCGGATACGGACTTTCTTACGCGGAGGTGCTTTCTCTTACGAATTTCATTCTTATCAATTTTGTTAATCATTTCAATTCATCCTCCCCTTACTTCTTAGCTCCGGTCTTACCTTCCTTAACAATAAGACGCTCGCCGGCATACTTGATACCCTTGTTCTTATATACGTCAGGAATTCTGAAGCTTCTGATCTTAGCTGCTGTCTCACCAACGAGCTGCTTGTCAGCGCCCTTAACTACGACCTGTGTCTGAGAAGGAACATCAATTGTGATTCCCTCAGGGATGTTGAATTCGATTGGGTGAGAGTATCCAAGGTTGAATACTACTGTGTTACCCTTCTTCTCTGCTCTGTAACCTACACCGTTGATTTCCAAAGTCTTTGTGAAACCTTCAGAAACACCAACTACCATGTTGTTAATCAAAGCTCTTGTGAGACCGTGAAGTGCTCTGTGTTCCTTAACATCAGAGTGTCTCTCAACTGTAATAACATTTCCATCCATGGATACTGTGATGGAAGGATTAACATCATACTCAAGCTGAGTAGCATCCTTCTTAACAGTTACATGCTGACCGTCAATCTTAACGTCAACACCTGCTGGAACTGTTATCGGCATTCTACCGATTCTGGACATAAATTTTTCCTCCTGCTCTTTAGATTATGCCTTATCCCGAGTATGTCGCCCGGGACAGGCTTTTCAGAGATGTATAAAAGCTTTATTAAAGCTAATTACCATACGTAAGCGAGAACTTCGCCGCCAACACCCATCTTACGAGCTGCCTTATCTGTAACAACGCCCTTAGATGTAGAGATGATAGCGATACCCATACCGCCCAATACATAAGGAAGATTTTCCTTATCTGCATAAGCACGGAGACCTGGCTTAGAAATTCTCTTGATGCCGGAGATAGCGTGCTTCTTGCCAGCATACTTGAGAGTAACTGTGATCATACCCTGCTTTGTGTCTTCCTTAACTTCGAATCCAGCGATGTAACCCTCGTCCAAAAGAATCTGAGCGATAGCCTTCTTGAGGTTGGAAGCAGGAATCTCTACTGTTGGATGGCCTGCATTACCCGCATTACGGATTCTTGTAAGCATATCTGCAATTGCATCTGTAATCTGCATGTTATTCTCCTCCTTACCAGCTAGCCTTCTTTACACCAGGGATCTGGCCCTTGTAAGCCAAATCACGGAAGCAGAGACGGCAGATACCGTACTTACGAATATAAGCATGTGGTCTACCGCAGAGCTTGCAACGATTGTGCTGCTGTGTAGAGAACTTAGGAGTTCTTGTTGCCTTGAATTTCATTGACGTTTTTGCCATGTTTCTTACTCCTCCAATTACTTACGGAACGGCATGCCCATGAGTTCAAGAAGCTTCTTAGCTTCCTCATCGGACTTAGCTGTAGTTACGATAATGATATCCATGCCGCGGATCTTGTCGATCTTGTCGTAATCGATTTCAGGGAACATGAGCTGCTCCTTGATACCCATTGCGTAGTTTCCGTGACCGTCGAAAGAGTTGGCAGAAATGCCTCTAAAGTCTCTTACACGTGGGAGATCGATGCTGATGAGCTTGTCGAGGAACTGATACATTCTCTCGCCACGAAGTGTTACCTTACAACCGATTTTCATACCCTCTCTGAGCTTGAAAGCAGCTACGGACTTTCTAGATACTGTAGCAACTGGCTTCTGACCAGCGATAATACCCATGTCACGCATTGCGTTATCAAGAGCCTTAGGGTTGTCCTTAACCTCACCAACACCCATGTTGAGAACGATCTTCTCAATCTTTGGGATCTGCATTACGGAGGTATACTTGAACTCGTCCTTCATAGCAGGAGCGACTTCAGATGTGTATTTTTCCTTAAGTCTGGATGCCATCTTCTATTAAACCTCCTTCTTAGCCTTCTTGATAGTATCAATAACAGCACCGCACTTCTTGCAAACGCGGTCCTTAGAACCATCTTCATTTACCTTGTGTGCTACACGTGTAGCCTTGCCGCACTTAGGGCAAACAAGCATTACACTTGAAGCATCGATAGAGCCTTCACGCTCAATGATTCCAGAGGACTCAGCCTGTGTTCTAGCCTTCTGGTGCTTCTTGATGATGTTAGCACCCTCAACATATACACGGCCCTTCTCTGTATCAACCTTGAGAACCTTACCAGTTGTACCCTTGTCCTTACCGGAGATGACGATAACCTGATCGTCCTTCTTAACATGAACTTTACTTGCCATATTCTTAACTCCTCCTTAAAGAACTTCCGGTGCGAGAGAGAGGATCTTCATGAAGTCCTTCTCACGGAGCTCTCTTGCAATTGGCCCAAAGATACGTGTTCCCTTAGGATTCTTATCGTCGTTGATGATAACTGCAGCGTTCTCATCGAACTTGATATAGGAACCGTCGTTTCTTCTAACGCCCTTCTTTGATCTAACTACTACTGCACGAACAACGTCACCCTTCTTAACAACTCCACCTGGAGCAGCTGCTCTAACGGAGCAAACGATAACGTCACCGATATTAGCGTACTTACGCCATGAACCGCCGAGAACCTTGATACAAACGAGCTCCTTAGCTCCTGTGTTGTCGGCAGATCTCAGTGTGGATTCAACCTGAATCATCGATATATCCTCCTTTTACCTGCTTACTTAGCCTTCTCGACAATAGAAACAAGTCTCCATCTCTTATCCTTAGAAATAGGCTTTGTCTCCATAACCTTAACCTTATCACCCTCAGCGCACTCGTTGTTCTCGTCGTGTGCCTTGAGCTTATAAGTTCTCTTCATAATCTTTCCGTAAAGAGGGTGCTTAACGTGCTCTACTACAGAAACTGTGATAGTCTTGTCCATCTTGTCAGATGTAACGATACCGACCTTAGTCTTTCTTAAGTTTCTTTCAGCCATTTACCATACCCTCCTTAATTAGCCTTGAGCTGCTGCTCACGAATTACAGTCTTAACTCTAGCGATATCCTTCTTTACAGCGGCAATCTGTGCTGGGTTGTCGAGCTGGTGTGTAGCATTCTGGAAACGGAGCTTGAAGAGCTGATCCTTAAGGGAAGCGAGTTCCTTTTCGAGCTCTTCGGATGACTTCTTACGAATATCTTCAGCTGTCATATCACTTACCCTCCTTCATCTTGTCTGCAATAACGAACTTTGTTCCACATGGAAGCTTGTGTCCAGCGAGACGCATAGCCTCTCTTGCCTGTTCCTCAGTAACACCTTCAATCTCGAAGAGTACCTTGCCTGGCTTTACAACTGCGCACCAGTACTCATTAGCTGCCTTACCGGAACCCATTCGAACCTGAGCAGGCTTCTTAGATACTGGCTTATCTGGGAAGATCTTGATCCAAACCTTACCACCACGCTTTACGTATCTGTTGATAGCGATACGGGCTGCCTCAATCTGATTAGCCTTGATCCAGCATGGCTCTGTAGCTGCGATACCGTACTGACCATAAGAAACCTTGTTGCCTCTCATAGCCTTACCCTTCATACGGCCTCTCTGCTGCTTTCTATACTTTGTTCTCTTAGGAAGTAACATTAGTTCTGACCTCCTTCTACTGCAGCGGACTTCTTCTCAGGAAGAACTTCGCCCTTATAGATCCATACCTTTACACCGATACGGCCGTATGTTGTGTTTGCCTCAGCAAAACCGTAGTCGATATCAGCACGGATTGTCTGAAGAGGGATTGTACCCTCACGATAAGACTCAGAACGAGCAATCTCGGCACCACCCAAACGACCAGAGCACTTTGTCTTGATACCCTTTACGCCTGGCTGCTTCATTGCAGAAGCCATAACCTTCTTCATAGCTCTTCTGAAACCGATACGTGCCTCGAGCTGAGAAGCAATGTTCTCTGCAGCGAGCTGTGCATTAGCATCGATATCCTTAACTTCCTTAACCTCAACTCTGAACTCCTTACCGAACTTCTTGTTGAGTGCTGCTGTGAGTGCCTGAATACCTGCACCCTTAGAACCGATAACAAGACCTGCTCTTGCAACATCGAGGATAACGGATGTCTTGTCAGCACCCTTTCTCTCGATTGTGATCTTGGAGATACCAGCAACGTTTCTGCGGCTCTCATCGATTGGCTTCTTAGAATTCTTGCTAGCGTCCTTGATGATTACATCAGTCTGCTTCATGATGAAGTCACGAATCTTCTTGTCCTCAACAAGGAAATCAGCGAATGTCTTCTTGTCGGCATACCAACGAGTATCCCAATCAGCGATGACACCGACTCTTAAACCATGGGGATTAACTTTCTGGCCCATGCGATATCCTCCTTATACTCTCTCTTTGAGAACAACTGTAACGTGACTTGTTCTCTTGTTGATTCTGTTAGCTGCGCCTCTTGCTCTTGGGATGAAACGCTTGAGGATTGGACCCTCGTTTGCGAATGCATCAGCTACGTAGAGGTCAGACTTATTGAGTCCAAAGTTATTAACCGCATTTGCCTCAGCAGACTTAAGTACCTTTGTAAGTACTGGGGATGCTGCCTTTGGTGTGTACATAAGGATTGCATATGCGTCCTCGAGAGACTTGCCCTTGATAAGATCAGCAACGATCTTAACCTTACGAGGAGAGATTCTTACGTACTTAGCTGTAGCTGTACCCTGATCTCTGCCCATACCAAGAAGCTTCTTCTGCTTCTTTGTTGGAACAGGGAGCTTGGAACTGGAGGAAACTGGAGCTGCATATGCAGCAAGGATTGCCTCACGGTTCTTCTCGATATTCTCTTTAGTCAAAATAATTTTTTCCACGTGTCATTCCTCCTATCGACCTTAGCGAGTAGACTTCTCGCCGCTTGTGTGGCCACCGAACTTACGTGTCTGAGAGAACTCGCCAAGCTTATGACCGATCATATCCTCAGTAACATAAACTGGTACGAAGCTCTTGCCGTTATATACACCGATTGTGTGTCCAACAAACTCAGGGAAAATAGTGGAAGAACGGGACCAAGTCTGGATAACCTTCTTCTCGCCAGCTTCGTTCATAGCTGTGATTTTCTTCATGAGGGCTTCCTGTACGTAGTAACCCTTCTTAACAGATCTAGACATGCTGTTCCTCCTTAACCCTTTCTGCTTCTTACAATGTACTTGCTAGAAGCCTTCTTCTTATTTCTTGTCTTCTTACCAAGTGTTGGAACACCCCAAGGTGTAACAGGACCTGGAAGACCAACAGGAGACTTACCTTCACCACCACCATGTGGGTGATCGTTAGGGTTCATAACAACGCCTCGAACAGAAGGTCTGATACCCATGTGTCTGGACTTACCAGCCTTACCGATCTTTACGTTCTCGTGCTCTGCGTTACCAATCTCACCGATCATTGCGCGGCACTTAACAGAAATCATACGAACCTCACCGGAAGGAAGTCTGATCTGGCAGAAGTTTCCTTCTCTAGCCATGAGCTGAGCGGAAGCACCAGCTGTTCTAACAAGCTGAGCACCAGCGCCTGGGTTAAGCTCGATGCAACAGATTACTGTACCTACAGGGATCTGCTCGAGAACCATTACGTTACCTGGAAGGATATCAGCGCCTTCACCACTTACTACTGTGTGACCAACCTTGAGGCCGTTAGGAGCAAGGATGTAGGACTTCTGTCCATCTGTGTACTGAATGAGTGCGAGGTATGCTGTTCTGTTAGGATCGTACTCGATTGCCTTAACTGTTGCAGGGATACCATCTCTTGTTCTCTTCCAGTCAATGATACGAATCTTTCTTCTGTTTCCACCACCCTGGTGACGAACAGTGATGCGTCCGTAAGAGTTACGGCCTGCATGCTTCTTGGCTGTCACAAGAAGGCTCTTCTCAGGTGCCTTCTTAGTAAGGACAGAGTAATCAGCAACTGCCATCTGTCTGACTGCCGGAGAAGTTGGGTTAAATGTTTTAACTGCCATTTTGTTTACTCCTTATCTGACCTTACACACCAAAGCCAAAGTCTTCGATGGATGTCTTATACTTCTTAGCTGTCTTAGCGGACTTGCCACCCTTTGTGAGGTAGGATGTCTCCTTACCTTCCATGTCGATAGTAACTACAGCCTTCTTGAAAGCTGGTGTTCTACCATACTGGTAGCGCTGTCTCTTGAGCTTACCGTCATAGTTTGTAACGTTAACACTTGTAACCTTTACGTCAAAGAGCTGCTCAACTGCGTTCTTTACATCAATCTTTGTTGCAAAAGTAGCAACCTTGAATGTGTACTTACCCTCAGCCATAGCCTCGGAAGACTTCTCTGTGATTACAGGTGCGATGATGATGTCCTGAGCTGTCTTAATCATGCGTACACCTCCTGAATCTTCTCAACTGCAGCCTTTGTAACTACGAAAGAATCGTACTTCATGATGTCAAATACATTGATTGCATTAACAGGTGTGGACTTAACATCAGGAATATTTCTTACAGAAAGCTCAGCCTTCTCATTCTTTGCATCGAGAACTACGAGAGCCTTATCTGCCTTAAGAGCCTTAAGAGTCTTAACTGCAGCTGCTGTCTTAATCTCCTCGAGATCAAAGTTCTCAACTACGATCATCTTGCCCTCAGCAACCTTCAAAGAAAGAGCAGACTTCATAGCGAGTCTCTTAATCTTCTTAGGAACTGTGTAGCTATAATCTCTTGGCTTAGGTCCAAAGATGATACCACCACCAACATACTGAGCAGAACGTGTAGAACCGTGACGTGCACGACCTGTACCCTTCTGTCTCCAAGGACGCTTACCGCCTCCTCTTACTTCGCTTCTTGTCTTTGTGCAGGATGTACCCTGACGACGATTAGCGAGCTGATTTCTAATTACTGCGGCAATAGCATGCTTGTGTGGCTCAATGCCGAAAATCTCGTCAGAAACCTCGATAGAACCAGTAACAGCGCCGCTAAGATTGTAGATGTCTAATTTAGCCATTATTATCTCTCCTCCCGCTTATTACTTTGCCTTGACGGAAGTCTCAACTGTAACGAGTCCGCCCTTAGGTCCAGGAACCGCGCCTCTGAGAACGAGGATTCCTCTGTCGCCGTCAACCATAACAACGCTCAAGTTCTGAACTGTGCAATTAACTGCACCCATATGTCCAGGCATCTTCTTACCAGGAAGTACACGAGCAGGTGTGGAGTTAGCACCCATAGAACCAACTCTTCTGTGGTACATAGAACCGTGTCCACCAGGACCACCCTTCTGACCGTGACGCTTGATGTTACCCTGGTAACCCTTACCCTTGGATACGCCGCTTACATCAACCTGATCGCCTACTGCGAACATGTCGGATACCTTGATCTCCTGACCAAGTGCGTAATCCTCTTCTGTCTTGAACTCGCGGATAACTCTCTTAACCTCTACGTCAGCCTTCTTGAACTGACCTGCATCAGGCTTGTTTACGAGCTTCTCGCGAACTGCGCCGGAACCAACCTTAACAGCCTTGTAGCCGTCTGTCTCAACTGTCTTGTTCTGAAGTACATACATTGGCTCTACTTCAATAACAGTTGCAGGTATGACAACGCCATTCTCATCGAAAAGCTGTGTCATTCCGGACTTTCTGCCGATAACAAATTTTGCCATTCTTTTTTCCTCCTATTCAGGTTATTGGTTCGTCCACTGTCGGGCGAACATGACCTCGGTCATAGACTTGGCGGTTCTATAACCGATTAAACCTACTTCCTTTTCCTTAAGCCTTAATCTCTACGGAAACGCCTGCAGGTATGTCAAGCTTCTCAAGTGCCTCAACGGTCTTAGCGTTAGGCGTATAAACATCGATCAATCTCTTATGTGTTCTCTGCTCGAACTGCTCACGAGAATCCTTGTACTTGTGAGGGGAACGGAGAATTGTGATGATCTCCTTCTCTGTTGGGAGTGGGATAGGACCAGCGTAAGATGCGCCAGTTCTCTGGATAGCAGCGATGATGCTTGCTGCACTCTCGTCAAGGAGCTTGTGATCATAAGCCTTGATCTTGATTCTCAACTTCTGTGATGCCATTTTGTTTTCCTCCAATAGCTGTTTTATTTCAACCTTGCCGGGCGTTTCCTTATATCCCATTCAAAAACCCGGATCTCCAGTTACCGTATCACATACGGCACTTTGGCTCCCGGGCAACGGTTCAAGTTAAATCGCTGCCGGCTTTTGCCGAATCGCCGGACTCTTAGTTCCGACTAGCTCCACCTTAGTTACCTGTCAGGCGATGCAGCTTACGCCGCCGACAGCAATCTATGGCTTCTGCGCTTGTGCTCAAATTCGCACGCGTAGGATTTTACTACGGGTCTATAAGTATTGCAAGCGTTTTTTAAACTTTTTATGAATTTAGGCAAAATGCCCAAGAATAAAGGCCTCAGCCTAACTTTTCTTCAAGGATTGCCTTCATATCTGAAGCAGTAAAAGTATACTTGCTGCCACAGAAGTGACAAACAGTCTCTATATCTTTTCCTTCTTTTATCATCAGATATAGCTCAGATCTGCCCAAAGTAGCCAAACCACCGAGCATTCTTTCCTTTGAACAAGGGCAGTTAAATCCAACAGGATATCCATTCAAATATGTAATATCAGGATCACCCATAAATAAATCGAGAATTTTTGCAGGAGAAAAGCCTTCTTCCATCAGGAATGTAATATCAGGGAATCCTCCATTTGCTCTCTTCTCAACATACTCTAAGTCTTCTTCTGTAAATCCCGGCATCATCTGAATCATCATTCCGCCGCTATGTACAACCTTACCCTCGCTAATTAGTACACCGAGAGCAACAATCGATGGTGTCTGCTCTGAAGAAGCGAGGTAATATGTAAAATCTTCTGCAATCTCACCAGAGATTAACTCGACAGAACCAGAATATGGTTCCTTAAGACCAACGTCACGAATTACAGTCAATGAACCTTTACCTACAGCCTGACCAACATTTATCTTACCTGGGCGGTGATATGTTGTCTCAATTGAAGCTTCCATAGGATAAGCTCGCGCATTTCCGTGACTATCACAAACGCAGGTCATTCCCTTAAGAGGACCATCACATCTGATGATTGTTGTCTGCGTATCGGAGTCGTTCTTTAAGCTCTCAGCTATAAGCAGAGATCCTGTGATAAATCTTCCAAGAGCTGCCGTAGCACTATTAGTTGTGCCGTGAATACTCCTCGCCTTTTCAACAGCAGCTGTTGTATTGATAGCAACACACTTAACGTGACCTTTAAGAGCAATCGCTCTTACCAGATGGTCTTCGCGTTCATCCGTAGGCATACCGGAAGCATAATATTTCTCATCCATAGTAGATAATCCTTAAGAAAATAATTACAGGCAGCCGAGAGGATCTACGCGCTCGCCATTAACACGAACCTCGAAATGTAGGTGCGCACCTGTAGAACCACCTGTGGAACCAACAGTACCTACAGCCTGACCTGCAGATACAGTCTGACCATTGCTAACGCTGATGCTGCGACAATGAGCATAAAGAGTTGTAACGCCATTGCCGTGATCGATAATGAAATAGTTACCATAACCAGAACCACCGTAGTTAGAGTTAGGATATGGGTAATTTACATAAATAACTGTACCTGATCCTGCGGCCATGATTGTATCGCCAAAGCCTGCACCGATGTCAACACCAGAATGGAATCTTCTGTCACCATAGATTGGATGCACACGATAACCAAAGGAAGATGTGATTGTATGACACCATGTTGGCCAGGAAAGAGCTACTCCACTTGCAGATGAAGATGTCTGCGCTGGAACAGGTGTAGGAGTTGGAGTTGGTGTAGCATTAGGATCTGTTTCAGATGTTTCTGAAGTCTCTAATGTTGTAGTAGTTGCTGTTGCAGCGGCAGCTGCAGCTGCCTGCTCTGCTGCATAACGATTCTGAAGATCTATAATCTGCTGGTCAAGAGAAGCTGCGATAGCCTCCAGAGAAGCTTCCTGAGCAGTCCAGGAGTCAAGCTCACAGGAAACATCATCCAAAGCCGCAGTAGTTACTCCGATTCGGTCCTCGAGTTCGTCGAGCTGCGCCTGCTTCTCATCTGCGATGGCCTGCATTTCGTCAGCCTGCTGCAAAGCATATTCTTCCTGTGCCCTAGCATCATCCAGTGCTACAGTCATCTGATCTACAGCCTGATCGTCAGCTTCAGCAATCAAAGAAATAATTTCCATGTTTGTAAAGAAACCAGCGATACTGTCAGACTCAAGCAAAACCTCAAGAGCAGACTTATTCTGATATTCAAACATTACAGAGAGTCTCTCCTGGAACATAAGCTCTGTTGCAGCCAGGTTGTCCTGAGCCTGAATGTAGGCATCAAGAGCTTCTGCTCTTGCTACAAGTGCTGCTGCAAGCTGAGCTGCAATAATCTCATACTGGGCGCGCTGCTCTTCAGATAAAGCGTTAAGCTCTTCAAGTTCACCTGTAAGTCTGCTACGCTCTCCAGACAAAGAAGCAACCATTGAAGCTGCTGCTGCCGCCTGAGCTGCTGCCTGATCTCTCTGGGTTCTTCTCTGCTCAAGCTCATCTTCTGTGTCACGACGGAAAATCTCGATAGTCTGAATCAGATTATCTGAAGCTGTTACTACAACTGGCTGCTTTAAAACCAAAGCAGCACCACTAATCATTCCTGTAATTGACAAAACTACAAGAACAGATGTTATACGTCTAATATGTCTGTTAATAAAGTCTCTCATTAAACCTTAATATACTTCCTTACTGATATTCCACTACCAATTCCACCAATTAAGACACCTGTCAGAAGAATTATGGTCATAATTACCCACATAAGGCTTCTTGTAGGTATAAGCGCATAGAAACTATCAAGAGCAACATTTGTCATTACTCTGGCATAGATAATTCTATAGGCAATTATTGTGATTCCCCATGCACCGACTGCGCTGAAGAGTCCAATAATTGCACCCTCAATTACATAAGGCATTCTGATATATGTGTTAGTAGCACCAACAAACTTCATAATCTCAATCTCGTCAGATCTGGAATAAACAGAAATTCTAACCATGGTTGAAATAATAAAGAGTGTAATTACAAATAAGAATATAGAAGCAACTACTGTACCTAAGTTTACATAGTTTTCTGCCTTCTCGAGTACATCCATAACTCGGCTCTCGTGTGAAACCTTAGCAACACCAGGCAAAGTCTCGAGCTTTGCAAGAACCACTTCACTTAAAGCAGGGTCAGTAATTCTTACGCTAAATGTATATGGAAGATACATATTATAGTCGAACTGATCCAGAATTGACTGACTGTCTCCAAGGTTTGACTTGAAGTTGTAGTAATTCTCCTCAGGACTTCTTCTTACATACTCGATGATATTGGTATCAGCAGCGATAATACTTTCGGTCTGCATAAGCTCATCCTCAGAAACCTGAAGATTCATATAAACTTCAATTGGTGGCTGCTGGCTGAGTTTCTTCATAATTGCTCTTGCGTTAATAGAGAACACGAAGAAGATACTTAAAATAATAAGCATCAGCAGAATTGTAGTAAAAGTAGCTATAGTAACGAAGGGATGGCGCTTGATGCCTGTAAAGCCTTCTTTAACTGAATTGAAAAAAGTCTTTATGCTCACTCGTCATCCTCCTGAATATCAAGGTCGATGTCATCCATACGGATTTTTGAAATCCAGCTGTCATCGTCCTCGTCATCATTTTCCATATCCTGTAAAGAAGGTGTTTCTTCCTTAGGTGCATCTGCGAAAAGCAATTCCGTTACAGGAATCTCCTCCAATGAAAGCTGTCCGTCTCTGGAGAATTCTTCTACACTAGGTTCATCCAAAGCGGCCGAAAAAGAAGGGATAGGAATCTCTTCGATTGGAGCAGGCTCAGAAGTAAATTCTTCCGTTACAGCCTTCTCTACAGGAACTTCCTCAATAGGCAGCTCCTCAACCGCTGTCGCTTCTACAGGCAATGCTTCAACCGGTATTTCCTCAACAGGAACTTCAGGAACAGTCAACGACTCTACTGGAATCTCCTCAACTGGTACTTCAACAGGCGCAGTCACAGGTACAACTGGCGCTTGAGCTGGTATTGTCTGTACAGGTGGAGTTACCACAGCACTCTTAGGTGTCTCACCAAAATAGAAATCCGGCTGCTCATTTGCTGCTGAATATGTATCTTCATCGTAATCAGTACGATAGTCAGCATCATCTCCAAAGGCAAGGTCTCCAATTGGAAGCTCTGCGTATGGATCTGTAGTCTCTTCGAGATAAGCAGCGTCTTCCTTATCTCTAATTACAAGACCACCCTCAATCTCGATAACTCTCTTCTTCATCTTATTAACAAGATTAGCATCGTGTGTACATACAATAACTGTAGTACCAGCTCTGTTGATATCAAGAAGAAGACCCATAATATTCTCTGATGTATCTGGGTCGAGGTTACCTGTAGGCTCGTCAGCAACAATAACCTTAGGGTTGGAAATCATCGCACGCGCAATAGCAACACGCTGCTGCTCACCACCAGACAACTGCTGTGGATATGCATCAACCTTCTCTTTTAATCCAACGATATTGAGACAAACCTGAACCTTCTGTCTTAGTTCAGATTTATTGATACCAATAATCTCACCTGCGAAAGCGATATTCTCATAAACAGTCTTAGACTCAATCAATCTGAAGTCCTGGAAAATCATTCCAATCTGTCGTCTTAATGTTGGAACTAATGCACGTGGCATATTGGAAATATCAAAACCATCAATATAAACTGCACCCTCTGAAGGCTTCTCCTCACAGTTAATGCATTTCATAATTGTAGATTTACCAGAACCAGACTTACCGATGATAAATACAAATTCTCCATCATCTATCAGGAAGGTTACACCCTTAAGGGCGTTAACACCTGTATTTTTATAAGTCTTGTGAACGTCTTTAAACTTAATCATCTAATCTTGTTATCCCTTGAACTCTCAAGGTATTCAACATAAGTTCTAACCATAGATGCCATCTTAAACTGAACGGCATCATCAAAAGATCTTAAGTCAAGACCTGTATTCTTCTTAACCTTGTCGAGACGATATACAAGAGTATTTCTGTGTACATAGAGTTCTCTTGAAGTCTC
This sequence comes from Saccharofermentans sp., assembly GCA_045600625.1. Classification (GTDB taxonomy): domain Bacteria; phylum Bacillota; class Clostridia; order Saccharofermentanales; family Saccharofermentanaceae; genus Saccharofermentans. The sequence goes on from JAZRYF010000019.1 coordinate 49,496, forward strand.
AGAACCGTTAAGGTTATTTGCAAAGAAGCACTCGATTGTGGCAAGTGTATCTTCATCGAGGGATCTGTATGCCTCGTTAGGGAAAACCTCTTCGATAAACATCTGGCAGAGGTTATATGGTAACTGATAAATAAGTCTTCCAAGGCCCAACTGATAATACTTGGAAATATAATTACCCTTGTCAAAAATCTTACCAACACGCAAAGCGAGCATTGCGTCTCTGTAGCTCTTTGCAATCTGCTGGAAAGTGGAAACAAAGGAACCAACACCGATATAAGCTGTGATGCCCTCGTTATTAAGACTGTCAAGAATTGCCTGAGATGTAGAATCCATAAATGCATCATGGTCTCCCGCTATCTCATCAACTACATCAAGAACAATAATAGATGTTGTCTCATCCATAGCCATAACAGAGGCATTCTGAACATCACCATATACATTCTGCAGGATATCAAGTGTATGTACACCATCTTCTGCATCAGTTCTGACAACTATTACGAGACGTGGCTCATTGCAGTTAATCTTAAATTCTCTTGCTTTAATTGGAATCTCACCTGGAAGCTCATTCTCAAGAAGAACACTCTTTGTAAAAAGCTCCTTCTCAGCATCGCTGCCGTGTTCCTTAACTGTAGCCTTAATCCATTCTCCGAGAAGCGAAAGATGAGTTCTGCTTGCAGCATCAGTACTGTTGATATAAGCAATGTAACGAACCTGATCGAGCATTACTATCTTCATATAAATCTTGTCAGATGTTAAAGAGAATGTATCTTCACTTAACATAACTGCACGGGAAGCAGAATCTGTATCGCCTTCCTTCTTCGCGTCAGTTGAAGCGATTATGAGACCATTTGTGTCCATAACTCCCGCTTCTACATTCAGGATAGCGGAGGCTTGGTGCATGCACTTTCTAATTTCTTCCATATACGGTTCCTCTTTCTGATACCCGAGCATTTTAATACATAATAATAATATATTTTTAATTTAAATTATTCAACGCAAAACGATTAATTGCCACAAAAGAGCAACAAAAAGGACCGGTGGGAAAATCCCAACCGGTCCTCACAACTCTGGAGAGTAATTCTATCAGGAAATGATGCTCTGCTCTGTATCCTTGTCGAAGAGGTGGATACGGTTTGTATCGATAGCGAGGTCAACAACCTGACCAACAGTGGACTGAGATGTTGTAGGGTCAACTCTACATGTGAGTGGCAAAGAACCATTAACTGTAACGTAGAGGTATGTCTCAGCACCGAGCATCTCAACGACGTCAACGTCAGCGTTGAATGCTGTCTCTGGGTGATCAGTAACGTATGTAGCTTCATCTGTGATAGCCTCAGGACGTACACCGAAGATAACTTCCTGACCATCGCGCTCCATAACTTCCTCAACTGCATAACAATCTGGGAGCTTAACTGTAACGTTCTCGAATGTAACGTATACATCAGAACCATCAACATTGATTGTAGCATTGATGAAGTTCATTGGAGGCATACCGATAAATCCAGCAACGAATGTGTTGATAGGGTTATCGTAGAGCTCTGTTGGAGAGTCAACCTGCTGGATGAAACCATCCTTCATAACAACGATACGAGTACCCATTGTCATAGCCTCTGTCTGATCGTGTGTTACGTATACGAATGTTGTCTTAAGTCTGTGGTGGAGCTTTGTAATCTCAACACGCATCTGAACACGGAGCTTAGCGTCCAAGTTGGAGAGAGGCTCGTCCATGAGGAAGACCTTAGGGTCACGAACGATAGCACGTCCGAGAGCAACTCTCTGTCTCTGACCACCGGAGAGGGCCTTAGGCTTTCTCTCGAGGAGGTGCTCGATCTCAAGGATCTTAGCTGCCTCAGCAACACGCTTGTCAATCTCTGCCTTAGGCATCTTCTTGAGCTTCAAGGAGAAAGCCATGTTCTCACGAACTGTAAGGTGTGGATAGAGAGCGTAGTTCTGGAAAACCATCGCGATATCTCTGTCCTTAGGAAGAACATCATTGATGAGACGATCTTCGATATAAATCTCACCCTCGGAAATATCTTCGAGACCAGCGAGCATTCTGAGTGTTGTAGACTTACCACAACCGGAAGGACCAACGAGGATAACGAACTCCTTATCAGCTACTTCAAGGTTAAAGTCAGATACAGCAACAACGCCGCCGTCATACTTCTTGTAAACATGCTGGAAAGATAAACTTGCCATTTTTTAAACCTCCGTAAATGCCTAGTCGGCTTTTATGCGAATATGATAGCAAAGCCGCCCCCTTACTTCTATCTGACAATGTTGCCAAAAAAAGCGGGTGTGTTTTGTGCGTATATAAGGCTTATTTTCGAACCTTTTTGACTTATTGCACATTAATTATTCTTTGGTTTGTGCATATATACCAAGCAATTGACAAATGTATATTTATGCACTAAAATGCATATTCATTAAATGGACAATAGTTCGCTTGGAGCGTATTATTGTTATCTATTATTTAAATATAAATAATTATGGAGTCATATTATGAACACTATTAAGGTTAGTATTATCGGCAGTACAGGCTATGTTGGAGCAGAGCTTGTACATGGCTTTGTAAATCACCCTGGTGTAGAGATTAAGTATTTAACTTCTGAATCTTTTAAGGGCCAGAAGTTCTCTGACATCTACCCTGTATACAGAGGTATATGTGATATGGAACTCGTAAGCACCAAGGATGTTTCTTACGAAGTAATTGGTAAGGAGAGCGATCTCGTTATCACAGCTTTACCACATGGTGTATCTTCCGTAGCTGTACCACAGCTTCTTGGAAGCGGATGCAGAGTTATTGATCACTCTGGTGACTTCAGATACAAGAACTTAGATACATACGAGAAGTCTTACAAGCTTGACCATCCACATCCTGAGCTTTTAAAGGACGCTGTATATGGCCTTCCGGAACTATATAGAGAACAAATTAAAACAGCTAAGCTTGTTGCTAACCCAGGCTGCTATCCTACATGCTCAATCGTAGCTTTGACTCCTCTTCTTAGAGCAGGATTAATCGAGAAGAGCGGAATCATCATCGATGCAACTTCTGGTGTTACAGGTGCTGGGCGCAAGGAAAAACTCGATTACTCTTACTGCGAAGTAGATGAAGCTTTTAAACCTTATGGCGTAGTTGGACACAGACATACAACAGAGATTAATGAGCAGTTAAGCTTCATCTCTGGCGATGAGACAGGAAGATCAATCAAGGCCGCTTTCACACCTCACTTAGCTCCATTTCGAAGAGGTATGCTTGCATCAATTTATGTAAAACCTGCAGAAAGCTTCGGCGAAGTTACAACACAGAAAGTACACGACGCACTCGAGGAATACTACAAGAACGAGAAATTTGTAAGAGTACTTCCTGTAGGCACACTCCCTGACGTTAAGGCTGTTAATGGTGGCAACTATATAGACATCAACGGCGTTTTTGATCCCGAGACTAACTTAATCAAGCTTTTCTCAGCACAGGATAACCTCGGTAAGGGCGCAGCTTTACAGGCTATTCAGGCATTTAATGTAATGTTTGGTTTTGAAGAAGACACCGCTTTGGGTGCAATGATAAGAGGAGTTTAATATGGCAGATCAGAAAGAAATGCCTGTAGTATCAGGCGATATGCAGGATAAAATCGACAGAGCTTCAATTCTCATCGAAGCCCTTCCATATATGAGAAGTCTTCGTGGTCAGACTATCGTTATTAAGTACGGCGGCAACGCTATGGTTAACGAAGATTTGAAGCAGTCCGTAATGGATGACATCACTCTTCTTAAGTACATCGGCATCAACCCTATCCTTGTACACGGCGGCGGACCTGATATCAACAATATGCTTAAGGAAGTAAATGTTGAATCACATTTCGTAAATGGCCTTAGATATACAGATGAGAAGACTATGTCCATCGCACAGATGGTGCTTATTGGTAAGACTAACAAGGAAATCGTTTCTGTATTGAATTCCAAGGGAGCGAAGGCTATCGGCATCTGCGGTATTGATGGCAACCTCATAGAAGCTGAAAAGATGACAACTGATGCTAACGGCAACGAGATTGATATCGGCTTCGTAGGTAAAGTAACTAAAATTAATACTCACGTTATCGAAATGCTTGCTAACGATGAGTATATCCCTGTTATCGCACCTATCGGTGTTGGCAAGGATGGTCAGAGTTATAACATCAACGCTGATACAGTAGCTGCAGAAGTTGCAGTCGCACTTAAGGCAAGCAAGCTCATCACTTTAACTGACGTTCGTGGTGTATTGCGCGAGCTAGAAGATGGCGAGAAGGTATTAATTCCTCAGCTTGATGTAGCTTCCATCAAGGAGTGCGTTGACGAAGGTATTATCACAGGTGGAATGATTCCTAAGGTTCAGGGTTGTCTCGATACAGTTCTTAGAGGCGTAAAGAGAGCTCATATCATCGACGGTAGAATTCCACACAGCATTCTCCTCGAGATGTTTACAAGACGCGGAATCGGAACAATGATTGTAAAGGATAAGAAGGAAATTAAGTAATATGAGTATCGATAAAGATTATGAATTAGCAAAGGCATACGACAGTAAGTACTGTCTTAATGTATTTAACCCACTCCCTATCGCATTTTCCAAAGGAAACGGAGTATACCTCTATGATACAGAGGGCAACCGTTACATGGATATGATTGGTGGTATCGCAGTTAATTCCTTAGGTCACAACAATAAGGCTTTAACAAAAGCTATTTCTGAGCAGGCCAAGAAATACATTCACTGCTCTAACTATTATGTAATCCCACAACGTTCTGAACTCGCTTTCAGACTTTGTTCTTCAAGCTTTGCTGACAAGGCATTCTTTGCAAATTCTGGTGCTGAGGCTAACGAAGCTGCAATTAAGATTGCAAGAAGCTATTTCTACTACAAGGGACAGCCAGAAAAGAATGAGATTATCACAGCTAATATGAGCTTCCATGGAAGAACTATGGCTACAATTGCAGCTACAGGTCAGGAGAAGTTCCGTAAGGCATTCGCTCCTAATGTTCCTGGTTTTAAGTATGTAGAATTCAATAATATTGAAGCCATAAATTCTGCAATTACAGAGAACACTGCAGCAATTATGATTGAGCTCATTCAGGGCGAGAGCGGTGTTAATCCTGCATCCAAGGCTTATGTTAAGGAGCTTCGTAAGATTTGTGACGAGAAGAATATTCTTCTTATCTTCGATGAAGTTCAGACAGGTATCGGCCGTACAGGTTCACTGTTCTGCTACCAAAACTATGATGTAGAGCCAGATATCATGACTCTTGCCAAGGGTCTTGGTGGCGGTGTTCCAATCGGTGCAATGCTTTGCACTGATGAAGTAGCTACTGGTATGAAGCCAGGTGACCACGGATCTACATTTGGCGGTAACCCACTTGCATGTGCAGCTGGTAACTGCGTAATGGAGCAGCTTACTGACAATTCCAGCACAATTCTTGCTAATGTTAACAGCGTTAGTGCTTATCTATTTGATGAGCTTAACAAGCTTGCTGTTAAGACTAATAAGATTAAGCAAGTACGAGGCCAGGGACTTCTTATTGGTATTGAATTTGTAGAAGGAATCGAGTCTGCCGGACTTAAGGTTCTTCTCATGCAGAATGGATTCCTTGTAAGCTCTATCGGAACAAGTGTTATCAGAATTGCTCCACCTCTCATCCTTTCGCAGCGTGAGGCAGCAGCTTTTGTGAAGACACTCGCTAAGATTTTAAAGAAATAATGGAATCTATTGATAACAGATTAGTTTTCAGGGAAGCAGTACCTGAGGATGCCGAGGCTTTGCATGAACTTATCTGCGAAGCTATGGAATATTATCGTATGAATTCAGGTATAGTGCATGATGTCTTAGAGTCTCTTACTGAGGATATCGAATCGGTTAAGGACAGAATTAAGAGACATCACTGCCTCTGCGTTTATCACGATGACGTACCAGTTGGCACCATTACCGTCAGCTACTGCGATAATCCTATGAAATATTCTTTTTCTAATCTTACCGGGCGTGTGCTGGCTCAATACAGAGACTGTGCTTACATTTCGCGATTTGCTGTATCAAGAGATTATAGAGACACAGGTCTTGGCGTGGCTTTAATTAACGAAGCACTTAAGCTTCCTATTGCCGCCAGATCAGGTCTTACCCTTCTTCATACCGCTATCGCAAATACAAAGATGAAGGATTTTTACATCAACAGAGGATTCAGGGTTTTAGACAGCGAGGATTCCCGTGGCTATGAGCGAGGACTCTTCGCGTATATGTCAGATCAGGACAGTAGGAATAATAGAACAGCCTGAAGTTCTTGAATCCTTCTTCAGAACAGCAAGAGCCGCATCTCTTACATCTTCGCTCTCATAAACACCAAAAGAACAACTACCAGAACCGGACATACTATTAAAGATTGCTCCGGTTTCTTTTATAGCGTCATTAATAGACTTAATCTCTGGTACTAAGATTTCTGCAGGAATCTGCAAATCGTTTGTCATCAAGTCTGATGCCTTCTTGATTCGCTCCTCAGAAGTAATGCTTTCATCATTATAGATTTCTTCAAGTTTATTTCTATACTCGTCTAAATCAAATACCTGTGGTGTCTCATCGCTCATCTTAAAGCACTTCCCTGTAGGAACACCAACATCAGGCTTAACAAGGATAATATGCGTACCATGAAGGCTTGGAAGCGGTCTTATAATCTCACCTATTCCCTCACAGATAGTTGTGCCTCCGACAAGAAAAAACGGAACATCAGCACCAAGTTTTTTGGCAATCAATTTAAGCTCGTCCTCTGGAAGCGGCTGCTCGAAATGATTCTGCAATACCATAAGTACAGCAGCGGCATCTGAGCTTCCTCCACCAAGGCCAGCCTGGGAAGGTACATTCTTGGTTGTCTTAATTGATGTAAAAGGAAATGACATATGGTCATCATACTTCTCATATGCCTCGTAAAAGGCCTTGGCGGCCTTAAAGCAGAGATCGTCTTCCTTGTTCCAGTTACTACCTGTCTCTACATCAATATCAAAGTCACGGGAGTTATCAAGTTCAACTACAATATCATCGCCAAGACCGATTTCCTGCATGAGCATATAAAGTTGATGGTACCCACCTTCTAATACTCCGCATATTCTTAAAAACAGATTAATCTTCGCGTACGCTGTAGTAGTATATGTATACATTAAAAACACAATTCTCCATTAGTAACAGGATTTATCATATCGTGAATTATACACCCACCTTATTTTTTATAATATAATCACATATTATGAAAGAAGTTTCTGCTCTAGACATTAATAAGCCAAGATTTGACATCAAGAATTATTCTGTTGTCCTTATTGCATTTGCGTTTTCCAGAATATTCTTCGCTCTTATGATGTTTTTATCTGGACGTAATTCTTATAGTGCTATTTTGGAATTATTCGATGCAAACCACTATATCAATATAGCCCTATATGGTTATTATCATGATTCAGTTAGTGCTTTTTTCCCTCTTTTCCCACTTATTATTCGTTACTTAGGAAAAATAGGTGCTATTGTTGTTAATAACCTTTGCTTCTTGGGGTCATTACTTATTCTTGATAAACTTATCGCCGTTGACAGCAATGAAGAAACAAATAAAACTATCATCTTAATGACTTTTGCTTTGTCTCCTATCGGCTTTTTCTCGATGATTCTATATACTGAAAGCATATTCGTCTTTTTGACTCTCATATGCTTTTACCTTTTTAAACTTCGCAAGTACTTTTTCCTATCAGGTATTTTGCTAGGATTATCTGTCTGCACGCGCAATACCGGATCGATGCTCTTTGCAGCCATTTTTATTGGCCTTTGTATTTTATGGTATCGTAAAGAAATCAAGTTTACTGACATATTAAAACAATATATTCCTGCAACTCTATTAAGCATTTCTTATCCTGCTTTCCTCCAGTACAAATACGGCAATTGGAAGCTTTTTGTAGATACACAAGCCGAAGTATGGCTTAAGGCTAATTCAAATATTCTCAAAACGACTTTGATAAGCTTAAAAATAGTTTTTACGGATAATGTACCAGGTGATGGAGAAATGGATACCATCGTTCTTTTTAAATTAAATGAAGCATTAAGTCTTGTATTACTGGCTTTATGTATAACATTAATAGTAATTGAGCTGATTCGCTGCAAAGAAAAGCCATCTGTTAATTCGTTAGTTTGTTTGCTGTACTTTTTCCTTTGTATTTTCTGTATTAACCTATCTATCAGAAATCCGGAAGTAGATTGTCCAACTATCTCTTATTTCAGATACTATTACGGAACATTCCCGATTTTCTATCTGCTTAATAATTTTAAACAAAGAGCGCTCACATTAGTCTTTATAGGAACACTCGTAATATCAATGTTTACTTCGATGATTTTCTCTTTGGGCGTATTTTTCTACTAAGCCAATACGTAACTATTACATCATACTAATTCCAGCAATAATAGTAATTAGCAATATGGTTCCAATAAATAAACTTGATAGTATTCCGACAGATCCCCATACAATTCCCATAATAGGCAAAACCTGATTATCCATTTTACCCTTAAGAGCTTTTACACCTTTTACAATAGCTGAAATACCAAGCACGATTCCAGGGATAAAGAAAAAACTTGTAACGCATGAGATAATCGCGAAGATTAAACTCATAGTTGAATCATTGGATGCTGTAGGAGCCTGATCTGCAGCGCCTCCAAGCATGGAATCAAATGGATTCTCAGTATTATAGTAAATAATATAAGGATGCTGACTCTTATAATTTAACTCGACATTAATATCCTTACGAATTGAAGTCTGCTCGGATGCTCTGGTATAAGTTACACCATTTACCTCATACTGATAGATATAGTGTCTGCCCTTGGCTACTGGCATGAATGTAATGGCATCTTTATTACGCAAATCCTCATAAACCTGCTCAAAAGGCTCTCCTAGAGCCATTCTTCTGTTAAATTCGTAATTATTAAATACGTATGCTACTAAAATGCGTCCTGTTGTAGATGCGTTGTATCTGGAGTTGTCCATATGCCTTACTCTTTTGCCTTTCGCTTAGCTCATGTGATATATACGACAGTACTGAAGTGTTGTTCCCTCGTAGCTTCCCATATAAGTAATAGATGTGAGCTGGATGCCGTCTGTCAGATAAGAAGTGCAGTGCCATACATTACCGTCGCCTGCATAGATTCCTATATGCTCAGAATGAACGCCGTCGACGCTGGTTGTATACCAAAGCACTATGTCACCTGGGTGGAAGCCTCTAAGATCTAACATCGCTGCTGCCTGTTCATGGTTATAATCACCGATTCTCCATGTTAAAGAAGAATTTGGTGATGGATGTAATGCTTCTAAGTAATAGTGCCACTGATATGTATTCATCGCATAGGATGTGGAGATACCATAACAGTCAGTAAATACAGGCTGATTGCCTCTTCCGTTGATATAATAAACACCTTCTGCAAAAGGAGCCGGACGATCAAGGCCTGCACCCCAGTATCCTCGATTAACCTGCGAAGAAGTATAAATCGCAGGATCATAAACGCTCCCGTTTACCATTGTCTGAGTACCTAGCGCTCGCTTATAAATAGCGGTAACAAAACCAGAGCAATCAATACCTGAACCGAAGTCTAAGGTCTTACCGCCAAAGTAATAATGAGGAGCATTAGGACTTCCACTTACCTCCAGACCAACCCAGTAATTACACTGCTCTATAATTGAGTTAATAACTGCAGCATTATCAATTCCTACGTGACGAGTCTCCTGCATAAGATTAAGACCTACTGAATATGGAGCCCAGTAAGGCTGGACATTACGCACGTTAATATGAGGACCTGCAGGTACTCCATTAGCCTGACAAATCTCGCTGAATTCCTGTGAATCTGCAAACCCTGCGAAAAGCTCATCTGCGCTGCCGCCTGCTTCAAGAATGCCTCTCCAGTAATTCATTCCATCTTCATCAGGATATCTTCCAAGGAAAACAAGATAGTATCTTGTAATTACTTCATCTGCAGTTAATGTAGGAAGGCTGATTAAAAATTCGCGGCTATAGAAGAATCCTTCTGCAGCTCTCTTACCTGTAACCTCGCCGCTGGCTATTTTGTTAGTCCAGTATTCAAGACCTGTATCATCAGGATATCTTCCAAGGCAACCGTTATAAAGGGAGATAACGAAGTTTCTAATCGCATCTATATTTACATCGGTGCTTACAGGTGCAGCAGTTTGAACCGGCTGTGCCTCAGAAGATGACGACGCAGCTGATGTATCAGGAATTACAGTAATTGTTGGATTAGCTGTGCCGCCAGAAGTTATGCCATAAGTTAAGCAGAGATTTGCCCACTCAACTGAATTGATAAAACCATTAATAACAAACTCTCGTGATTTACCGTTAAATAATTGTCTTGTCCAGTGAGTAAGGCCCGCTTCATCTGGTTCACGATCAAAGAATACTCTGTATAAGTAACTTACAAATGTACTGTTATCGTAGTTATGGTTTAAGAACTCCTGGCTGAAGAGGAATCCATTAGCTACCGCACCACCTGACTTGGATCCATTTCTAAGCTGGGTTGTCCAGTATTCAAGACCAACTTCGTCCGGCTGACGACCCATACATACGCTGTAAAGTCTAGTAACAAACTGCTCTGGGCCATTTTGAACCGCTACTACATCATAGCTTACAAGATTAGTCTGTAAGTTATTTACAGGGCAGGCAGCAACAAAGGTAAATCCCATCGCTGCCGTTAGAATTATTGATGTGATTTTTCTAGCAAACATGTGTCTATTCTAACACACTTGAATTTTCTGCAAAACAAAACACCGGATAAACCGGTGTTATGAGTCTTTTGGTGACCCGTACGAGAGTTGAACTCGTCACTCCGCCGTGAAAGGGCGACGTCTTAGCCGATTGACCAACGGGCCAAAAATATGGTAGCGGCAGTGGGATTCGAACCTACGACCTGCCGGGTATGAACCGGACGCTCTGGCCAACTGAGCTATGCCGCCATATCATCGTCCTTACACGACGCTCGAAGATTATATCAGCGATAATACCTAATGTCAACAATAAAAAAGCGGCTACGTTGCCGTAACCGCTTAAAATCTTCAGGAAGTAATAAATTACTTGAGCTCGAGCTCAGCACCGCAATCAGCGAGCTTCTTCATGAGGTCATCAGCCTCTTCCTTAGATACGTTCTCCTTGAGAGCAACTGGTGCCTTCTCAACGAGTTCCTTAGCGTCCTTAAGACCAAGACCCATAACGTCCTTAACAGCCTTGATAACGCCCATCTTAGCATCACCGAAAGACTTGAGCATAACTGTGAACTCTGTCTTCTCCTCAGCTGCTGCTGCGCCGCCTGCTGCTGGAGCAGATGCAACCATAGCTGCTGCTGTTACGCCAAACTCTTCTTCAATTGCCTTCTCGAGGTCGAAAAGCTCTACTACAGAAAGAGCCTTAATCTCGTCGAGGATCTTTGTGATATTCTCACTAGCCATTTTTAATTTCCTCCATTAAATAGTTAATAAATTTTTGTTTAAAATTAAAGCTTCTAATTAAGCTTCTGCAGGAGCTGCAACTGCCTCTTCTGCTGGTGCTGCTTCAGCTGCTGGAGCCTCTTCAGCTGGTGCCTCTGCAACAGGTGCTGCGCCGCCATTCTCCTCAGCCTTCTCAGCTACTGCCTTAACGAGCATAGCGAGCTTTGTGAAAGGGAAAAGCAAACCAAATACAACCTGGCTGTAGAGTGTCTGAGTATCTGGAACCTTGGAGAGTTCGATAACTTCTTCCTTAGTAGATACCTTACCGTCAATGATACCTGCCTTGATCTCGAGTGGCTCATAAGCCTCAGCGAACTTAGCGATTACCTTTGCTGGTGCAATGATATCCTCAGCGTAAGCTACAGCTGTTGGGCCTTCGAATGTATCGTCCAAACCTTCGATACCGAGTTCCTTAAATGCGAGGCGAAGCATTGTGTTCTTGATAACCTGATACTTAACGCCTGCTTCACGAAGCTCAGCTCTCATCTTTGTGTCCTGCTCAACAGTAAGACCACGTGCGGATACGAAAACGAATGTCTTTGCGTCCTTAAAAGATGCTACGAGATCTGCTACGACCTGCTTCTTAGCAGTAAGAATCTTTTCACTAGCCATTGATCTTTACCTCCTTATAAGATTTTAAAACCCCTGTGCCATAAGACGCAGGGGTTGAAGTTCAATTCTATGAATTGTCCTCTCACCTCGGCGGGAACTCGTAAAGAGATCCGGCTGTCTTTGGCATGAGTATTAATTTGTTAGATTATATCAGATATTACATGTACTTGTTAGTACTAATCTTGATACCAGGGCCCATTGTAGAAGCGATTGTCGCATTCTTGAAGTACTGACCCTTAGCTGCAGAAGGCTTAGCCTTTGCAATTGCTTCCATGATAGTGTCGAGGTTCTCGAGGAGCTTCTCTTCACCGAAGGAAACCTTACCGATTGGGCAGTGAACGATGTTTGTCTTATCGAGACGATACTCAACCTTACCAGCCTTGATGTCTGCGATAGCCTTTGCAACGTCCATTGTAACTGTACCAGACTTAGGGTTTGGCATGAGACCCTTAGGACCCAAAACCTTACCGATACGTCCTACAACACCCATCATATCAGGTGTAGCTACAACTGCATCGAAATCGAACCAGTTCTCCTTCTGGATCTTTGTAACCATGTCCTCAGCACCAACGAAATCTGCGCCAGCTGCTGTAGCCTCATCAGCCTTAGGACCCTTAGCGAAAACGAGAACCTTCTTTGTCTTACCAGTACCGTGAGGGAGTACAACAGCTCCTCTTACCTGCTGGTCTGCATGACGAGAGTCAACACCCAAACGAACGTGGAGCTCAACTGTCTCATCAAACTTTGCCTTACCTGTCTCAGCTACAAGCTTTACTGCCTCAGAAGGATCGTAAGCAACTGTTCTGTCAACAAGCTTTGCAAGTTCTGTATATCTCTTACCTGCTTTCATTTACAGTCTCTCCTTCCTTAGTCTCTTGTAACCACGATACCCATGGATCTTGCTGTACCTGCTACCATCTCTGCGCAAGTATCGATACAAGATGCATTTGTATCAGGCATCTTAATAGCTGCAATCTTCTTACACTCTTCGAAAGAAATTGTAGCAACCTTAGTTGTATTAGGCTTACCAGAACCACTCTCGATGTTACAAGCCTTCTTAAGAAGTACTGGAACCGGTGGAGTCTTTGTGATGAAAGTAAAGGATCTGTCTGCATATACTGTAATAATTACAGGAATGATGAGACCTACATCCTTAGCTGTTCTCTCGTTAAACTCTTTTACGAACTGCGCGATGTTGATACCGTGCTGTCCAAGAGCTGGTCCTACCGGTGGCGCTGGTGTTGCCTTACCAGCTGGAATCTGAAGCTTTACGTAGCCTGAGATTTTCTTAGCCATAATGGCCACCTCCCAAATAAATATTTTTATGTTAAAGCACCCGAAGGTGTTTTAAATCTTAGATTCTCTCAACCTGTGTAAAGTCGAGATATACAGGTGTCTCACGTCCGAACATTGTGAGCTTAACCTTAACCTGCTGCTTCTCGTTGTTCATCTCTTCAACAACACAAACGGATTCAGCAAATGGTCCACTAATTACACGGATTGTATCTCCAACTGTGTAATCAACCTCTGGTACCCAGTCTGTCTCGATACCCATGGAAGCCAAGTCACTATCTGTGATTGGAAGTGGCTTGTTAGGGTTGGATGCTACGAAGCCGAGTACACCTCTGATATTTCTGATGATGTACCAAAGCTCCTTATCAGCTGCAGAAGGCTCATCGTCTCTGCCGAGCTTATCATATCCACTTACGAGCTTAAGGAATACATAACCTGGATACTTCTTACGCTCAATAGACTTCTTCTTACCATCCTTAATCTCGATGATATTCTCAGTAGGAATGTAGATCTCTTGAATGATATCCTGCATACCTCTGTTAGCGATAGTCTTCTCAAGCAAAGTCTTAATCTTCTTCTCATAGTTAGAAGAAGTCTGAATTACATACCACTTGGCCTCATTGTTCTCTGACATATTAAGCCTCGCTCTCTACAGTTGTCTCTTCAACTGCTTCTGTCTCTTCTACAACTGCTTCAGTCTCAGCAACTGTTGTAGCCTCTGTCGCAGCAACTACTTCTGGAGCAGCTGTTGTGTATGTAGGCTCTACTTCATCATAGAAGTTAATCTTCTCAAGAATCCATCTTCCACCGGAAGAAATAACGCCCAAGAAAATAGCGAAGAACAAAATTACAGCAAGAACAACAGCAGATGTGTTCTTAAGCTTTTCCTTAGATGGCCATACAGCTTTCTTGAGTTCCTGACGAACTTCCTTAAAAGTCTGACCAATTCTCTGGAAAAAGTTCTTCTTTGACTTGTCAGCCATTACTTAGTCTCCTTGTGAACCGTGTGCTTACGGCAGAAAGGGCAATACTTCTTGAGCTCGAGTCTCTCAGTAGTGTTCTTCTTATTCTTATATGTCTGATAATTTCTTCTCTTGCACTCTTCGCATGCGAGTGTGAGCTTATCTCTTGCACCAGCCTTAGCCATGTCTGACTCCTCCATTTTCTACGCAATAAAAAAAACCTCTTACGGGCTTTTTCGCGAAGATTATAACACGGTATATAGACTAATGCAAACATTAATTTATATACCGTGTAATTATTTTATCTTCTGCCTCTGAGCTCCTTTTCCAGGTCTTCAAGAGTGATGCCCATATGGGCCATAAGAACCAAGAGATGATACTGAAGATCAGCGATTTCTCCTACTACATCGTTCTTGTCACCCTTAGCTGCAGCGATAGCAGTCTCAACTGCTTCTTCTCCAACCTTCTTAGCAATCTTCTCTGTTCCTGCCTCGAGGAGGTAATTTGTGTAAGAACCTTCTGTTGGGTTAGCCTTACGATCCATAATTACACTGAATAATTCCTTATAAATATCCATACCTTTACTCCTTTGTACTTAAATCCCACTCATCAAGCGGTGTATAAAAACAAGTTCTATTTCCTGTATGACAGGCAGCTCCTGTCTGTTCTATCTTATATAGAAGTGTATCTCTGTCGCAGTCGATTGCTGCAGACATAACCTTTTGTAGGTGGCCTGATGTCTCTCCCTTCTTCCACAGAGTATTACGAGATCTAGAATAGTAGTTCATATATCCTGTCTCACAAGTAAGACGGAAAGCTTCATAGTTCATATAAGCTACCATAAGAACTTCATTATTCTCATAGTCCTGAGCGATAACTGGAACCATGCCGTCAGAATTCTTCTTCATATGAGCCCACATATCAAGAGTCTTAGGGATTCTTCTTACGGCAACGCCTCTGTCTGCCAAGTAATCCTTAAGGTCTGAAATCTTAATCTCACCGAAATGGAAGAGAGAAGCTGCAAGAACTGCGTCTGCCTTACCATCTACGACACCATCGTAGAAATCTTCCATCTTACCTGCTCCACCAGAAGCTATGACTGGAACTGGAACGGCGTCTGCAATCATAGAAGTAATTACATTATCATAGCCAGACTTTGTTCCATCCTTATCCATACATGTAAGCAAAATCTCACCACATCCAAGCTCAACAACCTTCTTGGCCCAGGATAAAGCATCAATACCCGTTGGCTTTGTTCCACCTGCGATAACAACCTCGTAACCACAAGGGAAAGTTTCCTTATCCTCTCGGGACTTAACATCAATTGCTACTACGATACACTGAGCGCCGAACATCTCAGATGCTTCCTTAACGAAGTCCGGATTCTTAACTGCAGCGGAGTTAAGAGAAACCTTATCAGCACCTGCATTTAGAATAGCTCTTATATCTTCTACTGTTCTTATACCGCCTCCGACTGTAAACGGAATAAAAACCTCGTCAGCAACTCTTGATACCATATCAATAACTGTATCGCGAGCCTCCAAAGTAGCTGTAATATCGAGAAACACGAGTTCGTCAGCACCAGATAAATTGTACTGCTTAGCGCACTCTACTGGGTCACCTGCATCTCTTAAAGATACAAAGTTAACGCCCTTAACTACGCGTCCATCTTTTACATCAAGGCAAGGGATTATACGCTTTGTAAGCATTTCTTCAAATCCACCCTTCCCTCATAAATAGCCTTACCAACGATAACGCCAGTACAACCAGAAGTCTTAATATTAAGCACATCGTCATCGCAGCCGATACCGCCTGAAGCAATAACATCAAGACCTGTTCTATCTACCATTTCCTTAGTAGACTCTACTGCAGGGCCTGTAAGCATTCCATCTCTTGCAATATCCGTAAACACTACAGTCTTGGCACCAATAGACTTCATGATTAAAGCAAAATCAACAGCATTTACACCAGAACCATTAGTCCAACCATCAACTGCAACCTCACCAGACTTGGCGTCGATACCGATTGCAATCTTCTCGCCATACTTAGCAATAGCAGCTTCTGTAAAGGCTCTATCCTTAATTGCAGCAGTACCAAGAACACATCTTGATACGCCGTAGTCCTCAATCCATCTGCTAAGGGTATCCATATTACGGATTCCACCACCAGTATCTACCTTAAGCCCTGTCTTAGATGCGATTTGTGCAATAATCTCGTGATTTGTTGGGATACCAGACTTAGCAGCGTCTAGGTCAACAATATGAATCCATGTAGCTCCAGCTTCCTTAAAAGACATAGCCTGAGCTAGAGGATCATCATTATATATAGTTACCTTATTATAGTCACCCTTTTGGAGGCGTACGCACTTGCCGCCAATCAAGTCGATAGCAGGAAGAATAATCATTTCTCTACTCTCCTTACAAATTTCTCGAGAATCTGAAGACCAGCTTCGCCACTCTTTTCAGGGTGGAACTGACAACCAAATAAATTTCCCTTTTCTACAGCAGCAGCATACTTAATACCATATGTAGCATAAGCTGCTGTATCTTCATTAGAATCAGGCTTACAATAAAAAGAGTGTACGAAGTAAACGTAGTCTCCCTCCATCAAAAGCTTGCCACTTACATCCTCTAAGTTGTTCCATCCCATCTGTGGAACCTTAAGGCCTACTTCAGAGGTCTTATCTGAAGGGAACTTAATTACATGACCTGGAATCAAATCTAATCCCTTGGTAACTTCACCTTCTGGCATACCCTCCTGCGAATCGCTAAGCATAAGCTGCATTCCAAGGCATATGCCAAGAACAGGCTTACCTGTAGCAGCAAAGGCTTTAATCTCATCGGCAAGTCCTGTGGAATTAAGCTTTTCCATTGCTGGAGCAAAAGCGCCCACGCCTGGAACAATAAGTCCAGACGCCAGGCGTATATTTTCAGGGTTATCAGTAATGATGGCATCTGTGCCTATAAAGCGAAGAGCCTTATATACTGAGGCAAGATTGCCCATTCCATAATCTACAATAGCAATCAAAATTAGATTTCCTTACCTGTGAGCTTGCTGTAGCACTCTCTGTACTTCTCAGCTGTCTTGTCGATAACTTCCTGTGGAAGAGTTGGAGCTGGATATGTCTTATCCCAGTCAAGTGTCTCAAGCCACTCTCTTAAGTACTGCTTGTCAAAAGACTTCTGAGCACGACCTGGCTCATAATCAGCAGCATCCCAGAATCTTGAGGAGTCTGGTGTAAACATCTCATCTGCAACAACGAGCTTTCCATCAATCTTACCGAACTCAAACTTAGTATCAGCGAGGATAAGGCCCTTAGTAAGAGCATACTCAGAAACCTTGTTATACAAAGCGATAGCTGCATCCTTCAAAGCCTTAGCATCTTCTTCGCCAATCTTCTCGCAGAGCTGCTCGTAAGTGATGTTGATATCGTGGCCTTCCTCTTCCTTAGTAGAAGGTGTGAACAATGGCTCAGGAAGCTTATCGCCCTGACGCATACCCTCAGGCATCTTCATACCACCAACTGTACCGTTAGCCTTGTACTCCTTCAAAGCAGAACCCTCGAGGTAACCTCTAACGATGCACTCTGCTGGAAGCATCTGTACCTTCTTAACAAGCATTGATCTTCCCTGAAGAATATCAGCATACTTATCAAGGCCCATTGGGTACTTAGTAGCATCAGTTGTAATTACGTGGTTAGGAATAATATCCTTTGTAAAATCAAACCAGAAAGCAGAAATAGAAGAGAGTACCTTACCCTTATCTGGAATCTGCTCATCAAAGATAACGTCGAAAGCGGAAATTCTGTCAGTAACAATCATGAGAAGGCTGTCGCCACAATCATAAACATTACGAACCTTACCCTGAATAAATACAGGAATGTCCTTAATAAAATCAGTGTCTTTAATAGTCATTTTCTAACTCCTCCTATATCAAAGGACGCCCTTAGTTGAGATAACGCTGTCCTTAAATCTCTCGTCGATTGAGACTGCTATTCTTAAGCTTCTAGCCAAAGCCTTGAACATAGCCTCTGCCTTGTGGTGATCATTTGTGCCGTATGGGCAGCTGATGTGAAGTGTCATGCCACTATTGAAAGCAAAACTTCTCATAAACTCCTCTACAAGCTGTGTATCCATAGTGCCCATCATCTCGCCCATGAATTTGCAATCAAACACGATAAATGGTCTTCCGGAGATATCGATATCGCATACTCCAAGTGCCTCATCCATAGGAATTCTGGCACTTCCATATCTTGTGATGCCAACCTTATCGCCTAATGCATTAGCGATAGCCTGACCTAAGGCAATACCAACATCTTCTACAGAGTGGTGGCTGTCAACTTCAAGATCACCCTTACAGGAAATCTCCATATCGATACCAGAGTGCTTGGATAAAGCTGTAAGCATGTGATCAAAAAAGCCAATGCCTGTATCAATCTTATTCTCACCCTTGCCGTCCAAGTCTACTTTAATAGAGATATCTGTCTCCTTAGTAGCTCTTGAGATTTCAGCTGTTCTTGGCATCCTCTACCTCCTTCTTAACTGCGGCAATAAACTCCTTCATCTCTTCTTCTGTACCAATTGTGATACGAAGTCTGTCGTTAATACCACTAGTCTTAAAATACCTTACAAGTATACCCTCTGATCGAAGCTTTTGGTATAAGTCTTCTGCAGTAAGTTCCTTAGGTGGCTTTGCGAAAATAAAATTCGCAGAAGAATCAGGTACATCAAATCCTAATTCTTCCAAAGCCTTAGTTGTTTCTTTACGTGTATTAATAATTTTCTGACAGCATTCCTTATGGTACTCTTCATCCAGAATTGCTGCAGCGGCAATAGCCTGTGCCAGGCGATCTGTCGGATAAGAATTAAATGAATCCTTGGCTCTATTTAAGCCATCAATCAATTCCTCAGAAGCAATAGCGTAACCTACGCGAAGACCCGCTAAGCTATAAGACTTAGAGCATGTTCTTACTACGCAAAGATTAGGGAATTCTGGTAATAACTTTACTGCTGACTGTAAGTCCTCTTCAAACTCTACATAAGCCTCATCAATCAATACAACAGAATCAGGATTAGCCTTACAAATCACGCTAATCTCATCAAGACTCATAGCTACAGATGTAGGTGCATTTGGATTCGCGATAGCGATACCACAGTTAGGCTCGTTAGCGTAATCCTGTGGATCAATTTTAAAGTTCTCACGAAGAGCAATCTTCTTAGGTCTTAAATCATAAAAATCTTCAAATACAGGGTAAAAGCTGTAGGAGAACTCTGGTGTTAATACAGGAAGCTCTGTGTTGTTTTGCTTCTCAAAAAATGTCTGGAAGCAAAGAGCCAAGACTTCATCAGAACCATTACCTACAAAAACCTGTGAAGGCTTTACACCCTCAACCTTTGCGATAGCTTCCACAATAGAAGTTCCGTTAGTGTCAGGGTAAAGTCTTAAAGTAGAAATATCAAAGCCTAAAATAGCATCCTTAACCTTAGGTGAAGGTGCATAAGGATTCTCATTTGTATTAAGCTTAATCACCTTCTGACCTGGCTTGGGCTGCTCGCCTGCCACATAAGGTGTAATGCTATTTATTTTTTCATTCCAAAACTTGCTCATCTTATGCCTCAAATCTTGACTCGATAGAAGCTGCGTGACATGTTAAGCCCTCGCTTCTAGCAAACCTTGCGACATCCTTATAAACCTCTCTTAAGGACTCCTCGTTATAGTTAATAACACTCATCTTCTTATAGAAGTCACCAGTGTTAAGAGGAGAGAAGAATCTCGCTGTTCCACTTGTTGGCAATGTGTGGTTAGGACCAGCAAAGTAATCTCCAAGAGGCTCTGGTGTGTACTGTCCCATGAAGACTGCACCAGCATTATTAATTCTTGGAAGAACGCTCTCTGGATTCTCTACACAAAGCTCTAAGTGCTCAGGAGCGAGCTCTTCAGAGAATGCAATTGCAGTATCCAAATCATCAACATAAATTACAGAGCAGTAGTTCTCCATAGAGCCTTCAAGCTGAGCCTGACGTGATGCCTCATCAGAACGACGATCTGCAGCATCAAAAATCTTCTTTGCTGTCTCTTCGTCGGTAGCAAGTACGATAGCAGAAGCCATCTTGTCGTGCTCTGCCTGTGCGAGCATATCTGCTGCAACAAACTCAGGATTTACTGTCTTATCTGCGATGATGATAACCTCAGATGGGCCAGCAAACATATCGATATCAACCTGACCAAATACAAGTCTCTTGGCTGTATTTACGAAGATATTACCAGGACCACAGATCTTGTCTGTTCTAGGAATAGTCTTTGTACCATAAGCCATAGCTGCGATTGCCTGAGCGCCTCCGACCTTATAAATCTCAGTAGCGCCAGCGATAGATGCAGCTGCCAAAATAACAGGAGCGATAGTTCCATCCTTACGAGGTGGAGTGCAAAATACGATTCTTGGAACACCAGCAACCGAAGCTGGGATAACATCCATTAAAACTGTAGAAGGGAGTGGAGCTGTACCACCTGGTACATAAACGCCAGCTACTGTGATAGGTCTTACAACAACACCTATCTTGGAGCCCTTGGCTGTATTCATCATGAAGCCTTCTTCCTTTTGCTGCTCGTGGAAAACTCTAATGTTGTTAGCTGCCTGCTTCATGATACGAAGAAGCTCTGGATCTTCCTTTTCCATCAAAGAAAAGGCTTCGTCAATCTCTTCCTTTGTAACCTTCATTGTCTCAGGTGTAAGAACGGCGCCATCAAACTTTTCTGTGTACTTAAGTACAGCCTCGTCGCCATTAGCCTTGATATCATCAAGAACACCCTGAACTGTTGTGATAATTGGACCTAAGTCCATCTTGCCTCTAGCGCCTAATGTGTCGCAGAGTTCCTTAAGATTATCCTTAGTACCCTTAACTAATTTACATTTCATAATTTAGCAACCTGCTCCTTAATTCTATCAATCATTGGGCGAATCTCATCAGCCTTCATCTTCATAGATACGCGATTAACAACTACGCGTGCAGAAATATCTGCAACAGTCTCGATAACATCAAGACCGTTCTCCTTAAGTGTTCTTCCAGACTCAACGATATCCACGATGCAGTCTGCCAAGCCGATAAGTGGAGCGAGCTCGATGGAGCCATGTAGCTTAATAATCTCTACGCTTTCCTTCTTTACGCCCTCGAAATAAGCTCTTGTTATATTTGGATACTTAGAAGCGATTCTCTTGTTAGGAATTAAATCAAGCTTGCCGTTCATAAGATCAACTGGACCTGCAACGCACATTCTGCACTTGCCAAATCCCAAGTCTGCTACCTCATAAAGCTGACGTCCTTCTTCCAAGAGAGTATCCTTGCCAACTACTCCTAAGTCAGCAGCTCCATACTCAACATAAGTTGGAACATCTGAAGGCTTAGCCATGATAAATCTAAGTCCAACCTTCTCATCCTCAAGAATTAACTTACGGGACTTATCCTTTGCTGCTGTGCAGTCATAACCTGCATTCTCGAGAAGTTCAATAGCCTGCTCAGCAAGTCTTCCTTTTGATAAAGCGATTGTAAGCATTAATTAAGCCTCCTCTTCTACGTACATTGCAGCACAAATACCAGCTTTGTCTGCATATTCATCTAACTCTTCTGCGTTCTTACCAGATACATCGAGAATTACATTCTCGCCATCTTCTCTAAGCTGCTGTGCAAGCTTAACTGCAGCACTTCTATAGCCTTCTGCGTAACCGATAATTACGTCTACACTTGGAGCCTCGAGTTCTAATCCCTGACGCATCAAAGCAGTGATTGCAAGAGTAATACTTAAGGAGAAACCTACACACTCCATCTCTCTGCCAAATACGCCCACAGAACCGTCATATCTACCACCGGAGATGATTGGGAAACCAACCTCATATGTGTATCCCTTGAAGATCATACCTGTATAGTAATCAACGCTTCCAAGAAGACCAGCATCAACAGAAATATACTTAAGGTAATCGTACTCGTCGAGGATATCTAGAATTTCTCTTAAATTCTTCAAAGCTTCAAGAGCAGTCTCATCTGTAACCTTCTTCTCAAAGCTCTCGATAATGTCATATGTACCTGTAGCATCAGGAATCATAAGCAGAAGCTCTTTGTCTTCATTCGAAAGGCCAAGACAGTCAGCAGTCTTCTCGATAGTAACGGAATCCTTCGCATTGATTGCAGCCTTAATCTTTACGCATGTATCTTCATCCAAGCCTAACTGCTTAGCTATACCGTCGAAAAGCTTTACCTGTCCGATAGAAACCTGAAGCTCCACAATACCAGCCTCAAGAGCAGTTGTAATTGATAAAGCAATAACTTCTGCATCAGCATTAGAGCCAGATACACCCATAAGCTCTACACCAGCCTGAGTAAATTCATTCTGCTTACCACCGCCAGCACCACCGAAGCGATACATATTCTCAATATAGCAAAGACGAAGTGGCAAAAGTGCAGGATCAAAGTCCTTAATACCAGCTGCATATCTTGCTGCAGGAACTGTTCCATCATATCTTGCCGCGAGCAAACGGCCCTTCATATCAGTCATCTTATAAAGCTGCTCTTCAGCAACAAATCCTGGCTTACTGTAAACATCCAGATACTCAAATCCAGGAGTCTCAATCTCTCTATATCCATGATGGAGGAAGAGCTGCCTCAATTTATTCTCAGTCTCTTTTTTGAAAGCACAGATTTCCGGTAGCGTATCTGTGAAGCCATCCGGTGTGTAAAACTTGCCGTTCATTTTTCTTCCTCCTATTTTTCATACTTAAAATTATCGACTTCTCTTTAGTCGACTAAAGTATTTTAATTACCATGTGTGGTTTTGTCAAACTATATTATTAATAAATAATATAAATAAGAATTATACGCTACTTAAGGCTTTTAAGATATGCCTTTTGCTCATCTGTTATACGGAAACTCTCTCTTGCTTTCTGGATAGATTTATTATGAGTCCAGCTATCAAGTCTTTTGCTCTCGATAATCTTAATCGTCGCATCGTACTGCTTTGCAAGAGCTGTCGCATAGTACCAGGCGCGCATCATATTAACATAGTATTCTTGAGATTCTATTCTTGCTACCCACTCTAAGTGTTCTTCTTTAAAGCTACTTCCCAGAAAATAGCTCATAAGCATTTCGATACCAAATCTTATAATATAGGTCTCATCTGAAGCCATCCAGCGGATAACATCCTGCTCAAGCCTTTCTAAGTTTTTAGGGAAAATCTTATGAGGCTTTAATATATCGCATGTAGCCCAGTTATTTATGTAAGGCAAAATCTTATCTATCTCTTCTACAGCTTTGTCGTAATCCTTAAGTGAGTTGATAATGAATACGTGAAGGTTCATCTCCTCATAGTAACTATGAGGAATATCGTTAATAAACTCCTCATACCCACTCTTAATTACTTCCCTGGCAAAGGTTCTTAACGCAGGAGTTCTAACGCCAATTACGTAGTCTTCTTCAACCCCGGGCATCAGCTTTAACTGAAAGTCCTTATATTCCAAATCCTGAAGTTCAAATAATCTCTTTGTAATCTCGTTTGAAGTCATATTAATCTATCTGCCAGTTAATTCCTTCTACACCATTTGCCTCAAGCCATTCATTTGCCTTAATAAAATGACCGCAGCCAAAAAAGCCACGTGAAGCAGACAAAGGTGATGGGTGTACTGCCTTTAAAATTAGACGGTTTTTATTAGTAATTAGCTCTTCTTTTTTCTGCGCGAAATTACCCCACAGCATATACACAACAGGAGTATCTATCGTCTCTTCGATGTCTCTTATAACTGCGTCAGTATACTGTTCCCAGCCAAGTTTATGATGAGATGCAGGCTGGCCTTCTCTGACGGTCAAAATCGCATTTATTAGTAGAACACCTTGCTGCTCCCATGAAGTTAAATCTCCATGAGTTGGCATAAAAGGATATCCAAATTCGTTATTAATTTCCTTAAAAATATTTTTAAGTGATGGTGGAAGTGGAATGCCTACATTTACTGAAAACGCCAGACCATTAGCCTGCCCTTCTCCATGGTATGGATCCTGGCCTATGATTACTACCTTAAGCTTATTAGGATCCATGTTATCTATAGCACGGAAAATCTGTTCCTTAGGAGGAAAAATCTTATAGTTCTCGTACTCAGAAGTCAGGTCAATATTGGGCTTTTCTACCATATTTTAGTTTCCTTTACATGGCTTTCTAATAGTTTCTGTACAGCTACAACAACTCTTACGGTCTTCATTTGTGATAGGAACTGCCTTCGTAAATTTTAAAGCCTCTATAAATCTGTTCCATTAAAACAAGGCGCGTAAGGGTATGAGTCATAGTCATGTTGCCAAAGCAGATTCTTCTATTAGCTCTGGCTGTAACCTCAGATGCGATACCATTACTTCCGCCGATAACAATGGTCAGGGAAGAACCTCCGCGCTCTATGTCACTTATCATATGAGAAGAGAATTCTTCTGAAGTTAAAAGCTTACCATGGAGGTCAATTGCCCACACGATATCACCCTGCTTTATATGAGATAAAATTCGTTGACCTTCTTCGTAAATACCACGATCAACTGGAACAGAATCTGGTGACACCGCTACTTCAACTATCTCGATTTTACAGGATGTAGAAGATCTTTTTACATACTCGGAGATACCTTCCTGAAGCCACTTCTCACGGATTTTTCCAGGGGCAACGATTTTAATTTTCATCATCAGACTAATACCCCGCTTGTAGGCTCATATCTTTTAGCTGTACGCATCTCATAGTGCTCGCCTTCAATTATCGAACAAGAGCATAGGTATTCTTTTACGGTCTGCTCTGCCTTATCCGGAGTGTTGTTATTCTCTGACAGATGTCCAAGGATAAATTTACGTGTACCATTCTCAATTAAGTACTTCATAGCCTGCGCACAATCGTCATTACTCATATGTCCGCCATCACCTGCAATACGTATTTTCAAATCCTCAGGATAAGGTCCATACACAAGCATTCTTCTGTCGTAATTTGACTCGATTAATATAGCATCTACACCTGTAGCAAAATCTCTTATGTCATCGGTAAAATATCCCAAATCCGTCATTACCATACACTTCTTGCCTTTACTGCTGAATCTATAGCAGCATGATCCATAAGCATCATGTGGTGTAGCACACGCCATAACTTCAACACCTGGAGCGACTTCAAAGGCTTCACCTGGAGTTACGACGATATCTGGAGTTAATGTATGTGGCTTAGAAAATCTCTTTTGTATGCCTCTTAAAGTACCCGCTGTAGCATAAAGCTTACTAGGATACTTACGGATAAATACATCAAGACCTGATACATGATCTATATGAGAATGCGTAATAAAGACAGCATCAATATCTTCAGGCTTTGTTCCAACTTTGCTTAAAGCCTCGACAATTTTCTTGCAGTTGTGTCCTGCATCAACAAGGATATTGGCACCATCAGCGCGAATTAAAGTACAGTTTCCACTGCTACCTGAAAATAATGGAATTAATTCCATCTTAAGCCTCGCTATCTACGAAGGAACTTGTATCTTCAACAACCTCGATCTGAGCACCCAAAGCGCGTAATTTCTCAACAATTTTCTGGTATCCACGATCGATTCGATATGCATCTGAAATATAAGTAGTACCCTCGGCAGCCAAAGCAGCGCAAACCATTGCTGCACCTGCACGAAGGTCAGTAGCTCTCACCTCTGCACCATAGAAACAGTCAATTCCATTTACCAAGGCAATATGATCAAAGATATTAATATCTGCGCCCATCTTGGATAATTCTGGAACATACTGATATCTGTTCTCCCATACATCCTCGTCCATCTTCGAAAGGCCCTTGGACAAACATAAAAGAACTACTGTCTGTGGCTGTAAATCTGTAGGGAATCCTGGGTATGGAGCAGTCTTAAAGTTAGTACCCCAAATCTCCTCCTCAGGATCTTTATATACACGAATATAGTCATCGCCCTCATCTATTGTATAACCCATCTCTCGCATCTTAGATGAGAGCGGATCCATATGAGTTGGAATAACATTATGAATAGTAACATCACCGCCTGTAGTAGCTGCTGCAACCATATATGTTCCAGCTTCTATCTGATCAGGAATGATGGAATAAGTAAAGTTGCCAGGGAGCTCAGAAACCCCAGTGATTCTGATTGTATCTGTACCTGCACCCTTGATTCTGGCACCCATAGAGTTAAGGAAGTTTGCAACGTCTACGATGTGTGGCTCCTTAGCCGCATTAACGATAGTAGTCTGACCCTGCGCCTTGGTAGCTGCAAGCATGATGTTAATAGTTGCACCAACACTTACGATATCAAGGAATACCTTCGCGCCCTTAAGAGGTGTCGCATAAAGATTAATAACACCACCATTTACTTTACGTGGATCTGCACCCTTGGCTCCCATTAATTTAAATGCCTTAAGGTGCAAATCGATAGGACGCTGACCAAAGTCACATCCACCCGGCATTCTTAATGTAGCCTTACCACATCTGGATAAAAGTGCTCCGAGTAAATAGTAGGAAGCTCTTATTCTAGATACACCAGGACCTGTTGCTTCGTATGTATTAATTTCTCTTGGGTCAATAAAAACAGTAAGAGTATCTTCTGAAGATTCCTTAACCTCGAACTTGGCGCCCAAAGACTGACAAATCTCAATCATTACTCTTACATCAGCAATGTCAGGTACATTCTCTAATGTGCATGTACCATCAATCATCATTGCAGCAGCGAGAATACCTAATACGGCATTCTTACTTCCACTTATATTAATGTCTCCCTTCAGCGGTACGCCTCCGGTGATTTTATATGAATAAGAACTCTCGTCCAAATTATTTTCCTTCCGTCTCATCGAGCACTTGTTTAACTGCCGATTTGATTTCCACTTTATTATCGCTACTCTGGCCAGTCAAGTCAAGGAACAGGCTTGCTTTCTTCGCCTTTTTTCCACCGGACTTGGCCTTTTTCTCCTGCTTTGGATGAACAGTTACAGATTCCTTTTTAAGTTCCTCTGCAGACTTAGATGGAACGGATCTTGGAAGAATCTGCTGGGTAAGCAAAGCTCTTGCTGCTTCCTTACGTTCTTTTTCTTCCATTTCGAGACGCTCTGCTTCTTCTCTGTCGTGTCGAAGTTTTTCTTCTCTTTCCTCTAACTCAGCTACTATTGCTGGAGCCAGTGTATCATCTTCGGAAAAATCTTCAGCAGAATCTTCTTCCCATTCGTCTTCATTAAGCATGTCAGGGTCGATATATGTGAGCTCATCAACTAAATCCAGGTATCTCTCTTTTCCGAAGGCAGCCAGTACTTCTGCCAGTTTCTTATCTCTTAGCGTCTTATCGCCGCTTGGAATTCTCTCATACTCATCTACCAGAACTACAACGTCGTCATAACCCATTGATCTGGCAGCCTCAAATGCCTGCACAGCCATAAAGTCAGCCGCTGTCCTGTAGTATGGTTTGTCACTTACGAATCCTGTCTTGGCATCTTCGTAAACACTCTCAAATACACCTGCAGCAAGAGGAAGCATAACAGTAAATGTAGATCCGTCATGCAGCTTTGAATTTACTGCAATCGTTCCATCATGCATATCGATGATATCTTTTACAATAGATAGTCCGATTCCTGAACCACCTGCATCACGTGAGCCGGAAGTATCGACACGGAAGAATCTCTCGAAGAGATATCCAATATCTTTTTCTGACACTCCTCTTCCATTATCGATGACTGCAATTCCAATGCGGTCTCCTACAGGTGATACTGTAATTTCAATTTTATGTGGTTCAGTCTTGCCTTCGTATGGCATATATTTGATTGCATTTGTAAGGAGATTAATTACTACTCGCATAATAAGGTTCTCGTTACCAAATACGAGTGGATAATACATATCCTTAGGAGCATTAATAGTAACCTTGTCTCTGCCTGGATACTCCTGCACAGAACTTAAAGCATGCGAAATGATATTTCCAATATCAAGTACTGTCATTGGAACGGAGTCCTGACACATAGAGAGTGTAAGGAAATCCTGCACGATATCCTGCATGCGAATTGCGTTAGTGACGATTCTGTCGCCCCATTTCTTAATATCCTCATAAGAAGGCATATTATCTGGACTTATACCATTTACGAAGAATTCAGACGCTCTGATTACTGTAAGCGGAGTCTTAAGTTCATGAGATACATTAGCAGCGAGATCTTTCTGTCGTCTCTCGTCATCCTTGATTTGTGTAATATCATCTACGATGACTATATCAATATTGGCCTGCTTATTTATTGCCTCATCAAAATATTCTCTTCTTAAAATTTTAATCTCGAAGATTCTGCCATCATTAGCGTAATTAACACGAATTTCTGAGTCCTCATTACCTATATTTAAAAGATAATCGGACTTAAGATGATTGTCCCTATCAAATCTGTCAAGAAAATCATTCATTGATACAGGCAATCCCTGGGGTCCCAAAAATGAAGTCATGCTCATCAAAGTAGAATTATGGGCTACTACTTTTTCAGAATCGTAAGCAACTACACCCAGGTTTACATTATTAAGTATTGAGTTATGCACTCCACCTTTATATTGCATTTCAGTAGCAGCCTCGCCATAGGCATTATCTACAATCTTATCGGCTTTCTCGTTAAACTTATTATTTCCTACAATATAACCGATAGCTAATCCCATAAAAATTAAAAGGATTACGCCAACAACACACAGCGCGAAATGCGATGCGACAAATTCAATCATTATCTATTTACTCTCAATCAAATTCCTTAGGAAAGTAGTAACCAGAACCACGTCTGGTGAGGATATACTTATAGTTAGTCTGGTTAGGCTCAATCTTCTTTCTTGTTCTTCTGACAGTAACGTCAACAGTTCTAACATCGCCAGAGAAAGCATAATTCCATACCTTGGATAGAAGTTCATCACGTGAGCATACACGACCAGCATTCTGCTCCAAGTACTGAACAAGCTTGAACTCATTAGAAGTCAAATCACAGGAATTTCCATCAATCAAAACCTGCATTGCATCATAATCGATAACAAGCTCACCATTGTTATATACATGCTTGGAAGAATCATTCTTGGAATCAGAAGTTCTTGCCTTAGATCTCTTAAGGAGTGTCTTAATACGCTCGACAAGCAAAGTTGGGTCAAATGGCTTATTCATATAGTCATCTGCTCCCTGACGCAGAGCCTCAATCTCAAATGTAGAGTATCCGCCAATACCTGTTAAGAACAAAATAGGAGTGTCATAACCACCAGCGCGGAGATCCTTGGTAAAATCAATACCATTATATTCAGGCATCATCCAGTCAAGAACGATGAGGTCAGGATGCTGTTCCATAGCTTTCTTATAGCCGTCTTTGGCATCTGTAGCAGAAATAGTCTCAAAACCAAAACTTCTAAGCAATTCAGACACAGAAGAAACAATCTGCTGCTCATCATCAACGATCAAAATCTTTGCCATATATATTCCTCCATAGCTCAGTCGGTAGAGCGCATGACTGTTAATCATGATGTCGTTGGTTCGAGTCCAACTGGGGGAGCCAATCAAAAGAACCACTCTCTCGAGTGGTTCTTTTGATTTACTTATTGAATT
>JAZRYF010000020.1:0-6710 GCA_045600625.1 Saccharofermentans sp.
AAGGCTGCAAATGCTGGTGGTGTTGCTACATCCGGTCTTGAGATGTGCCAGAACAGCGCTAGATATTCCTGGACATTCGAGGAAGTAGACGCTAAGCTCAAGGGGATTATGGGTGATATCTTTAACAACGTTGATACAACAGCTACATCTGTTGGTTGTGAGGACAACTTCGTTGTTGGTGCAAATATCGCTGGTCTCCTTAAGGTTTCCGACGCTATGATTGCTCAGGGCTGCATCTAATTATTAGATTAATAAAACTCTTTTTTGGAGGGCTGTCATATGACAGCCCTCTTTTGTTATACTTAAATCAGTATTAAGTGCAGGTGTAAATTATGAATCCGAAATATATTGATACACATATTCATGGAGCTTTTGGTTTTGATACATCAGATGGTAATGCAGATGAATTGGTGCTAATGGCAAAGCAACTTCCAAAACTTGGTGTCAAAGCTTTCTGTCCTACCACTATGACTATTCCTGTTGATCAGATTTTTAGAGTATTTGATTCTGTTGCTAAGGCAAAAGATATTCTTTCAAAGTCTGATGATTTATATGCTGATATTCTTGGTATTCATCTTGAAGGTCCTTTTATGAGTCCTCTAATGGCAGGTGTTCAGGACAGTTCCTGCTGTATTAACCCATCAGAAGCATTCTCTGTTGTTGATAAACTTGAAGCTGAATATCCCGGTTTAATGAAGATTATTGATATTGCTCCTGAACTGGATGGTGGTTTAGAGTTTATTAGTGAGTATAAAGACAAATACTGTATTTCACTTGCACATACAACAGCGAATTATGATGTGGCATGTAAGGCTTTTGAAGTTGGTGCCAGATCTGTTACTCACCTGATGAATGCTATGAATCCGTGCTTAAAAAGAGATCCTGGTATTTTGGGAGCTTTGGTAGATTTTCCTGATGTGTATTCAGAGATTATTTGTGATGGAATCCATATTGATCCAGCATATTTAAGACTTCTTTTTAAGTTGTTACGTAATGATCGCATAGTAGTAATCTCTGATAGTATGCGTGGTAGTGGAATGCCTGATGGTAAATATAAACTCGCAGATGTTGATGTTGAAGTCAAAAATGGAAGGACCTATTATGGCACTAATGGTGGTCTGGCTGGTTCTGTTACCTATATGGATGAAGAGGCAAGGAGACTCATCGAATTCGGAATGACTGAAGAGCAAGTTCACCTATCTTGCCTAATAAATCCTTTGTGTAGATTGAACATAATGGTATAATTTTTGGAATATGGGTAGTGATTCAGTAATTGGACAATTATTTGATTTTTTATCAGAGTTGTTTAACAGCTTTAAAAGTGGCTATGTTTTCTTTGGAAGTATAGCTGATGTTTTCCGTTATGCTGCTGATATCATTCTTGTTGCTGTTCTTTTTTACTGGATATTGATTTTCCTGCGTCAGTCCCGTGCATGGCAGCTAATTAAGGGTATTATTCTTATATTCTTCTTTGTTTTAATATGTGGATTATTCGGACTGGAGATGGTCGGTTTTATCTTTAACAGACTCCTTTATGTTTTTGCGATTTTGTTTATAGTATTATTCCAGCCTGAACTTAGAAGAGTATTAGAGACAGTTGGTCTTAAAACTATTAATCCTATTAAGAGTTTATTCTCTTCTGATGATTCAGAGAGCACAACAAGATCTTATACATTTGTTCATGAGATTTGCTTAGCTTGTAAGGATATGTCTTCTACATATACAGGAGCGCTCATTTTAATAGAACGAACAACCAAGCTTGATGAATTATTATCTCAGGAGAATGTTGTATCATTTGATTCGACTGTTACCAATTCCGTTTTGCAGTCTGTGTTCTACAAGGGTTCGCCAATGCATGACGGTGGCCTTTTGATTAGAGATGGTCACATTATTGCCGCCAGATGTCATGTTCCTTTGTCCGTTACCATGAATATTCTTGATAGAACTGGCACTCGTCACAGAGCTGCTGTTGGTGCCAGTGAGATGGGGGACACTATTGCAGTAGTTGTATCTGAAGAGCGAGGAACTATTTCTGTAGCTGTTAATGGTAAGCTCTATGAGATGAAAGATTATACAGAGCTTGAAGCAAATCTTCATTATCTGCTTGGTGTGTCCACTGATAAGTCAGAGAAGAAGGGCATCAACAGATTCCTTAAGAAGGTTAGTATGAAGAAGAAGGTTGAAGTAAATCAGCCTTATATTAGTGCTACTGAAGCTGCAGGTGAATTGTCCGAGAAGATTGAGATTAGAACAGCCAGGGCTGACAACATTAATAATTCTTCAAGAGTCGGCCTGGGTTCAAAACTTGTATTGGCTTTGATTTCTTTCCTGTTGTCCTTTGGTCTTTGGATGTATATACAGATCGACAGCAATCCTGTTGTTTCAACTCATATTACTGTTCCTATTACTTATAATAGTGATTCTACTCCCGCAAATGTTGATGTATCTTACCCAGTTAATTCTGTAGATCTTCAGATTGTTGGCCGTCAGGAAACACTGGCTAAGATTGATAGTAATGCTATTCTTGCTACTATTGACTATTCAGCAGTTACTGAGACGGGCGTTATGGAACTACCTGTAATAATTAGATCTAGTGATAATCGAATTTACTTCCGTGTAGAGCGTCAGGTACCAGAGACAGTATCTGTTACTGTTTATTCTCTGAACGATTCTAACGAAGGTTAATGGAGGCTTTTTATGTGTGGAATTGTTGGTTACATCGGAAATCGCAATACACTTGATGTTTTAATTAATGGTTTAAAAACGCTTGAATATCGTGGATATGATTCTGCTGGTGTTTCCTTTATTAAGGATGGCGAATTTACTCTTATTAAAAAGAAGGGCAGAGTTCAGGAATTATTAGATGAGGTATCAAGTCAGGGATATTCTCTCGATGACAAGAAATGTAATCCTAATAATATAACCAGTGGTATTGGTCATACCAGATGGGCAACGCATGGAGCTCCATCTGACGAGAATTCTCATCCTCACTTATCGATGAATGGGAAAATATGTGTGGTTCATAATGGTATCATTGAGAACTATGTTGAACTACGTAAGTTTCTTCAGAAGCGCGGTTATGTTTTTCAGTCTGAGACTGATACTGAGGTTGCTGCTCAGTTAATTGAGTATTACTACGTGAAACTTGGTAATAATGATATTGAAGCCGCATTGTGCAGAGCTTTACAGGATATTGTTGGATCATATGCTCTATGTGTTCTTTGTATAGATAATCCTGATCAGCTTATTTGCGCGAAGAAGGATAACCCAATTGTAATAGGTATTGGTAACAACGAGAATTTTGTAGCATCTGATATTACAGCTTTGATTGAATACACAAGAGATGTAGTTTTCATGGAAGATAACTGTTATATGATTATGAAGCAGAATTCCATGGAAATTAAGGATGTTCATGGTGAGATTCTTGATTATAAGGTATCTCATATCGAATGGGATACAAATGCTGCTCAGAAGGGCGGCTATGCTCATTTTATGATGAAGGAGATGTTCGAAGAGCCAATTGCTTTCGAGAACACAGTAAGACCTCGAATCAAAGATGGTGAGATATACCTCGAGCATATTCCAGTAGATAAGAAGTTTATGGATGGAATCGACAAGATTAATATCGTTGCCTGTGGTACTGCTTATCATGCAGGCTGTATCGGTAAGTATCTTATAGAAAAGTTATGTAGAATTCCTGTAATCTGCGGTGTTGCAAGTGAATTCATCTATTCCGATCCTATCATCGACGATAGGACTTTGACCATCGTTGTATCTCAGTCTGGTGAGACTATTGATACTCGAAATGCAATGCGTGAAGCATCTTCCAGAGGCTCGACAACACTTGCTATCGTAAATGTAATTGGCAGTACGATTGCACGTGAAGCAGACTATGTTCTTTATACAGCAGCAGGACCTGAGATTTCTGTTGCATCAACTAAGGCATACACAACCCAGCTTGGCTGTATGTATCTTCTTGCTTTGAAGTTTGCTTATGTTATGGGCAAACTTACTAAGGAAGAATACGAGTCTTATCAGAATGAATTACTATCAATTCCTGAAAAGTTAAAGCTTATTCTTGATAAGCAGAATGAGATACAGAGATTTGCATCAAGAGAATTCAATGTTGATTCTACTTTCTTTATGGGAAGAGGCCTTGATTACTACCTTTCTATGGAAGCATCACTTAAACTTAAGGAAATCTCATATATTCATTCTGAATCTTATGCAGGTGGAGAACTTAAGCATGGTACTATTGCTTTGATTGAGGATGGTACACTTGTAGTTTCCCCAATCACTCAGAGTGATCTTGCAGGTAAGATGGAATCAAATGTTAAGGAAGTAAGGGCACGTGGTGCTACTGTACTTGTAATTGTTCCTGAAAATCTTAAGGATTACGGATTCTCATGTAATGAGATGTTTGTAATTCCAGAATGTAATGAGCTTTTGGCTCCTATCTTAGGCGTTCTTCCTTGTCAGTTGTTTGCTTACTATATGGCTGTAAACAAGGGCTGTGATGTAGACAAGCCAAGAAACCTTGCTAAGAGTGTTACTGTTGAATAATTAATCCCAGAAATTAAGGAGAAGATAATAATGGGCAAGTATTTTGGTACGGATGGTTTCAGGGGTAAGGCAAATGTTGATCTTACTATTGACCATGCAGTAAAGATTGGACGCTTTCTTGGCTGGTATTATGGCCAAAACCATGAAGACGGCAGAGCTAAGATTATAATTGGTAAGGACACAAGAAGAAGTTCTTATACATTAGAATACGCATTAGCTTGTGGTATTACGTCTTCGGGATCTGATGCTTATTTGCTTCATGTAACTACAACTCCTTCTGTTTCTTATTGTTGCAGAACTGGTGATTTTGATTGTGGTGTAATGATTAGTGCATCTCATAATCCATATTTTGATAATGGCATTAAGATTATGAGAGCGAGCGGTCAGAAGATTGAACCTGAAATCGAAGAAAAGATTGAGGCTTATATTGATGGCGAGATTGACGAATTGCCTTTAGCTCAGGGAGAGAACATTGGTAATGTAGTTGATTACGCTGCTGGCCGTAACCGCTACATTGGTTATCTAATGACAATTCCTACTCGTGCTTTTAATGGCATGAGAGTTGGTCTTGACTGCGCCAATGGTGCTTCCTGGAATATTGCCAGATCAGTATATGAAGCTCTTGGTGCCAAGGTGTACGTAATTAATAACACTCCAAACGGTGTAAATATCAACGACAAGTGTGGATCAACTCATATGGAAAGCCTTAAGAAGCTTGTTCTTGATGAAAAACTTGATGTTGGTTTTGCTTATGACGGTGATGCTGATCGATGCCTTTGTGTTGATGAGAATGGCAACGAGATTAATGGCGATCATATTCTATTTATTTGTGGTAAGTATCTTAAAGAAATAGGTCAGCTTGATGGTAATACTATTGTTACTACAATTATGTCTAATATGGGCCTTTATAAGGCATGTGATGCTATTGGAGTTAGAACTGAAAAGACAAATGTAGGTGATAAGTATGTAGCTGAGAACATGATGGCTAATAAGTTCATCATCGGTGGTGAGCAGTCTGGTCATATCATTTTTGGAAAGTATGCATCTACTGGTGATGGTATTCTTACATCTCTTATGGTTATGATGACTATGCTCGATAAGAAGCTTCCTCTTTCAATGCTTGCTTCTGAGATGAAAATGTATCCTCAGTGTCTTAAGAATATTATGGTTAAGGATAAGAAAACTGCTCAGGAGAATCCTGTAGTAGTTAAGGCTGTTGAGCAGGTTAATAAAGAACTTGCTGGAGACGGAAGAATGCTCTTAAGAGCTTCTGGTACTGAACCCAAGATTAGAGTTATGGTTGAAGCTAAAACAGATGAGATTTGCGAAAAGTATGTTGATCAGTTGATTGACATTATTAAGGCAGAAGGTCTTGCTAAGGATTAATTAGTATTAATTGAGGTGTTATGATGGAAACTGCAAAGATTTGTAATATGTATGATCTTGATCAGACAATCGCCAAGAGTCTTTTTGAAGGATGTACATATCCATGGGAAGTTTTGCCTAAAATCAAGAACTTCATCCTTGAGGTAGGACCGACACTAGATCCTAATGAGTATAACAAGGTTGGAGATAGCGTCTGGATTCATAAAACTGCTGAGATTTTCCCATCTGCTTACATCAATGGTCCTACGATAATCTGTAAGGGTGCTAAGATTAGACAGTGTGCATTTATTCGCGAATCTGCAATTGTAGGAGAGGGTGCTACTGTTGGAAATTCTACAGAACTTAAGAATGTAATTCTCTTTAATGGTGTTGAAGTTCCTCATTACAATTATGTAGGAGACTCTGTACTTGGACATAAAGCTCATATGGGCGCTGGTGCAATTACTTCAAATATCAAAGCTGATCGTAAGAATGTTATTGTCAGAGATGGTAGTGAGGAGATTGAGACTGGTCTTCGTAAATTTGGTGCTATGCTTGGTGATTTTGTCGAGGTTGGATGTAATAGTGTATTAAATCCAGGTACAGTAATAGGTAAGCATACTAATATTTATCCATTATCATCAGTACGTGGTGTTATTCCTGATTTTTCAATTTATAAAGATAAAAATAATATAGTTGCCAAGATTGATGATTAAGTAAAATAAGTAAAAATAGAGTACAAAAAAAGGGGCTGTCTCAAAAGAACGCTTAGTTCTTAAGAG
>JAZRYF010000021.1:0-35687 GCA_045600625.1 Saccharofermentans sp.
TAGCTTCATCAAGAATTAAAATATCATTATCAGCTACCATTGCACGTGTAATACTCAAAAGCTGTCTTTGACCTTCAGATATATCATCACGTGATGAATCTATATCCTCACTATACTTATTAGGAAGTTTACGAATAAATGAATCGGCTCCAGATGTATTTGCAATATTAATAGCATCCTCATCAGTAACAGAATCATTACCATACTTAAGGTTCTCAATAACGGAACCATTCTTAAACCATGAATCCTGTGCAACAACACCTATATACTTACGCAAAATATTACGTGGTACATCTCTGATATCGGTATCATTAATTAAAATTCTTCCAGATTCAGGCTCATAATAACGCATGAGAAGATTAATGAGTGTAGTCTTACCACATCCAGTAGGACCAACAATCGCACAAGAGCAGCCTGCAGGAACTACAAATGAGACATCTTTTAGAACTGGATGACCTTCAACGTATGAGAAAGTAACATTTTCAAACTCGATAGAAAAATTACTTGCATCAGACCAGATATCTTCATTATCAGTATTAGATAAATTATCATCTATTTCCTTAACATCAAGGAATTCAAAAATTCTGTCGAGACATGCAAAAGAATCAGATAACTCAGTATAAACAGCAGATAAATCATTAAATGGCTTTGTAAACTGGTTTGCATAAGCAAGAACAGATGATAAAGAACCAACTGTCATCATCTGCCCTATTACTCTGAAAGCACCAACAAATGCAACTAAAGCATAAATACAGTTATTAATTAATCGAGTGCCTGGATTAGTCATAGACCCTAAAAACACTGCCTTACCTGCAATCTTACGATATTTTTCATTAATTTCATTAAACTCAGTACAAATCATCTCAGCTGCATTGTTAACATGAAGTGCACTAAGATTATTTGTCATTTCAGAAATATAAGCAGTCTGCTTTGCACGTATTTCAGACTGAGCTTTAAACGACTTAAAGGACTTGTTTGCAATAAAGTACGCAAAAACAAAAGACGATGGCGTGCAAA
This sequence comes from Saccharofermentans sp., assembly GCA_045600625.1. Lineage (GTDB taxonomy): Bacteria > Bacillota > Clostridia > Saccharofermentanales > Saccharofermentanaceae > Saccharofermentans. Next base: position 1,018 of record JAZRYF010000021.1, read on the forward strand.
TCAGTACAAGTATAGCAATACGCCAGTCAATATAAAGCATCATTATCAAAGTAAAAATAATAGATACTACGCCTGCAAAGAACTGATTAAGGAAGAGCAACAGACCGTCACTTACTGTCTCACAGTCATTAATAATCATACTCTGAAGACTACCAACAGAAGAATTGTCAATATAAGAAAATGGAAGCTTACTTATCTTGCCATAAACATCAGATCTAATACGATTTGATACCTTATATGCGATACTGTTATTTATTCTGTTAAGAGCATACTGCATTAAAGAAGTAAAAACTACCACAACAACTGCAACAAGCAGATACTCAATAATTGTAGATACATCAGAAACACCAATACAGTCGATGGCCTTACCAACGACAAAAGGTATAGTAATAGATAAAATCGCAGCAATAATAGCCAAAACAGAAGATAAAACAACCAACTTAACTGAACCCTTAATATATCCTAAGAGTCGACTTACTGTCGCCTTACTAATATTAAGAGATTTTCTTTTAGCCGACATTATATGCCTCCTTCTGAAGAGCACATAAGTATCTATAGCTTTCAGATGTTTTAATTAATTCTTTATGTGGAGCACTAGCGATTAAGTTGCCATCTTCAAGCAGAATTATATAATCTGAATTCTTAACAGTTCTAATTTTCTGAGCAATCATAATTTTGGTTGGATTCTTCTCAAGAGTCTTAAGATTATTAAGAAGATTCGTCTCTGTCTTCGCATCCAAAGCTGAAGTACAGTCATCCATAATTAAAACAGAAGGCTTAGAAGCCAGACTTCTGGCAATTCCAATTCTCTGCTTCTGTCCTCCGGATAAACCTGAACCATTAGAAGCGAGTTTAAAATGCTTACCTCGCTGCTTACGACTAATAATATCAGTTGAGCATGATTTCTCTATGGCATAATCAACACTCTCGTTTGATATATCATCTCGAAAGGCTTTGATATTATCACTTATTGAACCTGTAAATATTCTAGCCTTCTGCATACAAAAACCAACATTCTTATAGAACGAATCGCGACTTATAGAATTAACATCTATGCCATTTATTAATATTTCTCCAGAATCTGGTTTATATATACCTGCAATTAAAGAAGCCAGAGTAGATTTACCTGAACCAGTTCGACCAATAACACCTACAGTCTGACCAGGTTCAATCTTAAAACTAACATGATTTAAAGACGGCTCACTATTACCCTTATAAGTAAAAGTAACATCTCTGAACTCTACGCTGTAAGCTCTGTCAGATGTTAACAATTCTTCATATCCATCAAGCTTCTCATCGCTTAGATTGAAAACATATTCAACTCGAGAAGCACAGGCAATGGCTCTGCTTAATGAGACAATCATATTTGCAAATTTAATTAACTCAACAAGTATCTGGGACATATAGTTATACAGAGCTACAACCTGACCCTGAGTTAAGACGCCAGCATTTACCTTGAGAGAACCATTATAAATCAAAAAGCAGATTGCCAGATTAATAAGCATAAAAGAGGTCGGATTAAGAAGAGCAGAAATTTTTGCTGCTATAATCTGCATATACTCAAGCTTATTACTCTTGGATGAAAAAGCATCAAAATCATCTTTACTCTTATTAAAAGATCTGATGACCTTAACACCATTAAGACCATTAGATGTGGCCTTAACTAATTCATCAAGACCTTCTCTGCTTGTCTTATATGCAGGAATAGACGAAGCAATATTAAAACCAACAAAAGTGCCCAAAATAGCAATTATGGCAACAAAGATTAATGCTAACTTTACATTAATTGTAAAAGCCATTATTGTGGCACCAAATACTACACATGGAGATCTTAAAAGAAGTCTTAAAGTAATATTAATTCCCGACTGAATCTGATTTAAATCAGATGTCATCTCAGTAATAAGATTTGATGGTCCCACCTGCTCTACATCAGTAATTGATAAGCGATGAATCTTATGAAATAAATCCATTCTTATATCAGAAGTAATACCAACTGAAGCAGTTGCAGCAAAATACTGCGCTATTAAAGCACTTATAAAACCTAAAACAGACATCAATATAAGTAATACAGCATTCTTTTTAATCATTGCTGTATCACCTGTATTAATACCCTGGTCAATAATTGAAGCGATAATTAACGGAACAATAAGTTCAAATATAACCTCCAAGAATTTAAATAATGGAGCGCATATACTCTTTAACTTATATGAACCAAAATATCGAAGTACCGTCTTCATTCTTATACGTTAAGATCCTCTAATAACCTGTTACACATAACCTTAGTTTCTTCAAGATCAATAGTCTTAAATACACCATCCTCATAGAGAATACGACCGGCAATCATAGTCATTTTAACTACTGAATTGTCACCACTGTAAACGATGTTGTTAATAATATTATTCTCTGGCTGCATTGAAGGCTTATTCATATCAATCATGATAATGTCAGCCTGCTTTCCCTCTTCAAGAAAATCACAATCCTTAAGCCCCATACATCTGGCACCACCAACAGTTCCAGCAGTTAATACATTAAAAGGATTAACACTTGCAGGATTATTATTTACAACATTAGACAGAACTGTAGAAAGATACATCTCTCTGAACATAGACAGACCATTATTAGATCCTGCTCCATCAGTACCGATAGCAAGATTAATGTCATTTTCTAAAAATTTACTAATAGGAGCAATACCGCTTGCTAGCTTAAGGTTAGAGCATGCATTGGATACAGCCCATAGACCTTTATTCTTAAAGAGCTCAATATCCTCATCAGACAACCAAACACAATGGAATCCACCACCACCAAAGTCAAACATCCCCAGTTTATCAAGTAGCATCGGAGGAGTCATACCATAGCGTTCCTTACAGCCTTCCACTTCACTGGAAGTCTCAGATATATGAGCATAAATTGGAGCTTCATATTTATGAGCAATTGAACTAATACGCTCCATCAGATCCTTCGATGTAGTATATTCAGCGTGAAAACCAAGTTGAAATGAAACTAAAGAATCTACAGAATTAAATCTCTCATATTCCTCTTCGAGTCTGTCAATACCGCCAAAATCATTTACTGAACCACAAAAGACATTTCTAAAACCCATTTCAGTTGCAGCTTTTGTAACGCTTTCCGGATGAAAATACATATCAAAACATGAAGTAATACCACCGGAGATGTAATCTGCAAATCCAAGCTTAGTAAACCAGTAAATATGCTTTGGAGTAAGCTTTGCTTCACGTGGGAAAATAGCTTTAAATAACCAGTCGTTAAGACTATAGTTGTCAGCCAAAGAACGTGCAAATGTCATTGCAGTATGAGTATGAGCATCCTTAAGACCTGGCATTAACAAATTATTGTTACAATCAATTTCTCTATCAAAAGCAGCTTCAGAAACTTTACTCTCGCCTACATATTCAATTTTTGAATTATTTGTCCATAACTCACCATTAATAAGTGAGTTATCCTTCATAGTCAAGATTCTGGCGTTATAGAAACGAATTCTCATTTATTTACCTCAGATATTCTCGATAAAAGCTTTATAAGCCAAGTAAGTGTAATACAAATCAATCTTAGATATAACTTCATAAGGAGCATGCATTGACCAAACTGGAACGCCAGCATCAATAACAGACATGCCATACTTAGCCATATAAGCAGAAATAGTTCCACCACCACCTACATCTACTTTACCAAGCTCACCTGTCTGCCATGCAATCTTGTTACTATCGAGAATTCGTGTAATCTCAGCAACGAAATCGCCAGTAGCTTCATTAGTACCTGACTTACCTCTTGCTCCTGTATATTTCTCAAGCTTAAGTCCGTGAGACATAAATGCAGTATTACGCTTCTCAAATACACTCGCATACTTAGGATCATAACCTGTAGTTACATCAGTAGAAAGCATTTTAGAAGCTGCAATTACCTTACGATACTTAAGCATATCTAAAGAACCATCACCAGTCTTGGCACAAATCTCCATTAAGAAATTTTCATAAAGAACTGACTGCGCACCAGAATTAGCGTATGAACCAATCTCCTCTTTATCTGTGAGCATAGTTACACAAGTCTTTTCTGGTCTTTCCTGAGCAAATAAAGCCATAATAGCAGGATATGCACATACCTTATCATCATGACCATATCCAGCAATCAAGCCTCTGTCAAAACCAACATCTCTTGCCTTCATAGCAGGAACAATCTCAATCTCTCCTGTAACAAAATCCTTCTCTACGATTCCGTAATTATCATAGAGATACTTAAGTACCCATGCCTTATAAGGCTCCTTAGTAGCATTCTTATCATCCTTTGTTAACTTTGAAGACAATGGCATACTACCTATAACAAGATTCAAATCCTCTGCAGGAATAAACTCGGAGGATTTCTTATTACGCTGTCCATCATCAAGATGAGGGAGCAAGTCAGTAATATAGAAAATTGGATCTGAATCATCTTCACCAATTTTAAAAGTATGCTTGGAACCATCCTTAGTATAAACAACACCATGAATAGCAAGTGGAATAGTAGTCCACTGATACTTTTTAATTCCACCATAATAGTGAGTTTTAAAGTATACAGCTTCATTATCTTCATAAACAGGATTAGGCTTAAGATCAAGTCTTGGAGAATCGATATGAGCACCAAGAATATTCAGGCCATAAGATACAGGCTTCTTACCAATAACAGCCATAATAAGACCCTTATCCTTAATGCTGGAATATACTTTATCTCCAGTCTTAAGAGTCTTTTTTGATTCAATATCTACAAAGCCCAGTGATCTAGCAGCATCAATTGCATTCTCTGTAAATTCGCGTTCAGTCTTACTACTATCAAGAAATGCCTTATATTCTTCAGCAAAGGCCATACATGCTTCATTTTCACTCTTAGATATATCCTGATATAAATTAGGAAATTCAGCAAAGAGATTCTCGTTTTTCTTGGAGGACTTTTTTGTAGCCATAAAAACACCTCATTAATAAAATAATAAATATTATAATATTAATGAGGTTAATTTCAAAATTGTAAGTAAGTTAAAAATTAGAGATTTTTAAAGATCGTCGTCGCCAACAGGAATATCTGCCTCAGCTTCTGGAGCTACCTGAAGATCAGGGTTCTGTGCATTATCAAGAGGAGCCTGCTCAACAGCTTCATCAGCATTATCATCAACAGGGATGCCAGTAGACTCTGTTGCAGTTGATACAGTATCAGCTGTAATTGAATCTGGTTCAGCAACAGGAGCATTAGCATCATCCATAATAAATGACTCATCAGGATTAAGTGTCTGAATAACAGTTAATACAGCAGGATTTGTAGCACTGAGATTAACTGTAAGAACATAACCAGTAACATTATTAGCAGTAATTACCTTGGTAAATGCTCCTTCTTCACCAGCATAAGTGACAGAATCACCCATAGCCAGTGTAGCAATAACTGTACCTTCAGATGGTGCAGAATAAAGTGGTGTACCATCAGCAGATATATACAGGAATGTCTCGATATTAGTCTCATCAGAAGACCTGTCGAAAGGCTTAATCAATCCCTTATTATATGCATAACCAAACATTGCACCAAAAGAAATAGCAGCAAACAATACGAAGCAGAGAATAGTTAACAGGATACCCTTAATAATTGGATGACCACTCTTCTTCTCACTGCTATAATCACCAGACTTTGAAGATTTACTGTTAAAAACCTGAGTTTCAGAAGGTTCACTCTCTGTATAACCACCAAAAGCATCAGAATCATTAACAAATGGCGATTCTTCCTGCTTCTTAGCTACAAAATTATTTGTGCTAGGGATAATTGCATCACCTGGTAAGAGTAAAGTTGACTCGATATCAATTGCTGCAAAAGATAAACCATACTTAACACCAATATTACCAGCGCTGTTAATGAGCTCATGTGCCTTAGCCTCAGTAGACATTGACTTAACAAGAATGGAATTACGGTTATAAGCTGGCATAAGCTTGGAAATACCAATACCCATTAAACAAACAGAATCATTATCCTTTAGCTTAAGGTGTACCTTCTTATCAGGCATAATAGCACCATCCTGAGGCATCTTACCAAGATACTGTGTAAGACTGAAGCGACCAGGATGATTAGCTTCATCAGCAGCTGTAATAGCACCCATCTGAACATAACGGTGTGCAACAGTCTGATCCTCAGTAAGAGCCATAATCTTGCCATCACGAACTAGAATAGCTTTAGTGTTACCAATATGAATCATTCTTAATGTATCACCTTCAATAACAGCCATAGTCATTGAAGTCTTCAATGCTGTTCCACCATGAGAAACAACATAATTACATACATGAACGTTCAAAGTATTAACTACCTGATTTGAGAAAGATTCAAAATCAAGCACAGGCTGACCCTGAGCTGCAGATACAATCTTAGATAAAATCTGGTTGAGCTCGATATTGATCATAGCAGCCAGTGAATCAGGACCCTGAGTGGAAAAAAGAGCTACTACCTGAATTGGAGATGTTGATCTCGCAGTTCTTACGAACTCATTAGGAAAATCGGCCATAGTTCTATAGAGAGTATGGAAGAAAATATTCTCCTGTGGCTGATTAGGCACAAGATTAGTCTCAAGAATACATGTAGATACAGTCTTACTCATAAAATGTCTCCGTCAAATAAACTCCAACGATTGTACAATAATTTGACGCAAGCCTCAATAGATAGAAGTATAATCTGCTACATCTCTGTCAACGATACAGATATAAGAACGTCCACGATTTACCTGTAAAACTTCACCATTAGCGTTATAAACGATAATTGGATCATTTGTTCCAGCCTTAGTCCATGTGATAGGAATATATCTTCCATCAGAGAAATAATAGCCTGTACCACCGTCCTCAAGATAAGCATCTATTGTAGAATCACCATGAGGCTGAACATTAGCATATAGAACAAATACATTTGTAAAAGCAATCTGTGTGCCTGTTGTCTCATCAATCTGAGGGTTACCATACTGAGACTTGGTATAAAGACCAGTTACAGGATCATAAACAAACAAAGCATCATCATTAGTGCCTGAAAAATATACATTAAACTGATCACATGTAGCTGCACCAGCAAGATCTGCTGATTCATCTACAAAGTTGAAGAGAGAATTATTCTCAGTATCAACCATTGAAATATTATTGTACTCAATACCCTCTAGAATATGTCTGCCATCAGTTACAGCAGTATGCTCAATAGCTCTGATTGACTTCCAGTAAGAATCTCTCCAGAAGAACAATCCCTGTGGAAGAGATACATAACCATCTTCATATGCAGAAGAACTGTAAACACCAGCGGAACAGTTATTACCATCGATATGATCAATTCCATTAGCAGCAATGTGATCAGGTACACGTGCATTACGACCGAAGTGGATAAATACAGAGTTATTACCTGCAGCCAAATCAGTAGAAAGAATTCTTGCTGAACGTAAAGAACCAATTTCAGGAATAGTATGAACATCAGCAAAAAGGCAGAGAAGTCTAGTCTGACCACCCTCTGTCTGATACTCATAAATAGCATCCGCCTGAGAAATACCTCTCTGTGGCATAGCAGCATGACAGTTATTAACTACAACTGCAACAGATCTCATACCAACATTTGCTGGATCCATATCATACAAACCAGTAATTGGATTAAAAGCAAGTCCATTAGGATCAATAACTTCTGCAGTTGTCTCTGTTGTCTCAGCAATAATTGGAGCAAGAACCTGCTCTGTCTCTACAGGAGCTTCTGTTTGTGTAGCAACAGTTGTAGGAGCTGTAACCTCTACTTCTGCTTCCTTACTACAAGCTGAAAATGGAATAGTCATAGCAGCAGCCAAAGAAACTGCAGCAATTTTTTTATAATTCATAAATGACCTCGCAAACAATAAATTTGTCGGATTGACAATAAAATTATATCATTCTTTAATTTTGTAAAACTGAGGCTTTGTTACAAGTATGTGTTAATACAAGCACTATGGGGTTAATTTCATGTACCCTAGTCTTCTAATGCTTCATATTCATTATGAGTCATTGCAAAGTCAGACCCCTTCATCATCGACTCCAAAATAATATATGCAATGCAGTTAATTCTAATCTGAAGAAGATCTCTGGTTTCATCAACTTTAAATGGATCGAGGATTAACGAACTATCAAGAGGAGTATTCCTAATCATTCCATCATACTCCTGAAGATTAAGGTTTTTACTATCTTTCATCTCACTCATCGAGTTAAAGAAATAGTCTGCACTGTCAAAATAGACAATAGGAATATTAAGTTCGTCAAATGGGACATAATCAGATTTATTATGTGATACTTCACGATAGATATCATCAAATCCATCGCCATTTAAATCAGTAATTACACTTGACTCGTTGTAGTAAAGGCTGAACTCATACTGCGTATAAAGCAGACTGTCGTACGTTACATCATAAGCCTGGTATAACTTTCTTCTCATCTGGTACTTCTGTGACATATTAAGAGAATTGTATCCGGCAGACGCATATACCTTGTCTCCAGCATAAATACTATCAATACAGTACATACAATCAATAAGCGACAACATCTCTGGAGTAAGCGAATTTGCAAAAGCCCTTGCTCCTGCAAAATTATCATTGCCAGCACCAAAAGCAACTAGATACACATCGAAAGGCAGTTCTTCATACGTACTTATCTGAGCAGCTATAGTAAGCAAACAGCCAATTCCGGAAGCATTATCTGATATTCCATCATATCCATAGGATGTATCTACTGAATCAGCAGAAAACATATCGTCATAATGAGCACCAATAACTATGGTTCTTCTAACTTCTTCTGGATTACCATATTCATCGAGATTAATAAAACCTCGTCCACTATAGCTTACAAAATAGTTTGTTGAACTCTGACCAGATTCATTAGTGAAATTCTGTTCAGAAACTTCGTATCCGAGCTCTTCAAACTTAGATTTTATATATAGTCCCGCCTGAGCTTCTTCAGATGAATATGGTGTACGATTTGGATACAAAGATGCAAATTCACGAGCTATATCAGCACCATAAGTTCCATAATCAGCCTGAAATAGAACATCTTCTTCTCCATCCGAACACGCTACTAATGGAGTAATAAATATTACAGCAGTTAGAATTAGAGCTATTGTCTTAATGAACTTATTCATTATTATCCCTCTTAATTTATAGAACTAATAACAGACAAACGCTTAATCATAATTCTAAGCGCCTCATCCTTATTTACGGACTTTATAGTCCATCTTCTTGTATTCTCATCAATATCTACGATATCAAAACTATTATTTCCGTGAACTTCAAAATTCTTCTCCAAAATCTTGATAATGGATTTTGAAGATACCCCTTCAAGCTTATAAGGCAGGCCTAATACATCATAAATCTTATTTAACGGAACTCTGTTCTTCTCATCAACACATGCATAAAGGCTTAAAGCTAGAGCTTCTCCCTCAGAATAATTCATAAATCTGAAATAGCTCTCGATTGCAGAAGAAATCTCATCCCCTATTTTGAGAAGCTTGGGATTTACCTCAGTAATTCTGTGCCTTAATGTATAAACTCTGTTCAAAAATTCCCTGTCATTCTTCTTAGCAGCCAAATCAAGTAAAATGCTTAAATCACCAAGAATAGCAAGGCGAATTAATGAAGCATAACCATTATGATTAATCTTATCAGGGACAGATTCCAAAAACTTAGGATCAATTATTACACAATTAGGATTAAAACAAACAAACTGAGCATTCTTATGCTTCTTTGAATTAAGATAAGCATAATCTTCTACACAACTGTCATACATGCCAGATGGAGTTGTTGGTACAACAATTAGATTAATACCACCTTCAAAGATAGTAGAACAAAAACCAGCTACATCAATAATGCTTCCGCCACCCAAAGCGATTAACCAGTCATTTTTTCCGAAACCAAAATCAGTCAGATAATCATATACTGATGAAACTGCATTAAGATTCTTATTGGCATCACTACACTCAACAGGAATTAATACAGTCTTAACTCCTCTTTCCAAAAACTGATTTTCAAATGAATTAAAATAATAGCCACTGACAACTCTGTCAGATATTACAGCTATCTTTACCTGCTTGGAATCAGCTTTACAAGTATCAAAAATATACTGAGCAACATATTTAAATGCTTCGCCAGTACCACATAAGCAGGAATAGTTTTTATCAGTATTTAAATTATCCATAAAACAATAATACCATTTATTTTAAAAATAGCATCTATATCTACAAAGTGGTAAAATATCACGGTTAAAAATATGAGGATGGTCTATTAAATGAAGATTAGAACTAGATTTGCGCCATCTCCAACTGGTTTTATGCATGTTGGAAACTTAAGAACAGCGCTTTATGAATACCTGACAGCAAAGCACGAAGACGGTACATTTGTACTTCGTATTGAGGATACAGATCAGGAAAGATATGTAGAAGGTGCTACAGATGTTATATATAACACGTTGAAGATTGCTGGTCTTACTCATGACGAAGGTCCTGATATCGGAGGCAATTTTGGTCCTTATGTCCAGTCAGAGCGTAAAGATATGTATAAGCCTTATGCTGAGCAGCTTGTTAAAGACGGCAAAGCATATTACTGTTTCTGCACTAGGGAACGACTTGATTCATTGAAGGATAAGGCTAAGGAATCTGGCGAGGTTGTAGGTTATGACCGTCACTGTCGTAATCTTCCACAGGAAGAAATTGATAAGAATCTTGCTGATGGAATCCCTTATGTAATTCGCCAGAAGTCTCCTATTGAAGGAGAATCTACTTACCATGACTGCGTTTATGGTGATATCACAATCAAGAATGAAGAACTTGATGATCAGGTATTAATTAAAGCAGACGGATTCCCAACTTATAACTTTGCTAACGTTATTGATGACCATACAATGGGAATTACTCATGTAGTAAGAGGTTCAGAGTACCTATCTTCTACTCCTAAGTACAACGCACTTTATGATTCTTTTGGATGGGATATTCCAACTTATATTCACCTTCCATTGATTATGGGTAAGTCAGTTGATGAAAATGGTGAGACGGTTGTAAGTAAGCTTTCAAAGCGTCATGGAAGCACAGGCTTCTTCGATCTTGTTAATGAAGGATATCTGCCAGAAGCAATAATGAACTATATTGCTCTTCTTGGCTGGGCTCCAGCTGGTGAATTTGAGAATAGAGAAATCTTTACTATGGATGAGCTCATTAAGGCCTTCGATATTAATGGTATCTCAAAATCACCTTCTGTCTTTGATTACGATAAGCTTGAATGGGTTAATGGTGAATACATTAAGTTAATGAGTTCAGAAGATTTCCTTAAAAATGCAAAACCATTCTATGATGAGTTCGGAATAGGTGCTGAACATTATGAACTTTTAGAAGAACTTATGAAGCCTCGTATTACAAGATTCACTCAGATTAGTGAGAAACTAGCATTTATGAAGGAACTTGCTGATTATGAGTTATCGCTTTTCGAGCATAAAAAGAGTAAATCCACATTAGAGTCTTCAATCGATGCAATCGAAGCCTCTATTCCAGTGCTAGAAAATGTCGAGTGGAATAGAGATGCAATTACTGAAGCTATTACTTCCCTCGCAGAGAGTAAAGAAGTAAAAAAGACAGTTATTATGTGGCCTGTAAGAATTGCTGCTGCAGGTGTAGCTGTTACTCCTGGTGGTGTATCTGAAGTTCTTATCCTTCTTGGCAAGGAAGAGTCCCTTAGAAGAATTAAAATCGGTCTTGATAGATTGAGAGGAAATTAATATGGCTGACAACAAGCATTTTATTCACGAGATTATTGATGAAGAGCTTAAGGAAGGCGGCAGATGTTACGGTAAGGCTGTACATACCCGTTTCCCTCCTGAGCCTAATGGCTATCTTCATATAGGTCATGCAAAGGCCCTTGAGATTGACTTTGGTACTGCAGAAGCATATGGCGGTATGTGTAATCTTCGTATGGATGATACAAATCCAACTAAGGAAGACGAAGAATACGTAGAAGCTATTAAAGAGGATATCAAGTGGTTAGGTCATGACTGGGATGATAGGTTCTTCTATGCTTCCGAGTACTTTGACCAAATGTATGGATTTGCTGTTGAGCTTATCAAGAAGGGCTTAGCTTACGTATGTGAACTCACTCCTGAGCAGATGAAGGATATGCGTGGAGATATTAATACTCCTGCTAAGTCTCCTTACCGCGACAGACCTGTTGAAGAATCTCTTGAGCTTTTTGAGAAAATGAAGAATGGTGAGATTGAAGAAGGTAAAATGACTTTACGTGCTCGTATTGATCTTGCATCAGGTAACTTCAATATGCGTGACCCAGTTATTTATCGTATCAATAATCTTCCACATCATAGACTTGGTAACAAGTGGTGCATCTACCCTATGTACGATTTTGCTCACCCAATCGAGGATGCTTTGGAGGGAATTACTCATTCCCTCTGCTCTCTTGAATTTGAGAATCACCGTCCTCTTTATGACTGGGTAGTAAACAACATTTCTGTTGAGTGCAAGCCACGTCAGATTGAGTTTTCACGTCTTGGTATTACTCGTACTGTTCTTTCTAAAAGAAAGCTTAGAAATCTTATTGAGAGCGGTTATGTTGAAGGTTGGGATGATCCAAGAATGCCTACTCTTTGTGGTCTGAGACGCCGTGGTTACACTGCACAGTCAATAAGAGAATTCCACAGACTTAATGGTGTATCTAAGGTTTCATCTGTAGTTGAGTACGCTTTCCTTGAGTATTGTTTAAGAGAAGATCTTAACAAGAAAGCTGACAGAGCAATGGCAGTTCTACACCCTGTTAAGCTTATTATTGACAATTATCCTGAGGATAAGACAGAAGTCTTTGAGGTTGAAAACAACCCAGAAGATCAGTCAAGAGGAACAAGAGAAGTTACATTCTCCCGTGAGGTATGGATTGACGCTGAGGACTTTATGGAAGTTCCTGAGAAGAAGTATTTCAGACTCTTCCCTGGTAACGAAGTACGCTTAAAGTCTGCTTATGTTGTTAAATGTGTTGGCTGTGACAAAGACGAGAATGGAAATGTAATTGCTGTTCACGCTGAATATGACACAGAAAGCCGCGGTGGTAATACTGCAGATGGCAGAAGAATTAAGGCTACAATTCACTGGGTTGACTGTAAGACAGCTGTTGATGCTGAAATCAGACTTTATGACCAGCTCTTCACTACTGATAATCCTGATTTGGCTGATGTTAATTATCTTGATTTTATTAATCCTGATTCTTTAACTATTATTAAGAATGCCAAGGTTGAGGCTTCACTTGTTAATAGCAGCAAGGAAGACAGATACCAGTTCTTACGTGTTGGTTACTTCTGTGCTGATAATAAGGACTCTTCTCCAGAGCACCTAGTATTCAACAGAGCAGTATCTTTAAAAGACAGTTATAAGCCAGCGACTAACGGTTAATAACAGAATTAAATTCACAACAAAAAGCAAAGTCCTCAGGAAACAAAAACTGAGGACATTTTAAATCTAATTAATATGAAAACTACTTCTTAAACGAATTTATATCCGCATGCGTGAAACTTAACTTCACCTGCTTTGATTACTGGAGAATCAAACTGAGGAAGGTTTACAGCATTAGGATACATACCGGCCTCGCAGCAAATAGCATCATATGGATGATATGTATGACCATTTTTATAGAAATCACCATTCATATGATTAGCTGTATAGAACTGAATACCAGGAAAATCAGTCCATGTCTCCATCTTACGATTTGTTCTGTCATCCTCTAATAAAGCGATACATTCATATCTGCCTTCATTAGTAAGATTAAAGTTAGAATCAAGGCCTAAGCAGTTCTTAATTTGAGGATCCTCAGAAACAATTGCCAGCTCAAGCTTGGCACCATTTCTGAAGTCAAAATCTGTTCCTTCTACCTTAATTACAGCACCATCAGGACAATTGTATTCATCCTTATGAAGAACCTCGTCAGACTTAACAGTTAAAATCTGATTACGAACAGAACCAGAACCTTCACCACCAATATTAAAGTAAGCATGGTTAGTTGGAGCAAAAACAGTCGCTTTATCAGAAACACCTTTATAAATCATAATGAACGTTCCATCATTAAGCCATGTATAAAGAACTGAAGTTGTAAGATTACCAGGAAAACCACACTCGCCATCAGGACTTACAATAGTCAAAAGTACACCATCGTCAAAAGAGAGCTTCTCTTCGCTATCACACAGGCCTACAATTCCAGAATCCTTGATAAACTGATCGCAGTCAGCCTTGGACAACACTTTGCCATTCCAGAACAGGTTCTGAATAGCAGGATCTCCAGTATGAAGATTATTAGGTCCGTCGTTAGCAACGACATTATATTCAACGCCATCAATTGTGAACTTTGCACCACTGATTCTGTTAGCACATCTGCCTACAACAGCGCCATGATTCCCACCATCGTAAATGTAGCCAATAAGCTCATCAAAGCCATGCATAACATCTGCTACTTCCCCCGTAACAGAATCTGGTACATTAAGTTCCTGAATTCTAGCACCATAGTTAATTACCTTGGCACTTAACTTACCAGGACCCTGAATAGAGTACCTGTACGAGAGGCCATCATAATCAACTCCGTCTAAACCCTTAATATACTTCACGCAAATAACGCTCATTATATTTCCTCTAAATACTATTATTTATCTTCTGGCGCAGTAGCAGGTTCAAAAGAGAGCTTCTCAATCTCTGAATTTCTAGCCTTAACTGCTTCTTCAGCTAATTCAATTAATTTCTGCTGACTGTCTAACTTAACTTTACCACGGAGGTCAAGTTTATGGTAGGAGCCATCTGCATTCATAAAGTGCGCTCTAATTGTATCATTAAGTTGAACGTCTAGCACTTCCAAAACACGATTTCTACAATCAATATCTTCAATTGGGAACATTAGCTCAACTCTTCTATTAAGATTACGTGGCATCCAGTCAGCTGAAGCAAGATACAAATCCTGCTGTCCCTCGTTATGGAAAAGGAAAATTCTGGAGTGTTCAAGGAAACGTCCGGTAATAGATCTGACTGTAATGTTCTCGGATAATCCAGGTACTCCAGCTCTTAAGCAACATATACCACGTACTATCAAATCAATCTTAACACCAGCATTACTTGCCTTATACAGTTCCTTAATAATGTTTCCATCTACAAGAGAATTAATCTTGGCTACAATTCGTGCAGGCTTACCAGCTAAAGCATTATCAGCTTCTCTTCTGATATTCTTAACAAAATGATCCTTCATCCAAAGAGGTGCAGGAACAAGCTTACGCCATGTTGATGGAATTGAGTAACCAGAAAGCATATTGAAGAACTCAGAGGCGTCTTCGCCGAAACTCTCAGATGCAGTAAACAATCCCATATCTGTATAAATATTAGCTGTTACATCATTATAGTTACCAGTAGCTAAGTGTAAGTATCTTCTAATTCCATCTTCTTCCTTACGAACTACAAGAGTAATTTTACTGTGTGTCTTAAGTCCTACAAGTCCGTAAATTACGTGACAACCAGCTTTCTCAAGCATCTTAGCCCAGTTAATGTTGTTTTCCTCATCAAATCTTGCCTTAAGCTCAACAAGTACCATAACCTGCTTACCATTACGTGCAGCTTCAAGCAAAGAAGCAATAATTGGAGAATTTGATGAAACACGATACAGAGTCTGCTTTATAGCAAGAACATTAGGGTCAGTTGCAGCCTGCTTTATAAACTCAAGTACAGGCTCAAAACTCTCATAAGGATGGTGAACTATTCTGTCTTTCTTACGTATCTGATCAAAGATATTATCCAAAGTCTCATCAAACATTGCTGGATAAGCAGCCTTATGAGACTTATATCTAAGATTATTGTAGTTTTCTTTACCAAGTAATCCATTCACCTTGGACAAGAAAGTAAGATCAATTGGACCATCAACTTCAAAGATATCTCCCTTGGAAATATTAAGTTCACGAACCAGATAGTCGAGCATCTCAGGATTAATATCGTCCTCAACTTCAAGTTTTAAAATCTCACCATATCTGCGCTTTCTAACCTGCTCCTCAATCTCCTTTAAAAGGTCTTCAGCATCGTCCTCATCAATATCAAGGTCTGCATTACGCATAACTCTGTAGCATCCACTAGAGATTACAGTCTGATTAATGAAAAGAACATCAAGATTTGCTTTTATAATGCTCTCGATAGGAACGAGAATTACTTCTCCATCAGTGCCAGTAAGTTTGAATAATCTAGGAACTACATTAGGCACCTGCAATGTAGCATAAACCGTATCATCATCATTTGCAGTAGCAAGCCCCTTGCCCTCGAGCTTTACACAAAGATTTAGGTGCTTGTTCTGAATAAGTGGTAATGGACGTGATGAGTCGATTGCCATAGGAGTTACGATTGGATAGAGAACAGTATTAAAATACTCATCACATCGATCCATATTTGAATCTGAAAGCTCTTCATATTTAACAATATAAACCTTCTCCTGCTTTAATGAAGGAACGAGTGATCTTGAGTATGTTGAATACATCATACTCATCAGTTGTCTTGCACGTGAATCTATAGCTGATAGCTGCTCATTTACAGTCATACCAGCAATATCCTTCTCCTCAAAATTGACACTAGCCATATCTCTAAGAGATGCCACACGAACTGTATAGAATTCATCTAAGTTAGAAGCTGTAATAGCAAGAAAATTCAATCTCTCAAGAAGAGGATTTTTGTTATCTCTGGCTTCATGCAAAATCCTGTCATTAAACTCAAGCCAGCTTAACTCTCTGTTATAAAAGCGATCAGAAGGCTTCATTTCATCAGATTTCTTAGGCTCTTCTACTTTCTTCTTAGAATCCTTCTTCTCTGGCTTTGGTGTCTTTACACTCTTTGTTGTCTTTACAGATTTATTAGCTTTTGTTGGTTTACTAGTCTTTGTTGTCTTTCCTTTTGAAGCCATTACAATGCCCTCCTTGTTCTAAGCTCAACCGAAGTTCCTATAACTTCTTCAAAAATCTTACATCTGTGTTCAAATGACCATACTTCAAATGACATATCAGACTCACTCATGCAGGAAATATGAATTCCATCAGGAGATGAAGTTACATTAATCCTTGCAGCCTTCTGTCTGTGAGAAGCATCAAGTGCATCTGCAATTCGAAGCATACTGGTAAGCTTTGAGACTAATACCTTCTTATGTGCCGGCAGACTCTGATAATAATAATTATCATAAGGATTTGTCTTTGGATAAAGTCTTACTACCAGGGCAACTATATCCTGCTCATCGGAATTAAGACCGATTAAATCCATATACTTAATAAGAGAATATGAAGCCTCATTATGGTCGCATGCATGAATATACTTACCGCATTCATGCAAAATTGAAGATAACTGCAGGAGAAGTCTGTCTCTGTTAGTTAATCCTGTAAGTCTTGTAGAAGCATCAAAAATCTCCATTGCTGCATTTTCTACAAACTCAATGTGCTTTTTATCACACTTATATCTCCTAGCTGTATTACGTGCAGACTTAATAAGGTCATCTTCGCTATTTGCAATAAGCTTATAACCACTATACTTGGCACAGTAATTATAGATAATACCATCAGACAAAGAAGCTTGTGGAAGATATATCTTATCTACACCAGTATACTCAAGCATATTCTTGATAATCATTGCTGATGGTAAAAGTAATGGTGCAATATGAGAAGGAATTCTGTCATTAAGAGACAAATCAGACGGACTGTTCTTGAACAAGTACTCATATACCTTCAAAAAATCTTCCTTAGTCATTACACAGTTCTTGTCTGGAGTAAGCTTGGCAAGTCTTTTAATAAAGCCCATCTCACCACCATAAGCAATGAGATTCTTATAGACAATGCCCTTAGGCTCAACTGCATGATAATCATCTAAGTCCTGAACAATAAACTCCTGTAAAACATCTTCATAATGAGTTGTACGGGACTGAATATCAGATAACATCTCATAAATTCTAAGAGAACCAAGAACCATATTCTGAGAGAATACGAATTCGGATTTATCATAAGTTGTTGCCTGTAAAGAACTGGCACCAATATCGAGGATCAAAGTACCTTCAGCCATAAAGTCTTTAAGCTCTGGCTGAGCTTCCATAACAGCAATATTCTGATAATACCTCTCCATTGAATTATCAAGAATCTCAAACTTAAAACCTGTTCTAATTCTAAGCTGGTCAATAACAACATCACGATTACTAGCGCCTCTTAAAGCACTTGTAGCAACACAGAATATGCGTGTAACGAGATATTCCTTACATTTAATATCGAAGGACCTTAATATATCACAAAGCTCATCTACCTGTTCCGCTTCAATAACACCAGACGCGTAACTTCTGGTACCTAGAGAAGTAAAGATTCTTACAGTTTCCAATTCCTTAGGCTTACCCTTGGAATTAATCTCGTATATCTTAAGACGAGCTGTAAGAGAACCAATATCAATTACTGCAACTAATTTACGAGCCATGCCAATCCTCCTTATTCAAGAATTATACGAATGATATCTGATGTAAATGCAAAGATTACAAGAGCTATCAATATACAAAAACCAATACCATTAATTATATTTTCAGTTTTCTTGGAGATACTATGTCCAATAATCATTTCAATAATAATCAGAATTAACTGAATACCATCAAGCCCAGGAATAGGTAGCATATTAGTAAATACTAGACCTACGGAAATAAAAGCTGCCAAAGTCAAAACAGTAATAGCTTTATAAGTCCATGATGTATCAACATCATCAACTACATCTACTACAGCAGATGTCATACCTACAGGACCTGAAACAACATTATAAGCTTCAACCTGACCTTCGAAGGCATCCTCAATTACACTTACACTTAATCTGATTACAGAAATTGGCATAGCAGCTGCAGCTTTAACTGCACCTAAGAACGTCTTAAAGTCAGTTACTCTATATGAATAGAAAATAACACCACGCTGATTTGCATAAGTAATCATAGTCTTAACACAAGGTTCAGTGTGTTCAACACCATTTCTTACATAAGTTAATTCCATGGTATCGCCTTCATTCATACTGTAAAAGAATTCATCGAATTCTTCGCTTGCAACGCTGACTCCATTAACATGAGTCAGATAATCACCTACATGTAAAACAGGATTACCATTGTTCTGTGACTCGTTGACTTCAACAACTTCCCAACCATTATAGTTGTTGTTAGTATCAGGATAATGAGTAATACCAAGCATAGGTCTTGTGTTAATAACAGGCGTCAAAGTAAGATCATAAGTCTCACCAGTAGTTCTGGATTTTAATGTAAGAACTACTTCATCAATTGAACTTATTCCCTCACTCATCTCATAAGAATATTCAATATATGAGAAGACTCTTTTACCATTAATAGCTATAACAGTATCAGAAGTCATAACCTCCTGATTTGTCTCGGCCAAAACATTATAAAACTGAGAATCATACATAGCGTCAGCTACATCCAATGAACTATAACCAGTAAAAGAATATAGACATACAAACAAAATAAAACCTAATACGAGGTTCATAAATGGACCCGCCAAAGCAACCAAAAGTCGTTTCCAGCGTGGTGAGTTAACTAACTCAGAAGGATCATCAGATGCTATAGCATTACCTTCTTCGTCAATATCAGTAAATCTTACATAAGCACCAAGTGGAATAGATCTAATCTCATAGTCGACCCCATTACGTCTCCAGCTAACAAGAGAAGGGCCTACAAAAATTGATACTTCGTACGCCTTAATACCAAGACTTCTGGCAACCCAGAAATGTCCAAGTTCATGTACAGTACAAAGAACTCCAAGAATGATAATTATAAAAACAATACTCCAGAAAATACTCATCTGGCTATATACTCCCTGGCAATCTTCATAGCTTCGTCACTATATCCAATAATATCTTCAACTGTAAAATTAGAAGTATTACGAGAAGAAAAATCGTCATAAACGCTACGAACAGTCTTCTCAATATCAAGGAAAGAAATCTCCCCCTTGAGGAAAGCTCCTACAGCAACTTCATTAGCAGCATTCATAACAGCAGGCATAATACCTTTGGTTCTTCCCGCTTCGTAAGCAAGATCCAATAGTCCAAAAACAGATGTGTCACATTTCTCAAAAGTTAAATTTGAGCATGAAGCATCAAATGGATCAAACTCCTCAAGAAGTCTTGGTCCTCTGTCAGGATAATATAGTGCAACCATAATAGGCAAAATCATGGAAGGCTTACCCATTTGAGCGAGTATAGAACCGTCTCTTAGACGAATCATTGAATGAATAACACTTTGTGGATGAACAACAACATCAACATGATCAACATCAATTCCAAACAGATGTGATGCTTCAATAACTTCAAGACCCTTATTCATCATAGTAGAAGAATCGATAGTAATCTTACCGCCCATCTTCCATGTAGGATGATTAAGAGCACTCTCAGCTGTAACATTAACTAGATCTTCTCTGGACTTACCTCTGAATGGACCGCCTGAAGCAGTAATTAAAATTCTGTCCAGATTTTCTCTTTTCTCTCCCCACAGACACTGCCAAATAGCACAGTGCTCGGAATCCACAGGTAAAAGGTCAACTCCCCTTTCCTTAACCAAAGGCATAATAATATCGCCACCTGCAACCAAAGTCTCTTTGTTTGCCAAAGCAATATCCTTACCTTCCAAAACAGCTTTATATGTTGGATAAAGGCCTGCAACACCTACTATTGAACCTAATACAGTATCAGCCTCTGGAATGGTTGCACAGGCAACATTACCTTCTTCACCAAATAAAATTTCAGTCTTGAGCTCAGGATGCTCACCAGCAAGCCTATTTTTTAGTTCTAACGCCTTATTCTCATCCAAAACACTGGCAACTAAGGGTTTAAACTCAACTATCTGAGAATAAAGCTTATTAATATCACTACCACAAGTTAAACTTACAGCACGAAAATCATCCGGGTTATTTCTTATAACCTCTAGTGTTTGTGTTCCGATAGAACCAGTTGAACCTAAAACTGAAATATTTCTCATCGAGGTAAACCTACTTAAATAACAAAGAATGGTGTAAGAATTGCAAGAGCAACACCAATTGGAATAGTAAAGAATGCGCTGTCAAATCTATCAAGCATTCCACCATGACCAGGGAAAATATTGCTGAAATCCTTAATTCCACAAGTTCTCTTAATCAAAGAAGCAAGCCAGTCACCAAGCTGACTCATAACTGACATTATGAAACCAAGAATGAAAGCAAGAATTGAGAAGATAATCTTCTTATCATCATCAAGATTACCAAGCAGAAGTGTGTAGTAAAGCATTACAACTATACCACATCCTACCGCTCCACCAATACAGCCTTCCCATGTCTTCTTAGGGCTAATATGTGGAACAATCTTATGCTTACCGATTGTGACTCCAACAAAGTAAGCACAAGTATCAGAAACCCAGGCCGCGAACAAAGCAGGAATAGTATAAATCATTCCATTACCACCAAACTGAGAAACTGAAGCTAATAAAAACATTGGGAATGTAACATATAAGACAATACCTGCAGTTACAAGCCCAGGAAGAAGATTTACATCTTCATTCTTATGCATCACTGAAGGAATAATCAGACAAGCAAGACAATATGGAACCATAACAAGCAAATAAACACCAAGTGAAGCAGTCAGATTATAATTGTCTTTGTAGATAAAATAAGTGATGACAAAGGTTATTACAGAAAGCAAACCGCCTACCACAACAAGACCTGTAACAGGATTCATATTAGCGGTCTTAGTTGCCTTCAACAATTCAACAATAACTACAGATCCTACACAAACTGAGAACAACAACATAATTATTGGCCAAAAAAGTGATGGAACAATAAAAAGTAATACCAAAAGTACAAACTCAATACCTGTAATTATTCTCTGCTTCACGCTTTGCCTTCCTTCTCCTTAGCGGATAATCCACCAAAGCGTCTGTCTCTGCTTGCATAATCACGGAAAGCCTGGGTTAATTCATCATATCCAAAATCAGGCCATAACGTCTCTGATACCCATAATTCTGAATATGCTGACTCCCACAATAAGAAATTAGAAAGTCTCATCTCGCCACTAGGTCTGATGATAAGTTCAGGATCTGGAACATCAGGAAGATACATATGATCAGATATCATCTTCTCAGTTATATCTTCAGGATCAATCTCACCATTTTTTACCTTAGTGGCAATAAGTCTTGCAGCATTCTCAATTTCTCTTCTGCCACCATAATTAAATGCAACTATAAGTTGCATCTTCTGACGATGCATAGAGCGCTCCTCGCCATCCTTACATACCTTCTGAATATGTTCTGGCAAAGAAGCTATATCACCTGTAAATCTAACACGAATTCCTTCTTCTTCAAGTTCAGGATCGTACCTCTCAAAGAACTCAA
Organism: Saccharofermentans sp.; assembly: GCA_045600625.1. Taxonomy (GTDB): domain Bacteria; phylum Bacillota; class Clostridia; order Saccharofermentanales; family Saccharofermentanaceae; genus Saccharofermentans. Next base: position 23,432 of record JAZRYF010000021.1, read on the forward strand.
CAAAGAGTTCCATTAACTGATGAACTTCATCTTCAGGACGAGACCAGTTTTCAGTTGAAAAAGCATAGACAGTTAAATATTTAACACCATAATTACCACAGTTACGACAGAGTTCCTTAAGATTTTCTGCCCCTGCTCTATGACCAGCACTTCTTGGAAGAAGTCTCTTCTTAGCCCATCTCCCATTACCGTCCATAATTACACCTAAAGAGACGGGAACTTTGATTCCCGTCAAATCATAGGTCTTATTCTTGTTCCCAAAAACTGCCATCAGATTTCCATCAATTCCTTCTCTTTACGAGTACCAGCATCATCAACAGCCTTAATGAACTTGTCTGTAATTTTCTGAACCTTATCTTCAAACTCCTTCAAAGAGTCCTCTGTAAGTTCCTTCTTCTTGTTAGCAGCACGCATCTTATCGATTGCATCACGTCTTACGTTACGAACTACAACCTTAGCCTCTTCACAATATACCTTAACAGACTTAGCGAGTTCCTTACGTCTTTCCTCTGTAAGCATTGGGAATAGGAGACGGAGCATCTTACCATCATTTGTAGGATTAATGCCCAAATCGGAAGCCTGAATAGCCTTCTCGATTTCCTTCAAAAGGCTTGCATCCCATGGCTGAATAGTAATCATACGAGCCTCAGGAACCTGAATATTTGCAACACTGTTAAGTGGAGATGGAGTACCATAATACTCAACCATAATTTTATCGAGAACATGTGGATTAGCACGTCCTGCTCTAATAGCATTAAAGTTTTCCTGCAGGTTATCAATAGACTTCTGCATCTTAGCTTCGATATTCTCGTAATCAGACTTTGTAATTTCAATCATCATGGTTATATTTCCTCCAATTAATTATTCAACTAATGTACCGATATTCTCACCCTTTATTACCTTAACGATATTTTCAGGATCTTCCATAGAGAATACATAAATCTTAGTTCCATTATCTCTGCACAAAGCAGCTGCTGTAGCATCCATAACCTTAAGGTTAGAACTTAATACTTCATCATGAGTAATCTTCTCATAACGAACAGCATCAGGATACTTATTAGGATCCTTATCATAAACACCATCTACCATTGTAGCCTTAAGGAAAATATCAGCACCAATCTCAGTTGCTCTTAAAGCTGCGCCTGTATCAGTGGAGAAGAATGGGTTACCTGTACCACAGGCAAAGATAATAATTCTACCCTTCTCCAAGTGTCTTACAGCTCTCTTCTTAATATAAGGTTCAGCCATCTGTCTGCACTCAACAGCAGAAAGAACTCTTGTAACTGCGCCGTGCTGCTCCAAAGCATCAGATAATGCCAAGGCATTCATAAGAGTAGCAAGCATTCCCATATGATCAGCAGTTACTCGGTCCATCTTCTCAGATGTTCTGCCTCTCCAGAAATTACCACCGCCAACTACAATGCCTACTTCAACTCCCATATCGGATATTTCTTTAATCTTGGATGTAATTTCTTTTACGATATCGTCGTTAATTCCGACCTTCTTATCTCCTGCTAACGCCTCACCGGACAACTTAAGGAGAACTCTCTTATACTTAATGTCTGCCATAAAGCACCTCCATAGTTACATATATTTTATTTAATAATTATAAAGTTGTAAACCGAATGCAACATTTTAAATGAAGTAATTTTATAAAATATTACCAACACGAATTTATGGAGGAATTCATTATGGGTTTAATTAAGGAATTTAAAGAGTTTGCTCTTAAGGGCAACGTTATGGACATGGCTGTCGGTGTTCTTATCGGTGGTGCATTTAGCGGTATCGTAACAGCTTTGACAACAGACTTTATCAACCCACTTATCGCTTCTTTTGGTGGTGCTGAGGTTGCAGGTCTTATCAAGCTCCCATGGGTTGACTATTCAGCATTAGCTACACTTGAGGAAAAGACAGCTTTAAGCCTTAACTATGGTGATTTCATTACAGCCGTAATTAACTTCTTTATCCTTGCTGCTATCCTCTTCGCTTTGATTAAGGGTATGAATAAGCTTATGAATCTAGGTAAGAAGAAGGAAGAAGAAAAGCCTGCTGAGCCACCTAAGCCATCTGACGAGGTTGTTCTCCTCACAGAGATCAGAGATCTCCTTAAGAAGTAATAAGACCTATATTTAGGGCAATTTGCAAAAATAGAGCCTCCGGTAATTATCGGAGGCTTTATTAATACTTACAAACACTTCTCACATATGCCCTTGGCATAGACATTTATCGAATCTATCTTATGTTTACGAAGCTGCTTCTCGTAAATTTCCTTTGTACATCCAAAATCATATATAGAATTACATCGATGGCAGAAAAAATGCCCATGAAAACTAATATCAGCATCATAGTGCTTCTGCCCATCAGGAGTTACTAATTCATTAACAAGACCAACTTCTGACAGCTTCTGAGTAACATTATAAACAGAGGCAAATGACAGTCCCTCTTCCTCACCTTTAAAAACTGAAAAAATATCGTCACAGGTAGGATGAGTATTGTTCTCTATTAAAAAAGCATAAATTGCAACGCGAGGATTTGTTACGCGCAAACCCGATGCTCTTAGTCTTTCAGTAGCAATAATGTCAGATCTTGTAATCATATGTTAATTATAATGATTCTAAATTATATCGCAATACACAGAAAGAAATCTTTGATTCTTGCAAAAGCTTCTCTCAGAGAATAATAAGGTTGCTCTCGGAATATATGCCCAGTTGCAATTACACCTTCACAGTCAATTCCGAAGTTTTGTGCATTATATATGGCACGATATAAATGATACTTTTGAGTAACTATTACAGCAGAATGTATATCGAACTCACTCACGGCTCTACTCATCGTCTCTATCGTCGAAAGGCCATAATCATCAGTTAAAATAGCTTCCTCAGGAATACCCCTTTGCAGGCAGTACTCCCTCATAACTCCCACTTCGTTATAATCATCAACACGATGATCACCACTCATTAAAATATAAGGAGCAACACCCCTGTTATATAGATTAATCGCTGCATCTAATCTGTCAGAAAGCATAGGTGTAGGAATGCTATTTTCATAGATTCCACATCCAAGAACAATAATGTATTCGTAGTTTCCATCAAATTCTTCAACAGTATTCATATATCTGCTGCATTTAACGCATACAAAAACATTAATTAATAAAGCAACAACTAATAATGAGATTAGAATAATCGCCAGGACTTTAAGAATTCTCTTTATTGCGCTTCTCATCAATTTCTTTTCTTATCTCCACTACCTGGGAAGAAATCTTAATTATCGTAAATACAGACATCGCAAAAACAAAAGATATCAATAATTCAGAAATAAGAATAAATGGTACAGGTATTGGTCCTTTAAATATATTAATAATTAATACGAAAATTGTTCCACTGAAATACACCACAGCAGTCGCAATTAAATGCTTTTTGAGTTTCTTAAGACTCTCTTTTTTTATCTGAGTCATAGTTATAACAGATGCAAAAGAAATGAATGCAAATATTAAACTAATAATAAGCTCAAAACTCATATTCTGATTCCTCGCTCATAAAGCTGGGATTTAATTAATTCTTCAACTTTCTCATTAAGTTCTTCAATAGAACCAGAATTATCAATTTCAAAATCAGCTAACTGGGCATATTCATCATTAGTCATCTGAACAGCGATTCTTCGTAAAGCATCTTCCTTGGTCATTCCTCGACCAATAAGTCTCTTAAGTCTAACTACATCATCACATGTAACTGCCCAAATCTGATCACAATGATCTATAAATCCTTTATTTACAGGGATTGGCACATCAAGAACCACACACTTAGTCTTTTTCTTTGCTTCTTCCTCCAAAGTCCTATGCATAACAATAAATACATGCTTATGAACAATTGAAGATAAAACATCAAGAAGCTTATTATCAGTAAAAACTAAATCAGACATATATTTACGATTAAGACTTCTGTCTGCTTTAATAGCCTTAGAACCAAAGACTTCCTCTATCTCATTAATAGCTTCACCATTAGTAGCAGTTACATTACGTGAAATCTCATCAGCATCAAGAACTAATAAACCTCTGTCACGAAGAATACTACTTACAGTGCTTTTACCACTTCCAATAGAACCAGTAATACCTAAAACAAACATATTAACCTCACTTAGCCTCTAACCAGTTACTTCCTGCTCCTGCTTCAGCTACTAAAGGAACGTTAAGCTGAGCAGCCGATTCCATTTCGCGCTGCAAAATGGAAGAAACTAAGGCAACATCTTCAGCTTTACATTCAACAATAAGTTCATCATGAACCTGCATTACAAGTTTACTATCAGGAACTTCCGATTTAAGGGCTTTATAAACTTTATTCATTGCAATCTTGATAATATCCGCAGCTGTACCCTGAACAGGAGTATTCATAGCCGCACGAAGTCCAAAACTCTTAACATTACGATTAGGAGAAGATAATTCAGTTAAAATTCTCTTGCGACCATACATAGTTGTTACAAAACCATTTTTCTCGCCTTCAGACTTAAGTCCATCAAGATAGCCAGTAATTTTTGGAAACTGATCGCCATAAGATTTAATAAGTGCCTGAGCTTCACGGAAACTTATACCTAAGTCAGTTGATAAACCAAATTCAGAAATACCATAAATAATACTGAAGTTAACTGTTTTTGCTGCAGCTCTTTGTTCATGAGTTACATCAGATTCCAAAACATTAAACACCTTGGATGCAGTTCTTCTATGAATATCCTCGCCTTTATTAAAGGCGTCCATCATTACTTCATCTCCAGACATAGAAGCCAGTAATCTAAGTTCAATCTGTGAGTAGTCTGCATCAACCAGTGTCCTGCCCTCGGGAGCTGTAAAGCAGGCTCTGATACGGGAACCTTCCTCACTTCTAACAGGAATATTCTGCAGATTAGGATCAACAGAAGATAATCTTCCAGTATTAGTCATTGCCTGAGTAAATGTGGTGTGTATTCTTCCATCATCAGCAATTTTGGTTAAAAGTCCTGAAGCATAAGTAGAATCAAGCTTTGAGATCATTCTATACTCGATAATCTTACGAATTGCAGGATGGAAATCAGCTAAGCGATTAAGTTCATCAACTGAGGTTGAATAAACACCAGTCTTACCCTTCTTACCATGTGGAAGATTAAGCTTGTCAGCGTCAAATAAAACTTCAGACAGCTGCTTAGGAGAAGCTACATTAAATTCAAATCCAATAGAATCGTATATCTCCTGCTCGATTCTCTTAATTCTGTCAGAGAACTCACTATGTAAAGATTTAAGACTGTCACCAGAGACATACATGCCATTACGTTCAATCGCATCAAGAGTAACAGTTAAAGGAAATTCGATATTCTCTAATAAATCGAGCATTCCTTCTTCCTTAGCTTTGGCAAGCAAAGCATTACAGATACATCTGTTAAGAAGAAGTTTTTCTCCCTTAGCCTTATATCCTAAGGTCTCATCAGGAATATCAAATAATGATATCTGACCATTTTCCTCCTTAACAGGATATGGCTCGTTAAATGTATTCTCGAATAATCTAATAAAATCAGTAGAACTTCCTGATACCACATTAAGCACATAGCCCATAATCTGTGTATCATATACTTTGTTAAGGTTACCAGGTATTCTAGGCAGAATCTTAGATGTAATTTTATAATCATAACTTCTTACAGAAGCACACTTATCGAGCACCTCAAGTGAAGCTTCAGGATCTAAAACATATAGCTTATTTCCTTCAAGGATGAATACCTGATTACTACTAAAAGATACATCAAAATCATTACCTTCAGGAAGCTTATCAAGTACAATCTCAATACTATCCTTATTAGACTTATATTCATCTAAGAATTCAGAAATATCACTTGATGTTGCCTTACCAAAAGATACCGTAGTCATGTTCTCGAGACCGAGCTTCTTAGTAAGGCTTCTAAGTCCTAATGATGCCAGTTTGTCGTGAAGGCCCTGTGGGTCCTTAAGTTCACTCCAAGAAGTCTCCTCTGGACCATAAGGAACAGGTACATCTCTTAAGATAGTACAAAGCTTGATATTCATTTCAAGAAGGTCTTGGGACTGCTCAAGATTACTTCTTAATGCTGGAGTAAGTTTATCAAGATTTTCATATACTCCATCAATACTCTCATAGTCAGCAATGAGCTTAAAAGCAGTCTTCTCTCCTACCTTAGGAACCCCCTTAATATTATCGGAATTATCACCCATCAAAGCTTTTACATTAACAAAAACTTCTGGTTTAACACCATAAGTCTCTTCAAACATAGCTCGATCAAAAAGAACTCTTGGAGGCAGTCCCTTCTTACTTTGAGGAAGAATTACCTTAACCTTATCATCAATAAGCTGAAAATCATCATGATCACCACTTAAGATATAAACTTCATCACCATTATTCTTGGCCATCAAAGAAAGAGTACCTATTAAGTCATCAGCTTCATAACCCTCTAACTCCATTCTAGATATTCCCATCAAATCAAGAATATCCTTGGTAACAGGCATCTGGGCAGCAAGTTCAGGCATCATGCCTTTACGCTGAGCTTTATAGTCTGAATACATCTTATGACGAAATGTAGGTGCCTTAAGATCAAATAGAACACAAATCATATCAGGATTATATTCATCTCTTACACTTAAAAGAGTATTGAAGAAACCATTAACTGCGCCTGTTGGTGTACCGTCAGGTGCAGTCATAGGAGCTCTACCAATAACAGCAAAAAAAGCACGATTGATAATAGAATTTCCGTCTACAAGAAGTAATTTGCTCATGACTTTGGTGCTCCAAATTTTTCCATTGCACGCTGAGCCTCAGCCTCCGCCTTGGAAACCGCATGAGCAGTAGAAATCATTAACTTAATTCTGTTGAGCTGATTAGCCTCAGAAGCACCTGGATCGTAGTCAATAGGAATAATATTTGACTTGGGATACTGTCTTCTTAATTCCTTAATCATACCCTTACCTGTAACATGGTTAGGAAGACAAGCGAAAGGCTGAGAACAGATGATATTAGGAACACCATCTTCAATAAGCTCAATCATCTCAGCTGTTAGGAACCATCCCTCACCACATGTATTACCACAGGATAATACTGAAGATGAACTCTTAGCCAGTTTCTCAATTCTCTCGGTAAGCATAAACTTACCATTAGTCTTCTTAAAAGCTACATTAATTGGCTTACGGAAAGACTCAAGCAAATCTATAGCTTTCTTATTAATAAAAGCCGATTTCTTTGATCTTCCTATATTAGATGCTGCCCATACTGGGTTATAAGCACAGTACAAGAAGAAGTCTAATACACCAGGAAGTACACCTTCGCATCCTTCAGATTCAATAACATCAATTGCATTGTTATTTGCATCAGGCTGGAACTTAACAAGAATCTCACCAACAAGACCTACACGTGGCTTTCTAGGGATATCCTTCAAAGGAAGTGCATCAAACTTAGAAACAGCCATATTAATGAATTTCTTATAATTATGAATTGTTGGAATATTATCAAGATCAACGCCAATAGCCATAAGACAATCTTTAATAGCCTTCTTCTCCTCGTCTGATCTATCCCAATAATTATTAGGCATAATCTCGTCGTAACATTTAGTTAAGTCATCAGCAAATCCCTTAGGATTAATTAACTTACGACCAATTCTGTTAAAGTACATATATAGGGCATTCGCACTACCAGGAACAGCCTCATATGGTCTTGTTCGTAATAGAAGTGTAGTCATCATGTCTCCAAGACAGATAGCTTTAACGGCTTTGATAGCAAATGGGGCAGTTAGTTTAAATCCTTCGTTCTTCTCGAACTGCTGAACTGATAAAGCAATTACAGGAACCTGTGGGTACCCAGCTTCCTTCAACGCTTTACGCAGGAATGCGATGTAGTTTGTAGCACGACATCCACCACCAGTCTGAGTAATAAGCAAAGTTGTATTATCAGGATCAACTTCACCCTTCAGAATCGCATTTATCATCTGACCAACAACAATAATTGATGGGAAACAAGCATCGTTATTAACAAACTTCAAACCACACTCAATATCTTCACGAGTAGCCTTCTTCAAAAGCTTCATCTTATATCCTTCAGAATGGAAAGCAGCTTCAACGAATTCGAACTGAATTGGTGCCATCTGAGGAGCAAGAATTGTATGATCCTTCTTATTCTGCTTTGTAAACTCAACACGCTTTAATGTATAAGCAGGGTTTTCCATATCTGCAGTTATAGCAGGCTTTGAACCAGATTTAACAAGTTCTTCACGTTCATCCATGGCAACAACCAAAGATCTCATACGAATCCTGGCAGCACCTAGGTTACTTACTTCATCAATCTTAAGAAGAGTATAGAGTTTTCCTGAAGATTCCAAAATCTCCTGTACCTGATCAGATGTAACAGCATCAAGACCACAGCCAAAGGATGTAAGCTGAACAAGTTCCAGGTTAGGCTTATCAATTACAAATGCAGCTGCCTCATAAAGTCTTGTATGATACATCCACTGATCAACAACTCTAATTGGTCTCTTCAGTAAACCTGGAGTAGCAACACAATCCTCAGTTAAAACACCAAGACCTAACTGATTAATCATCTCAGGGATTCCATGGTTAATCTCTGGATCCAAATGATAAGGACGACCTGCAAGTACAATTCCCTTAAGTCCCCTCTCAGTCATTAATGCAAGCATTCGCTTACCTTCTTTACGGATATCTTCCTTGAAGTTAGCGTATTCTTCGCAGCCCTGTTCTACAGCTGCTTTTGCTTCAATTAAAGTAACACCCTTATCAGCAAATATCTCAGCTAACTTGGCAGCTACAGTATCCATATCATCAAGTGGCATGAATGGATTTAAGAAATTGATATTCTTCTCTTTAATATTCTCAACATTATTACGAATTACTTCAGGATAAGAACATACAATTGGGCAATTGAAGTGATTTCCTGCCCCATTATTCTCATTAACCTCATATGGGATATCAGGGTAGAAAATTGTATTAATACCCTTAGAAATCAAATTTTCAATATGACCATGAACAAGCTTTGCTGGATAGCAAACTGACTCAGAAGGGATTGTTTCCATACCTTTCTCAAATAACTGATGAGAAGATCTTGATGAGATTAATACTCTGAATCCAAGCTTGGTAAGTGTAGTAAACCAGAAAGGATAATTCTCATACTGATTAAGTACACGTGGAATACCTACAGTACCGCGAGGAGCATCCTTCTCAGATAATGGCTTATAGTGCGCGAATGTTCTCTTATACTTATAGTTGAACATGTTAGGAATACCGTCATGGTCATGTGATTTATCATCATCAAGACCAACACGTTCACCATTTTCACATCTGTTACCAGATACAAATCTCTTACCATTAGAGAATGTAGAAATAGTTAGACGACAGTGATTCTGACAATATGGACATGTAGTATTTTCAGATTCCATATCAAATGAATCTAACTGATCAGGCCCTAAAACAGTGGATTTTGCACCATCAGGCATCTTAGACCTTGCAATTAATGCAGCACCAAATGCACCCATAAGGCCTGCAATATTAGGTCTTATAACATTACGATCAGAGATTAACTCAAATGAACGTAATATAGCATCATTAAGGAATGTTCCACCCTGAACAACGATATTCTCTCCAAGCTGCTCTGTATCTCTTATCTTGATAACCTTATAAAGCGCATTTCGAACTACTGAGTAAGAAAGGCCAGCAGAGATGTCTCCTACAGAAGCTCCCTCCTTCTGAGCCTGCTTTACCTTAGAGTTCATAAATACAGTACATCTTGTACCAAGATCTACCGGGTCTTCAGCCTTCAAAGCTTCCTTGGAGAAAGATACCGTATCCATACCAAGAGTCTGCGCGAAAGTCTGAATAAAAGAACCACAACCAGAGGAACATGCCTCATTAAGCATAATGGAATCAATAACACCATTACGGATTCTCATACACTTCATATCCTGGCCACCAATATCGATAATAAAATCGACATTAGGACAGAAATACTTAGCTCCCTGGAAGTGAGCCATAGTCTCAATCTCACCCATATCAACGCCAAGACCAGCTTTGATGATATTCTCGCCATAACCAGTAGCACATGAATACTTAATATAGGCATTCTTATTAAGCTTTGAGTAAATATCCTTCATGATATCTACTGCAGAATAAACAGGATTACCCTTGTTAGAAGCATAGTAAGAATAAACCAGCTCACCATTTTCATTAATTACAACAGCCTTTGTTGTAGTTGAACCAGCATCAATACCAAGATAAAGACCACCCTCCTGCTTGGAAATATCAAGCATTGGTACTACATCTTTTTCATGTCTGTCATAGAATTCCTTCTTCTGTTCATCAGAAGTAAACAAAGGAGCAATATGAATAATATCAGGCTTAAAGCCTTCTTTATTTTTAAATCTCTCAATCAGATTGCTAAGTAAAACTGGTTCATCATCAGAGCTTAATGCAGCACCCAAAGCAACATAAATTTGAGCGTCATCAGGCAACCAGAAAGAATCAACCTTCTCAGCCAAAGTTCTCTCAAAAGAGTGTCTAAGTTCTGAATTAAAGTACAAAGGACCGCCTAAGAAAGCAACATTACCCTTAATAGGACGACCACATGCAAGACCAGCAATAGTCTGATTAACAACAGACTGATAGATTGAAGCAGCCAAATCCTCCTTAGCGGCACCTTCGTTAATAAGTGGCTGTAAGTCAGACTTGGCAAATACACCACAACGACTGGCAATTGTATACAAAGAACGATAATCCTTGGCAAAATTATTAAGACCATCAGCGTCAGTCTGCAATAAAGAGGCCATCTGATCGATAAATGCACCTGTACCACCAGCACAGGTACCATTCATGCGCTGCTCAATTACAGGGTGTAAGTAAGTAATCTTTGCATCCTCACCACCAAGCTCAATAATGACATCTGTCTCAGGATGATACTTTTTAATAGCTTCAGTCTCTGCCATTACTTCCTGAATGAATTTAAGATTTAGCCAGTTAGCTACAGAAAGCCCACCAGAACCTGTAATTGTTACAGATACACTAATACCCGGATACTTCTCCTCAAGCTCAGCGAAAAGCTTATTAAGAAGACCAGATACGTCTGAATGATGTCTTCTATATTCTTTATGAATTATTTCTTCTCCGTCGAGAAGTACAATCTTGATAGTTGTAGAACCAATATCAAGACCTAATCTGTATCTAATATCCATAATGAATTACTTACCGTCCTTATGTCTTATGTCTTCTAATGGTGCGCCCTTAGGCTGATTTCTACTCGTAGTACTTCTGTTAGCCTTTTCTCCAAGAGTTTTACGCACCACAGGCTTTTGATTTGTAGCAATTGAAGGAAGTTTCTTTTTTTCCTGCTTCTTGCTAAAACCAATATTCTCAAATACCTTGAGCGATTTTTCCTTCAACTCGCTCATCTTATCCTTCTGCTCTCTACGCAGTGACTCTCTTATGTCAGCCTGCTTGTCAATTGTGTTCTTAAAATCATCTGTCAGTGAAATCTGCAGTAATTCATCTGGAACACCTAGGTTTAAATCAAAATCTTTACCGAACTTATCCTTGCTAAGCAAATTAAGACTCTCTATACACTTAACAACATTCTTCTCAAAAACCTCAAACTCACACTCGATACCAAGAGATAAAGGCATACCAGTAAAATTAAGGTTTACATACGGCAGATTCTTGGTAAAAACAAGGTGAAGTGTAATTAATTTCATATATGTCTCTAAAACAATACAGTCTTGATCACAGATTAAAGACTGATCACCGCCAGAAGTAACACATGCAATATCACTCTTCTCATCCTCAAAACCCAATGCCCAAAGATAATATAATTCTCTATATACAGCACTCTTAAACTTTTCAAAATCCTTACATAATGGAGCAGCTAATAAAGGACTGCCTATATTGAAAATATACTGCATATAAGATACTTCCAAGTACTGCGGAACATTGAAGTACTTGAAGTATGCAGCTATATCACGAGCATTAAATATGTACTTTGACATTAATACACTCCTAGATTTAAACATAATAAATCAAAGTAAATTATAGCATAAATAAAGGTGCTCTCCAAAAAGAGATACACCTTCAGAAGTGTGATTTATCGAAAGATTTAAATATAATCTTCTATTTCCTCAATATTGCCGAAAAGATTAAGACGGAACAGCATTGATTCATCATCTGGATTTTTACAATAAATCTTGGCGTTACATACCATTCCACCTTTAATCAGAGTCATAATAC
>JAZRYF010000022.1:0-18524 GCA_045600625.1 Saccharofermentans sp.
TTACACAGCGTATGCAGGAGCCGAATCCAATGGTGACGGAAGCAGGTAAAAAGTTTTGGGATGAAAAGACAAAGTTGGTGAATGCTTTTGTGGAAGCATTAAAAATTGATTTGTGGGAGTAATTTATGTTAATCAGTATTGCGTATATTTTGGTTTTAGGAATGCTGGCCGGCTGGCTATGCAAGAAAGTCAGGTTTCCAAGCCTGTTTGGTATGCTAATTGTCGGAGTAATAATAGGACCGCATATGTTGGATATGATAGATCATAAGGTTCTTGATATATCTACGGAAATCAGACGAATAGCGTTAATAATAATATTGATTCGTGCAGGATTGAAATTATCTGTGGCGGACTTAAAAAAGGTTGGCAGACCTGCAATTCTTATGTGTTTCCTGCCGGCTACATTTGAGCTTTTGGGAATGCTTGTTTTGGCACCACCCTTGTTGGGTATGTCATATTTGGAAGCTGCAATACTGGGTGCAGTAGTAGCGGCTGTTTCACCTGCGGTTATAGTGCCCAAAATGATAAAACTCATTGATGAAAAAAAGGGAACAGACAAAGGCATTCCTCAAATGATTCTGGCAGGAGCTTCTGTGGATGATGTATTTGTAATTGTATTGTTTACCACCTTTACGGGACTGGCGCAGGGCGGTAATGTAGATGTCATGAGCTTTGTAAATATCCCTATTTCTATTGTGATTGGAATTGCTGTAGGGTTAGTTGCTGGATATGTTTTAACAATATTCTTTACAAAGGTTCAGATCAGAGAAGTTGTAAAGGTTCTTATTGTACTTTCAGTGTGTTTGGGACTTGTTACGCTTGAAGATAATTTTGGAGATATCATTCCTTTTGCATCATTGATTGCAGTAATGAGTTTAGGATTGATGATAAAGCAGAAGAAGCAGGAGATTGCCTCTGAATTATCGGGAAAGTTTGATAAGCTCTGGATAGGTGCAGAGGTGTTTTTGTTTGTACTTGTGGGCGCGTCGGTCGCAGTTGACAGTGCTTTGGCTGCAGGTTTAAATGCAATTATAGTTTTAGTAGGTGTATTGGTATTCAGAATGGTGGGAGTACTGATTTGTCTTGTGGCTACACCGTTAAACAAGAAGGAACGAATATTCTGTATGTTAGCATATACTCCGAAAGCAACTGTACAGGCAGCTATAGGTGGGTTACCGCTTGCGTATGGACTTGCATGCGGAGATATTGTACTTACAGTATCTGTTATTGCAATGATGCTCACAGCTCCACTTGGTGCATTCGCAATTGACCTGACGTACAGGAAGTTTTTGGAGAAATCCTGATGTTGGTTTGACTCGATAATCAAAAATGAGACGAAAAATCAGTTGAATTCGTCAGATTTTTGATAATTTATATCTCATATGCTTTATTATCAAATATGTAACGAAAAAACAAGAAAATTCGTCACTTATTTGTTTTTGAAAGATTATAATGGCTTAGTAAAAAACTTAGTGAGTCGTTCAGGTAGATCTAACAAGGGAATTTTAAATGCAGTACATATATACAAAGAATTTTAATACATCATATTCATCTATTGATCGTACAGGAAAACTCGGATTAGTTGAGTTAATGAGTCTTAATCAGGAGATGATAACCGAGTTCTATGGCTCTGTAGGAAGTGACAATCTAATCTTACGTGATAAGTGTAATGCGGCATGGATTTATACCAGAACGAAAGTAAAAGTTAACAGTCTTCCTGCCTGGAATACAAAGACAAAAGCAATTTCTTTTATTAGTTCTATGTCTCCAATTCGTATGGAGGTGGAGACAGATCTCATGGATGAAGATGATAATATCTTATTTGCAGCCAAAACCGAGATGTGTGCGATTGATTTTGAGTTAAGAAGATTAAGAAAAATCGATACTCTGGAATTTCCTAAGGATGCTGAAGCATTGCCTTCTAATATTCCCGAAGCATTTTCCAAAAATAAAGTTACATTCGATTCAAATGATTTTGTATACAGTCAGAAGGTATATGCGAGTGATACGGATTTTACTGATCATGCAAATAATGTTCGATATGTAAAATATCTGATGAATACATTTGATACAGCCTTTTATGATGAGAATCAAATTACAGATTTTGAGATTCAGTTTGCCAAAGAATCTAAGCAGGATGATGTCTTAGATATCTATAAGAAAGAAACTAATACTAATGAATATGGCTTTTTGATAAAAAACGGTGAGGAGATTATTGTCAAAGCTGTGATAGTATCAAAGAGTAATAAAAACGAGAATTCATAACTTATGACAAAAAAAGTAGTATCAGTTCAGGATATATCTTGCCTCGGACAGTGCTCGCAGACTGTGGCACTGCCAATTTTGTCTGTTCTCGGAATCGAGACGGTTGTTCTACCATCTGCTGTATTAAGTACACATACTGGATGCTTTGAAGGGTTTACAGTTCATGACTTAACAGATGAAATGCCACTAATCATCAGTCACTGGAAAAAAGAAAACTTCTCTTTTGATGCTATATATACAGGCTACATAAGTGATGTTCGTCAATTCGATTACATACTGGATTTGAAGAAAATGCTTAATCCAGGCGGACTGGTTATTGTCGATCCTGCTATGGCTGATATGGGTGAAATTTATCCTGCACTTGGCATGGATATTGTTGATGGTATGAAAAAGCTAATAGCTCAAGCCGACATTATTATTCCTAATATAACTGAAGCTTCAATTCTTACAGATACTCCATATAAGGAAAACTATTCTAAGGAAGAGTTAGAAGTAATTCTACATAAGTTGGCGGCTATTGGACCTCGATATAATGTAATTACAGGAGTTAGCTTTGAGGTGGGCCAAATTGGTGCAGCGTGCCTTGATAAACATACAGGCGAGATAACATACTACTTTAACAATTATGTGGATAAAATCTGCTATGGTACTGGAGATATTTTCTCTTCAGTAGTAGTGGGGCGTCTTGTTAATGGTAGCTCTGTTTATGAGGCTCTTAAATCTGCCAGCGACTTTGTATCTTCTTGTATTCGCGCTACTTTGGATGACGACGATCACTTTTATGGCGTGCATTTCGAGAGCGTTCTTGGTGAGCTTTTAAAGTAAAAAGCTTCCGCATCTGGTCTTATAAAAATAATCAAAATTGACTATAAATGAATAACCAGACTGGGATTATAATCCTACTTAAGAAGTGAAGTTAAGGAAGGATTATATGGCGCATACTAATCGTAAGAGAATTCAGGACATATCACTTACAGCAGTTTTTATTGCTTTGGTTTTTGTATTCACAATGCTGGTAAATATTAAGTGGCCTTTTGGTAATGGAGGTCTCGTTCATCTTGGTAATGTTCCTCTCTTTGTTTGTTCTATTATGCTTGGCAAAAAGCAGGGTGCTATTGCCGGAGCTGTTGGAATGAGCTTATTTGATGTATTTTCTGGATGGGCAATGTGGGCTCCATTTACATTTGTTATCGTAGGTCTTATGGGATATGTAGTTGGCGTAATTACTGAAAAGAGAAGATCTATAGTCTGGTATTCAGTATCTATGGTAGCCGCGTTGGTAATAAAGTTAGTTGGATATTTCTTTACAGAGTGGATTTTATATGGAAATCCTCTGGCAGCATTACAGTCTGTTCCAGGCAATATCATTCAGATTGGAGTTGCAGCGGCTGTAGTTTTAATTGCAATCAAGCCACTCGAATCAGCAGCAAAGGCGGTTGGAATTAAGTATGTATAAGATCATGACTCCAGGACCTACTGAGGTCCCACAAAATGTAATGCTGGCAAGAAGTATGCCATGTACTAATCCTGACTTGGATGTTAAGTTCGTTGAAGATTATAAAAAGCTTTGCCTTAAGATAAGTAAGCTTCTTAATACTAGTGCTGAGACGCTAATTCTTGGTGGAGAAGGAATCCTTGGATTAGAGGCTGCATGCGCGTCTTTGACTGAAGATGGGGATCGTGTTCTTGTAATCGATAATGGTGTTTTTGGCCGTGGTTTCCAGGATTTTGTTAGTATGTATGGTGGCGTTCCAGTTCTGTTTACTGGCGACTACAAGGAGACTATTGATGTTGCTGCGCTTAAGACTTTCTTAGATAAGGACAGCGATTTTAAATATGCGACAGTAGTTCATGGTGATACCCCAAGTGGTATGCTTAACGATGTTGGTGCTATTACAAAGCTTCTTAAAGGCTATGGCATATTAACGGTAGTGGATGCTGTATCTACAATGTTTGGAGAAGAACTCGATGTAAGTAATGTTGATATTCTTTGTGGCGGCTCCCAGAAGGTAATCTCAGCGCCTCCAGGACTTACAATTAATGTAGTATCTGACGATGCCAAGGCTTCAATTAATAATCGTAAGACACCTATCAGATCTTTTTACGCTAATCTTAAGGTCTTCTTTAATTATTATGAGGAAAAGTGGTTCCCATATACTATGCCAGTTAGTGATATAAACGGCCTTAGTGCTGCAATCGATAATATCGATTCTGATGAGGACATTATTAGAAGGCATAGAAGTATCGCGTTAGCAACAAGAGCTGCACTTGTAAATTCAGGCTTAAAACTTTATGCCAACAGCGGCTACTCTAATACAGTAAGTGTTTTTGAGGTTCCTGCTAATACAACTGCAGAGGCAATTCTAGAGACTATGAAAAAGGACCACAATATCATGATTGCAGGTTCTTTTGACGTATTTGCAGGTAAGATTATTCGCATAGGTCATATGGGTAACAACGCTCGTAAGGACAAGGTAATAGAGACTCTTGATGCTCTTGATAAGACATTCGCAAGCCTAGGTGTAGAACTTAAGGCTAGTCTTAAGGATGAATTTGAGAAGAACTTTGTAGAATAGTGCAGGAGTAACAATGGAGATTCGAAGTGTAACTCTTGATGACGTAGATTCTTTGCTTAACATCTACTCATATTATGTTAGAATACCGCTATCTCGTTTGAGTTTGTAGCTCCAACCAAGGAAGAGTTTTCATATATAATTTGCACTTGAATAAAGTAATTTGCCTGGAGGGTATATGAATAGATTTGCAAAGGTTATAACAGCATCTGTATTAGCTTGTTCTATGGTAATATCAGCTGCTGGATGTTCAGAGAAAAACTATAAGGAATATGAGAAAATCGGAAATCCCTTTATAGAAGCTCTGTTAGATAGGGATTATGATGAATGCGCAAAGCTTTGTAAGGATGCAGATGAAGCAGAGATAATTTTAAGTGATGATGTAATATCTTTCTTTGATCCTTTGATTGAATCAGTTTTTGATACAGTTGAGTATGAATTAACTGATGTCGATGATGATGGCGATAAACTTACATTGAGTTACAAAATCATTATGGTAGACCTCGAAGAAGCTGTTAGTGATTTGAATGACAGCGCTGATGAGGAAGATATTTTAGACTCCATTAGCGACTGCGGTGAGACTGTTGAAATAAAGCTCGTTCTGAAATTTGTAAAAGATGGTGACAACTGGCTCTTAGTTAATATTGAGGATATCTTTGATGATTTCATGCTTGATGAGATTGTTAATGGCTTTTGTGAAGCTAGATTTAATCGTCCTTATGAATCGAACTTAACTGTGGAAACTGCAGTAAGACGGGAAGAAGTAACCCTCGAGACTGAAGTGCTTGAGACAACAACTACTGAGATTGTTCAAACGAATGGTTTGGCGTCGCCTTATCAAGCTATTATTGATGATATTATTTCAAAATTAGATAATCAGTCTTTAATGTTTGATACTCATATGGGTATCGTAGAGATTATGGCATTTTGTTCTAGTGAAGAATTACCTGGTAATATCGGTATTGCTCTCCACGATTTTAATAACGATGGAGTAATGGAACTCTTTATCCTCGATTTATCTGACGGAAATGAAGTTTGCCATAATATACTTGAGATGTACACAATTGATGATTCAGGAGAAGCTTACGCTGCTATCAGTTCTGGTGTACAGCGTAATCGCTTTTATCTATATGATTCTAACGTAATTCTTAACATAGGCTCTGCTGGTTGGGCATATACTATCGTAGCATTCTCAACTATGGCTGATAATGGCTTGGATCTAGAAGATTTTGAAATCTACTGGAGTGATGATGCTTGCTATAGTGATGCTCCTTCTGGCTATGATATCTATTGGTATACTTCATCTGATCGTTCAGATGCTTTTGACAGTGGGGCTAATGGAGTCTTCTACTGCGTAAACGATGATTTTGATTTTGAATTATTGAATCCAGATAACGGAATACCATTTGCTGAAATACATACATTAAGTGATTATATGTAAGTCGAGATGAATAAAAATTAGCGACAAAAAGGGCTGCTTCATTTTGAAACAGCCTCTTCTCGTCTATATTATTGGCTTAAAGCGAGGGCTTTATATAGCATAATTTAATGCATCAGTAACGTCATCTGTTAAGAAGTATTTAAGCTTTATAAATGCGTTGATTTTTGATGACTCACTCTTATTACTGCCAGTAGAAATATCAGCAAACTGACACTTCTCACTATTACATAATTCTTCGAGACTCTTGTTATAGAAATCTCTTCTGATGTTGTCTTCTGTATCGTTAATAGAAACTACTACAACCCTGCACTTCTTATTAAAGTTTCTGATTGTAGCGATGATGCTTTTGTAATCCTTCATAAGATTAGCAACATTAGTAGAAGGTTCATTCATCTCAATTTCGCCTAACTGAAGGAGAATTCTCTTAGGGTTAAGATCCTTCATTATGCCTTCAATAATCTCTTTAGCTTCACTAACCTTAAGATCTGTAAGGCTTCTGTTATATACATCTGCATAAATGCCAAAAGACTGACGAAGTTCAGCCATTGGAACATCATGCATAAATGTAGAACCCAATACTACGACTGAATTCTTATTAGCAAACTTATTTAAATTCTCGTAATTAGTAACTTCACTTTTATTTATACACATAGAAAACCTCCTAACTTAAGCAGCGTGTGCAGGCTGTGTCTTTGTTGCCTTGGAATCGATATAAGAATTTCTGAAGTAGATAATGATTCCTATTGTTACCATAATGATGTTAAGGAAATAGAAGAACATTACATACCAGTGAACCGTCTCATACCATGGCTGACCTGCGTTGCTGTAGATAGCTGCGAACTTGCCAATCAATGCGAAAATGTATCCAAGCCAGATGAAGGAATAGAACATCACACTTGTGCCTTTCGCTGTGCGTGCTTTCCATGCTTTGATGATGTTAATTGGCCATGAAATGCCGAAAAGTATTACCATCATCGTTTCCATAATGCTGATAAATGTGTCCATATAGTGCCTCGCTTGTTTTTAAGTCGATAACCTTATAGCACCAGTAAAAATGGCATACAATTATTCGTAATTAAGTTGCGCGAAAGGCACTTCCCATCACTTTATTTACTTACAAAAGCCTCATTTGATTGCTTTTAAAAGACGGTTTCTTTAATATCAAATTAGGTTTTGTTAAAAGAAGGGCGAGGGACTTTGAATAATAAACCGACAGTTAAGATACAGCAGCTTATATTTACCACCATGTTAATGATGGCTTCGTTTTTGATTCTAATTATTGCTGTAGTAAGTATCGTGTTTAACATAAGGTCTGAGCAAAAGAATATCGACGATAATCTTAAAAATGTGGCGAGTGCAGTAGCTGCTTCAGAGTTTGTTGGTGATATGCTTCAAAATAACGAATCAGGTAGTGAAGTGGCGGCATATTACCTTAATCACCTTAAAAATTACCTTACTAATGTAGATGTTATATCAGTAATTTCTGAGGATGGAATCAGATGTTATCACACTAATAGTGAGTATATCGGAACTACCTATGATGGAACTTCTCCTGATTTTCGGAATAATGGCAGATTATATACCGCAAGTGATGTTGGTCCTTCAGGTTCTCAAAGAAGAGCATATGCTGCTGTTTATGATTCGCAGGGCAATTATACAGGTTTTGTTCTGGTCGTAATGCTTAACCAGAATATTAATAGAATCGTAGGTAAGACCGTAGTAATTCATGTTCTGGCAGCTATCGTTACGATTGTTTTATGTGCTGTGCTTTCAATTGGACTTTCTAAGAAAATTAAGGCAAAACTTCGTGGATTTGAGCCTGATACCTTCAGTGCAATGTATAGCGTCAGAGATACTGTTATCGAATCTTTAAATGAAGGTGTAGTAGCCATCAATAAAGATAAAGAACTTCTTTTTATGAACAGCACAGCCAGAAGAATATTAGGTGACATTAATACTTTGTCTGATAATCACATAAGTCTGGTGCTATCGACAGGCGATAATATCCTTGGAATTAACAGTAAGAGCACCAACGGTACGGAAGCAATTCTTAATTATTATCCAATCAAAGAAGATGAAGAGATTATCGGTGTTCTCTGTGTAATTGCGGACAGAACCGAATATACAAAGATGATGGAAGACTTAACAGGTGTAAATTACCTGGTAGATTCCATGCGTGCTAATAATCATGATTTTACTAATAAGCTTCATGTGATACTTGGTCTAATACAGATGGAAAACTATGATCAGGCGTGTTCATACATATCTGATGTTACTATGACCAAGCAGGTTCAGCTGTCCAATATCATGAGATCCATAGAGGAGCCGGCAATTGCAGCACTTCTTATTGGTAAACAGGCACGAGCAGCAGAATTAGATATTACTTTCTCGCTTGAAAATGGAAGTTCATTAGAAAAAAATGGTATCAGTTTCCCTATGGGAGATTTGATAACAATCATCGGAAACCTCATAGAGAATTCTATGGATGCGATAGATACGACGAACTGTAAGGTTAAATGTGTAACTGTTGGTATCTTTGGTTCTAATGGTTCGATTTTAATTAAAATTGATGATTCAGGACCTGGTATTCCGAATGATTTATTACCAGTTCTATTTGAGAAGGGAATAACTACTAAGGGCATAGGAAGAGGAACAGGTCTTTATGTTGTTAAAAAACTTGTAGATAAGCTCGGAGGCTCTATCACAGTTGAGTCTGAAATAGGCGAAGGCACTCTTATTAGTGTATGGCTAAGCGGTGGGGGTAATAAGAATGTATAACGTATTAATTGTTGAAGATGATCCTATGGTCGCTATGATTAATCAGCAGTATATTGCTCAGAATGATGGTTTTAATATCATGGGAATCTGCAGGGATGGTCAGTCAGCGATCGATTACATAAAAACTAATAAAGTGGATTTAGTAATTCTTGACCAGTATATGCCTAAGATGAATGGCATTGATGTCTTGCGCATCATAAGACAGCAGGAACTTCCGATATCAGTAATTATGGTAACAGCGGCCAACGACAGTCAGACGATAGAAGAAGCGTTAAGGCTTGGAATAGTTGATTACCTAGTTAAGCCATTTACCGCTGTAAGATTTGGGCAGGCTCTGACTACATTTATTAACAGGCAGAAGACTTTATCTGGCGATAGTACACTAGATCAAAAAAATATAGATGAACTTATTGGTTTTAATGTTAGTTCTGATATTAATACGCTTCCTAAAGGTATTCAGGAAACAACTCTTAAAATCGTAGAAAAGTATCTTAAGGAAAATGCTTTTTCAAAGGAAATGACGAGTGATGAGATTGCTGATGGAGTAGGAATCTCACGTGTAACAATAAGACGGTATATGAATTATTTCATCGAGATTGGAAATGTAACAGGGCGAATGAATTATGAGACAGGTGGACGCCCTTGCATGATGTACATTTGGAACAAAGTATAGTTTAATAGTTAAGGGGTTATCGAGATATTCGGGGGGGAATATATAATTAGTACATCTCGATATATACGGAGGAAAACTATGAAGGTTTTAATCTTGAATGGTAGCCCAAGAATTAATGGTAATACTACTGTTGCGGTTAATGAGATGATTAAGGTCTTTGAGGCCGAATCAATCGAAGTTGAACAGATTCACGTTGGGATGAAGGATGTCAGAAGCTGTATCGCCTGTGGTCAGTGCGGCCAGACTGGCAAGTGTGCTTTTAATGATATCGTTAATGAGGTAGCTCCTAAGTTCGAAGAAGCAGATGGTCTTGTAATTGCTTCACCTGTTTATTATGCAGCTGCAAATCCGACTCTTACAGCGCTTCTTACACGTTTGTTTTATAGTACGCATTTCGATAAGACTATGAAGGTAGGTGCTGCAATTGCTTGCGCAAGACGCGGTGGTACTACAGCTGCTCTTGATGAGCTTAATAAGTTTTTCACGATTTCTAATATGCCAGTAGCTCCAAGTTCTTACTGGAACATTATTCACGGCAGAGACCAGGGTGAAGCTTCTCAGGATGAAGAAGGACTTCACACTATGAGAACTCTTGCTCGTAATATGTCTTTTCTTATGAAGAGTATCGCTCTCGGTAAGGAACAGTATGGCCTTCCAGAAAAAGAACAGAAGGCATGGACTAACTTTGTACGTTAAGTATTTCAATATAGAAAGGAATCAAAAAACATGGCAGAGACATTGAAGACTTTGGAAGCAAGAAGAAGCTGCAGAAGCTATAAGCCAGAATTAATTGAGGATGATAAACTACAGGCAATCATCAAGGCTGGTACTTATGCTGCTACAGGTATGGGTAAGCAGTCCCCAATCATCATCGCTGTAACTAATAAGGAGCTACGCGATAAGATTTCTGTTAAGAATGCTGAGATTATGGGTGCTAATATGGATCCATTCTATGGCGCTCCTGAGATGCTTATCGTTCTTGCTAATAAGGATGTTCCAACATATGTTTATGATGGTGCGCTCGTTATGGGTAATCTCATGAACGCTGCTTACGACTTAGGCGTTGCAAGCTGCTGGATCCATAGAGCCAAGGAAGAGTTTGAGTCTGATTTTGGTAAGGAGATTCTCGCTTCTCTTGGTATCGAGGGTAACTACGAAGGTATCGGCCACTTAGCTTTGGGTTACGCAGCATCTCCTGAAAACGCTCCTGCGCCACGTAAGGACGATTACGTATACTTTATTAAGTAATTAATTTCCAAATATATCTTTGGTTGCTTCATAGATAGCTATACCTGCCGCAGTAGGTAGGTTAAGGCTATCTATGTTTGTTGTGTGCTCGATTCGAACTGGTTGTCCCTTTCTGGAAAACTCAGCAGGGAGACCTGAAGCCTCATTACCGAACACCAGCGCGAAAGGCTTCTTAATAGAAGTCTTCTGCAAAAGCGT
Organism: Saccharofermentans sp.; assembly: GCA_045600625.1. Lineage (GTDB taxonomy): Bacteria > Bacillota > Clostridia > Saccharofermentanales > Saccharofermentanaceae > Saccharofermentans. The sequence continues at coordinate 11,177 of JAZRYF010000022.1, forward strand.
ACTTCCGTCTAGCATAAATGGATATGGTTTGTTATTAGGAAATCTCTTCTCATAGTCCTCGAACTTCTCGAAGATTTCCATCTTAACCCTAGCCTTAGCACCCATAGATGCTCTTATAGTCTTTGGGTCATATATATCAACAGCAGGTGGGACTACCGCTATATTAGTAATTCCAAAGCCGGCGCATGTTCTTATGATTGTTCCCATATTTCCTGCGTCAGAAGGGTTTACGAGAACGACATGATTTCCATCATCAATAGTTTCTTTTACCTTCTTAATTACTGCGATAACGTAGCAGTTGCCCTTCTTAGACAAGATGTTAAAAGGCTTTTCAGCTGTTTCTAATGTGATTTTGTTAGCCTGACATATGGCTTTGATTTTATTTAATGTATCTTCAGATCTGAAATCTGGGTGAACGATAACGCCTTCTACCAGGTCAGGTCTCATATTTAGAAATTCCATAGTTACAGTGGCGCCTAATGTATAAGTAACATCACTATCTTTTTTATATGCAGATACCTTCATTTGTACATTCCTCTAATAGACAAAAAGTTCTTATGTGCTATTATAGTATATATTTTTATGTTTGGAGGAACATTCAAATGGAGAATGAGAGTTTAAATCAGGGTCCTGTTATTGATAACAACCCAACAGGTCCAGTAGGTAACGACAAGCTTTTTTCAATCTTGGCTTACATCGGTATTCTTTGGCTCATCGGACTTCTCGCTGCACCTGAGAAGGATCACGCTTTCACAAAGAATCATGTAAACAATGGTATTATCCTTTGCATCGCTGGTGTTGTAGTAAATATCATTCCTATTCTTGGTCAGATTTGCGCACTTGTAATCTTCGCATTCGCAATCATGGGTATCGTAGCTGCAGCACAGGATAAGGAGTTCTCTATTCCACTTATCGGTGACAAGATTAAGATTATTAAGTAATTTTTGAAAAAAGTATTTGCAATTTGTCTTACTTTCGTGTAAAGTAAGGCGGTTGCAAAAATCGAGGTGTAGCGCAGTTGGTAGCGTACGTGCTTTGGGAGCATGGGGTCGCAGGTTCGAACCCTGTCACCTCGACCATAAGGCTTGAGTCCATAGGATTCGAGCCTTTTTTGTTATAAAGCATAAGGAAGTAGATATATGTTTCATTTTGGATTCTCGTATGTTGGATTAATTTTTCTGTTAATGCTTTTTATTCCTAATGGTATTTGGACTAAGAATCAGCCAGAAGGCTACGAGAAGTATTCTCAAAATGAGAATAAGGTTCTAGCAACATTTGAAAGAATAGGCCAAGTTCTAGCTACTATCTTTTTACTTATCTTTTCTGATACTAATGTAAGAAAGTCTTATTGGGTAGTATTTCTCGCATTAGCATTTCTATTAATGGTTTTGTACGATATTTGCTGGGTTAGATATTTTAGAAGCAAGAAGACAATGCTTGATTATTATGGTTGTTATTTTAAAATTCCAGTTCCACTAGCTAGTCTTCCTGTAGTATCGATGTTTTTATTAGGTATTTATGGAAGCAATATTTTTCTTATTGTCGCTTCTATCATTCTTGGTATAGGACATATCGGTATTCACTTAGGACATCGTAATGAGGCATGGAAAGATCTTGGCGTTACTCCTAAGAAGCCAAGTATAGCTGTTAGAGTAATCCGAGTTATTATAATAATGATAGTAAGCCTTATCTTTGCCGTAATAAGCATCGTAATTGCAGTTCGTAATATAACTTACATCACTCATGCGTCTAAGGCTACTTCTGGAGTCGTAGAATCTCACTATATTGAAATAGGCGGTGAAGAGCAGTATATATTCGAAAGAGGTAACGACATAAATAATCCCGTTATTATCTATCTCCATGGAGGGCCTAGTAGTCCTGACAGCTATGAGACTTATGTTTTTACAGATTATCTTGTAGACAACTATACAGTTATATCCTGGGATCAAAGAGGCTGTGGTAGAACCTATTTGGCTAATAATGATGGAAGAAGTCCTGATAGTACAGTTGATTTTGATAGAGCGGTTCAAGACTTAGATGAGTTAGTTGACTATGCCTTGGAAAAATACGAAAAAAATGAAGTAATCATCATGGGTTGGTCTTATGGTACTATCCTTGGAACGAGATACATTACTGAGCATCCGGAGAAGGTATTTTCGTATATTGGAATTGGACAGTTTGTGAACATGATTTCGAATGAGCAGATGGCGTATGAAGTGGCTTTGGAGCTTTCATATGCGACTTGTGATGGTACATCTGAACTGGAGCAGGCTTATGAGAGATATCAGGAAACTGGTGCTCTACCAGAGATGCTAGCACTTCGTAATCTTACTTATCCATATCTGTCAAGAAATCAAATTTATGCCAAGAATTTGACTTTTCCGGCTATATTCTCACCATACTTTGGAATGGATGACTTTAGATGGTTTGTGCTTCAGTTAGGTGATGTAAATAGCTATATTCCGTATAATCAGGCGTTATTTGATTATCTGACAGTAAACATCCGTGAATTCGGTACCGAATATGATGTTCCTGTTTATTACATAACTGGTAGTGAAGATTATACTTGCAATCCAACACTTGTTGGTTTATTTATAGAAGAGTTATCTGCTCCGGAAATGGAGTTTTATATAATGGATGGCTGTGGACATGGCTGTCATTATGATAATGCTAGTGAATTTGCAAATATGATTAATAGTTGTTTGGGAGAAGAGTAATGAAAGAAATTAACAATCAGATGCTTACAGGAGAGAGAGCATTATTCCACTCTTCAGATTTAGTTGTAACTGACTCTATTTTTGATGATGGTGAGTCCCCTCTTAAGGAATCTACAGGCGTAGATTTAATCGGCTGTTCTTTTAAGTGGAAGTACCCACTTTGGTACTGTAACAAGATTACAGCTAAGGATTGTAAGTGGTTTGAGATGGCTAGAGCTGGCGTATGGTATACAAGCCACATTAGTGTCGAGAATGCTATGATTGAAGCTCCTAAGAACTTCAGACGCTGTACTGATTTAACACTTAAGAATGTCGATTTCTTTGATGCGAAGGAGACTTTGTGGAGCTGTGATGGCGTATTACTTGATCACGTAACTGCTAAGGGCGATTACTTTGCCATGAATACAAACAACATGAAGATTAATAACTTAAAGCTTGATGGCAATTATTCCTTTGATGGTTGTAAGAATATTGAGATTCACGATTCAGTTCTTTTATCCAAGGACGCTTTTTGGAACAGCGATAACATTACAGTTTATGATTCTTATATTTCTGGTGAGTATCTTGGCTGGAATTCTAAGAATCTCACACTCATTAACTGTACAATCGAGAGTCTTCAGGGTCTTTGTTATATCGATAATCTCGTAATGAAGAACTGTAAGCTTATTAATACTACACTTGCATTCGAGTATTCTAATGTTGATGCTGAGGTTACAGGTAAAGTGGATAGTGTATTTAATCCTAATAGTGGAACTATCAAGGCTGCTTCAATCGGAACTCTCATAATGCAGAAGGATATGATTGATCCAAGCAAGACAAAGATTATTTGTGACAATATCGAGAATACAACAGATGTACCATTTTGATGAATTAATTGATCGTAGAGGAACTTCATCTCTTAAGTGGGATGTTAAGGATAACGAACTTCCAATGTGGGTTGCTGATATGGATTTCCGTACAGCTCCTGAGATTATAAAAGCCTTACAAAATAGAGTTGATCATGGAATTTTTGGATACTCCATAGTTCCAGATGAGTGGTATGACGCTTACATTAACTGGTGGAAGAACAGACACCACTTTGAGATTCAAAAAGACTGGCTGATGTTCTGTACTGGCGTTATTCCTGCTATCTCATCTTCCGTTAGAAAGTTAACTACACCAGCTGAAAATGTTGTTGTTATTACGCCTGTTTATAATATCTTTTTTAACTCTATTTTTAATAACGGTCGTAATATTTTGGAGTGCCAACTAAAGTATGAAGACGGTAAATATTCGTTAGATTACGATGATCTAGAAGAGAAGTGTAAAAATCCACAAAGCACTTTGCTTTTACTTTGTAATCCTCATAATCCGACTGGGTTAATCTGGACTAAGGAAGAGCTTGCAAGAATTGGTGATATATGCGCTCGTAATAACGTTACTGTTATTTCTGATGAGATTCATTGTGATTTGACAATGCCAGGCTGTGTATATACGCCTTTCGCTTCGGCTTCTTCTACATGCGAGCAGATTAGCGTTACCTGTATTGCTCCTACCAAGACCTTTAACATCGCAGGCCTTCAGACAGCTGCTATTTCAATCCCTAACGAAGTTCTTCGCCATAAGGTGTGGAGAGCGATTAATACAGATGAAGTAGCTGAAGGTAACGTATTTGCCTGTGATGCTGCTATTGCTGCCTTTAACCATGGTGCGCCTTGGCTTGACGAGTTACGAGCTTATGTAGGAGAGAATCGAATCTTTGCTCAGCAGTATATTGAGGAAAATATTCCTTCCATTAAAGCTGTTAAGGGCCAGGCTACTTACCTTATGTGGCTTGACTGTAAAAGCCTGGGCATGAGTTCTGATTTATTAGCAGATAGAATTCGTGAATTAACGGGTCTTTTCTTATCTGAAGGCTGTGAGTATCGAGGCGATGGCAAAGATTTCCTTCGCTTAAATCTCGCATGCCCAAGAGCAAGGCTTGAAGATGGGCTTTCAAGATTAAAACGTGCAATAGATATTATCGGTGATAAGAATGCATAAAGTATTAGTAGTAATGGATGTCCTTGATAACCACAGGGAATTATTTGGAAGCATAGACCCAAGCCTTGAGATCAGATATGTACCTGCAAGTAGCGTCACACCTGATGACTTGAAGGGGGTAGAGGCTATTATTGGTAACTTAGACCCTGGTCTTCTGGTTCATACGGACAGCCTTAAGCTTATGCAGCTTAATAATGCTGGCACAGAAGGCTTTGTTAAGACTGGTGTTATCCCTGAAGGAGCCGTTCTTGCTAATGCCACTGGAGCGTACGGCCGTGCGATGTCTGAATTTATGATTGGCATGCTCTTTACTTTGATGAAGAACTTAGACCATTATAAGCTTAATCAGACCAAGGCCCTCTGGCACGTCGAAAGGAATGTCGCTACAGCTTACGGCAAGACTGTACTTATCGTTGGTTTGGGTAATATCGGACAGGAGTTCGGTTTAAGAATGAAAGCGATGGGATGCAAAGTTATAGGTATCAGAAGACATATTGGTGATAAACCGGATTTTGTTGACGGACTATACACGATGGATTCGTTTTATGACTGTCTTAAGGAGGCTGATATAATTGCCTCTGCGCTTCCAGGCTACGAAGATACATATAAAGTCTTTGATAAAAGAGCTTTTGAATCTATGAAGGATGGAGCGTACTTTATTAATGTTGGCAGAGGTACAGCTGTAGATAACGATAGCATTTACGATGCTCTTGTAAGTGGGAAGCTTGCTGGTGCTGCATTAGATGTAACTGATCCAGAGCCACTGCCATCTGATAATAAGCTTTGGACCGCACCTAATATTCTGATTACGCCTCACGTATCTGGAGGATACAGAGTTAAGGAGTCTCATGATATAATCGCCAGAATAGCCGCTTCCAATTTGAAGCATCTGGTAAACGGCGAGCCATATGAAAATCTTGTTGATATGACAACGGGATACAGAATTAATAATTAAGTGAAGGCTGTTTAATGAGTGAAAAGAAGTCTAAGGGACAGGTAGTAATTGATCAGATAACGGGAATCTTTTCTCCAGTTATTAATGTTATTACGGCTACAAGTATTATTAAGGGCATCCTGATTTTACTTGTTACTACTGGCGTGCTTACAACTGATAACGGAATTTACAGGATTTTTTATGCAGCGTCTGACGGCCTGTTTTACTTTTTGCCATTTTTCTTAGCTTATACAGCTTCAAAGCAATGGAAGACAGATACTTTTATCTCAATGCTGATCCCGGTTGCTATGCTTTATCCTGACATTGTGGATGTTCTGGAGAACGGTAACGGCACTATGGCTTTCTTAGGCCTTAATGTGCCATCAACTGTATATCACTCCAGTGTATTGCCAGTTCTTTTTGCAGTAGGTCTTTTGGTATTTGTGGAGAAACTCTGGGATAAGATTATTCCTGAAGCAATTAAGGGTTTCACGAAGCCAATATTATGCATGCTGATAATACTTCCTGTAACATTTTTGGCCTTTGGTCCGCTCGGAACACTTATAGGCGATATATTAACCAGGATATTCTTTGCTCTTTATAACTTCAGTCCAGTTGTTGCTGGTGCATTCATGGGATTCTTTATCCAGCCTATGGTCGCATTCGGCGCTCACTGGAGCATCGTACCTGTCTGCATAAATAACATCGCTAATAACGGATATGATGTTATTCTGCCTTTGCTAGGTGCTGCTGTATATGGTCAGTCAGCGGCTGCTTTGTGTGTTGGAATGTTTATGCCTAAGACAGAAGCATACAGAGAAAAGAGAAGAATTGCATATCAGGCTGCTTTGGCAGCTGCTTTGGGCGTAACCGAGCCTGCTTTATTTGGTGTTAACTTTGCAAGACCTCGTGCCATGATTACAGCCTGTATTGCTGGTGCTATTGGAGGAGCGATGGTTGGTGTAGCTGGAACACACTGTTATTCATTTGCGTTTCCAAGCTTTATAACAAGTGTTGCTTATGTTGGAGTTGGATTCCCAATCTTCCTTATCTCAATGGTTGTTGGCTTTATAATCAGCTTCGGCCTGATGATGCTTCAGAAGAAGTGGTTTAAGTTTGAATAAACGGGTAGCATTTATAACAAAAATGACTGTTAAAAGCCCTGAATTTTGGGTGTTGCTTTAAAAAATTAATTATGATAGACTCATTCGGTGCAAAAAAAGAAATAAATTAATCCATTATGGAGGGAAAAATAATGCCTAATATTAAGTCTGCTATCAAGCGTGTAGAAGTTTCCAAGAAGAAGACTGCTGCAAACAAGACTAAGAAGAGCGAAGTAAAGACTGCTATTAAGAAGGCTACAGCTGCTGTTAAGGCTGGTGAGGGTTCTGCAGAGCTCGTTTCCAAGACACAGAAGACTGTAGATAAGGCTGCTGCTAAGGGCCTTATGTCCAAGCAGGCTGCTGGTAGAGTTAAGTCCAGAATCGCTAAGGCTGCTAACGCTGCTAAGTAATTTAGATTAATTCTTGTATTTAATAGGGGCTGTCTCAAAAGTAAATTGAGATAGCTCCTTTTTCATGCAAACAAAAATGAGCTCCGAAGAGCCCATTAATGGTAGAATAATTGTGTGAAAAATATTATAAATCTACAGTCAAACTATAGCAAAAATGGAAGT
>JAZRYF010000023.1:0-142599 GCA_045600625.1 Saccharofermentans sp.
TACTACCAATGATGTTGGGATTACCTTTGTTAAAATGTTCTTGTTCATAATTTTTTCTCCTTTGTTTTTTGTTTTTTGTTTTGAACTATGAGCAAAGTATAGAAAAGTGACCGTTGCAGAAGTGTGGGTCATTGATTCCAAAAACAAAATGTCTTCGAAGTCCCAAAAACACTCAAGTAAAATGATGTTTACATGACTGTTTTTAGGAATATGGGCTTTTATTCCGGTTTTTAGTCATGTAAATCGGGTTTTACATGACAATTTTTCGGAGTGTGTACATTTTATAGTTAAAAATGAACCTCACACTCTTTGACTGCATCTAAAAGATATAAACAGCAAAGGAGAATGCATAATGGAAACTAAAAACAGAACAAACCCGAGGGGAAACTTAAGTCGTCAAAGTAAAAATATATCTATATAATCATCACGAGGTAACGAATATGGAACAAGAATTAATTTTTAATATAGTAGAAAAGGCAAAAAAAGGGGACTCGGAAGCTTTCGCTGACTTGTATAACGCATCCTACAAGATGGTATATCTGACTTGCCTTGGTCACATGAAGAACCCTGAGGAAGCGGAGGATGCCGCTCAGGAGACATTTATCACGATTTATAACAAACTTGGAACCCTTGAGAATAACAACACTTTCTTTGGGTGGGCCAAGACAGTAGCAGTTCGAGAGTGCCTGCAGAAGCTTAGAAAAACACGTAATAACATTAGTTTTGATGACGCTGTCGAGTCTGGAATGAACATCGAGGGCGACGACAATCTTGAGGATCTTCCAGATACCGTAATTATGGAAGAAGCGAAGCGCAATGTAATTCTCAACATCCTGAAGAGTGAGCTCAAGGAAGTACAGTATCAGACTATCTTCATGTATTACTACGATAATCTGCCGGTTGAGAAAATTGCCGAGCTGATGAATTGCCCTGAAGGTACGGTTAAAACTAGACTCAAGGCTGCCCGCGTAAAGATTAAGAGCGGTATCGAGGACTATGAAAAGAAAACTGGCGACAAGCTTTGTGCAGCAGGCATGTTCCCAGCTCTTGCATCCTTGTTCAGTGCAGATTTGGGCAGCAGACAGGTCAAGATTCCACCTTGCGATGTTGTTAAGTCTCCTAGACTTGCCAAGGGATCCGCTAAGAAAAAGGGCGTTAAGATGAGCAAGGGATCCCGAGCAGTAAGTAAAGGAGTACTCGCCAGCAAAAGTACTCTGGCTAAGGGAACCACTGGGCTTGCTACCAAGATTATCGCCGGAGTTGCAGCTGTTGCTGTTGTTGGTTCGGCTGTAGCTGGCACAGCAATTTACGTCAACCGACCAACCTACAACGTGGGTGACACGGTGTATTTCGGCAACTATGAGGGACAGGAACTCTCCTGGGTTATCACTGACGAAGAGGATGGTTATTACTGGCTTCTCTCCACAGAAGTACTCGTCGAAATGCCATATTATATCGATTACGACGGTCCTGTTTATTACGAACTTGGAGATGAACAATATCCTGATGGAGTTGTTCCTTATGTTTTTGAAGACAGTGCTATCTTCGAGTGGATGAACGGAGAATTTGAGGAGACTGCTTTTAACGAGCATGAGTTAGATCAAATTGCTACGGACGATTACGTTCATAAAGATTATGAATTTTTCCTTATGGATGGTTACGGTAATTATAGTAGTTATCTCAATGTAGGCAATTCGAGAGTCTGGGCATCTGATGGTGCTGTATATGAGGGCACTCAAATAGGGCCGCACGAACATAGCCATATGTATGATGGAAGACTTTATGAGGACTACAACAGTGGCTTCACCTGCGGAGTTCGACCAGCAATGATTGTTAAGTTTGACTGGTTCAACGATTATACACTGACAGAGGCGGAACGTAATGGTTCTGTAGTTGAACGCGAGAATTTGGAGTTAGCAGAAGATGAGTTCAATGGTTATGTTCTTGGCGATTGGATTACTTTTGGTGAATATAACGGTGAGGCGTTAAATTGGATTATCGTAGACGAAGATGGTGATGGTAATTATCTTCTCACAGCTGTTGAGTCTGTAGCGAATATGCCTTATTACTATGCTCCTGAAACCCATCTCGCTGTTAATCCTATGGCAGGAGGGTACCCGATTTCTGAGGATTGTGTTGCTTTTTATTGGGAACAAAGTGATGTTCGAGAGTGGCTTAATAACGAGTTCTATAGTTCAGCATTTAATAGAGAAGAAACTTCCAGAATTAATCCTACTATCAATGATGGCGTGGAAGACTTTGTCTTTGTTTTGAACTGTACAGGCGATGAAGAAATTAGATATATCATGGGATCGAGCTTTGTGACCGATCAAGCTAACAGATGGACCCGAGATGGCGTAATTATACGTAATATTGACGACACCCCAGATAGCGACGCTTGGCAGTTTTTTATGGACCAAAATAATCATTATTGTATATATCTTGAATGTTATAACAATCGTCCAAATCACTATGTAGTTCCTAGTATCTGGGTGAATCTTGAAGATTCCGGAGTGTCCGTTGTGCGTGAATCTTCGAATCGCTTTGATTATGCCCCTGAAACTGTTGAAGAAGATGAGTATACATACGAGTCTGTTGATTTATCTGTTATTACGCAAGGTGATACTGAAGTGCTTGTTGATGTTGACATGGGTAGTTGGGAAGACCTCCCTGAGTTGCCTCCACTCGAGACTCTTACTCCAACAACGAACATGGCCTCTGCAACTTTGTATATCGACTGCGGCAATCAGGACGGAATTTCTTTGAATATTGATGGTACGATGTACTATTCCGTACCGGATCTATATTCTCAGATGCAGTCTGATTACTATAGCTGCAGATCAGCAAGCGATTTTACATATTTGTTTGATTCGCCTATGTCTTTTGTGCTTAACGGTCAGACTCTGACATATACTTCGATTGATGCGCGAGTTATTCCTTCGGGTGATGGAGTTCGAATCGAGACAGATGGATTTGTAGACTGAGTTTTTTTGAGAATCATCACAGGGTGCCCTAATAGACAAGGAGGAAAAGTGGTTCAGAAATGGCCAGGATATGAAAAAACAGCCAAGCGAGCTTGACTGTTTCAAGAAATCTGGCGGAGATAGAGAGATTCGAACTCTCGTGCCGGTTTAACCCGACAAACGCATTTCGAGTGCGCCTCGTTATGACCACTTCGATATATCTCCAAGCGCATCTTATTCTATAAGAAATCTTGCTTAAATTCAACAAAATAGGCGATTTAACATTGTTAAATCGCCCGTTCTATGCGTCTTTGCGCGATTTTACTTTAATCAAGCGATAAAAAGTGTATAATCACATCCATGCGTAAAACATCACTTAAAGGAGTATTAATATTACTGCTGACAGCTGTCATCTGGGGTAGCTCTTTTGTTGCCCAGGAAGTTGGCATGGAATCAATAGATGCTTTTACATACACAGCGGTCAGAACAATCCTTGGTGCGCTAATGCTCTTGCCAGTTGTATTGATTGTTAATAAGGGATTTGATTTTAGGAAGAGCACACTGCTTGCAGGCGTTGTACTTGGAATCGATTTCTCAATAGCTCAGAACTTCCAGCAGTTCGCTTTTTACCACTCCACATCAGGTAAAATCGCCTTTATTACTGCCTTTTATATGTTCTTTGTGCCACTTTTTTCCTTGTTCCTTAAGAAAAAGGTACGACTTCTTACTTGGGCCGCGATTCTTCTAGGTCTCGTCGGTCTTTTCTTACTTTGCATTAACCCGGAAGACATGACAGCAATTAATAGGGGAGACATCCAGGCCTTCTTCTGCGCGGTATTTTATGCTGTTCAGATTATGTTAATTGATTACTATGTCGAGAAGGATATCAACGGAATACAACTGTCGTTCATGCAGTTTGTAGTGGCGGCTATTATTTCTAGTGTACTGATGTTCATCTTCGAGACTCCTACTATCGCTAATATCAAAATCGCAGCGATACCACTTGCATATTCAGGTATCATGAGCTGCGGTATCGCTTATACTTTGCAGATCATTGGCCAGAAGCACACAAGCCCGGTAATCGCATCGCTGCTCATGTGCCTAGAGTCAGTGTTTGCTGTAATCTCAGCTGCGCTTATTCTCCATCAGGTGATGAGCTTAAGAGAAGGACTTGGCTGTATCATTATGTTTGTAGCTATAATTCTCTCTCAGCTTGCAGAAGTAATTGGACCTAAGAAGAGGGAAGAATTAGCAAAAGAGTGACAATTGTCATTTTTAGAATTGCTTAATTAACTTCAAACAATCTCATGAATCTTGTATATTTATTTTAATAAAGCAACCTGCATTTGGAGGATACTATGGTAATCAATAAAAGCGATCTTAAGATGTTTGAGTTGAATATGAAAAGAATTTTTGCTTTATCATTAATGACCGCTTTGTTGCTGACGGGATGTGCTACAAATAGTAGTGAAGTGGAAGTAACAGGGTCTGAGGTAGTGATTACTACTGAGACTACTATTGAAGAGACGACAATTAGTCCAGACTTGACTCCATCTTACGATGAATTACTTCAAAATAGAGGCGAGATGCTTAGAAGTACCTATACTAATCGTGGGGAAGTAAATAGTGAAGAAGACTACCTGGTTAGTGCGACTTATGTTGTTAACTATGATGGTAATCTGGAAATAACAGCGCAGTTCAATCTGTCAGGTGAGGTTACAGGCGAGTTTGCTCTTACAGAAGAGGAATTCATGAATTGTTATATCTTAGGTGTTAATGGTATTAATTCTGTAGGAACTGTATCTGATTCTAATCTTGGACCAGACCAAAGTAGTTATACTTACCACTTTAATAATGGCAATAGCACCCAGTACGATTTCATGCAGGGATATGTAGCAATAGGTGGCGAGACTTTTATCTTCCGCGACTTCGTAGATTATTACACAACTCAAATTGAATAATTAAATAATCATGATGAGTTGCAACGGTATAGCAACACTGAGTCTCCTATACTTACCACATCAAACAAAAACAAGGAGACTTAAAAACATGATTACAATTATTCTTTTCAGCTTGGTAGCAGCATTTGATGCAATGTGGATTGGCCTTATTTTTTCTCAGAGATTAAGAGAAAATGTAATGACTGTTATCAATAAGGTATTTGGACTTAAGAAGGACCACAGAGTGGTCCTTTATTAATGCAATTAATTTTATAAAACTAATGGGGAATGCTTGGAACATTGATGTCTTCGAGTTATACTATGCGGTGGAAATAATATCGCATAGGAGTAACAGAATATCAGGTGTTTAAGTTAGCAAATAGATATCTGAAGGATTATATACTTTATATTATTGGCGCTATAGTTCTGGTGCTTCTTCAGACATATGTGCAGATTGTTTTGGTTATGGGTGAGATGCATACCATTTTGGACCAAGGCGTCAAGGCATCTAATATGAGTATCGTATATGCAAGTAGTGCGAAGATGCTTCTGTATACGGTGCTTCTCGGACTTGTTGCCATAGGCATTTCTTATCTCTCATCCAGAATTTCTGGAATAATGATTTCTGGAATCAGGAATGACTGTTATAAAAAAGTTCTCGACTTGAGTGTTGATCAGTTTGATAGTTTTGGATTAACTTCTCTTTTAACACGAACGGTTCAGGATGCGAGATTTATTTCTGCTTTAATTCAGTTTTCTTTCAGCAGAGTAATTATGCTGCCTGTAGCAGTAGTTTTTGTTCTTGTTATAACTTTTCTAAGAAGCAGGGAAATCTTTCTTGTATATCTGATTTCTCTTGTAGTTACTATAACTGTAATGGCATTTTTCAGAATATTGTCACAGAAACACTATGTCGTTTATCGTCAGAAAATGGATTTTTTTGCAAAATCCGTAACAGAAAAGATAGTTGGTATCAGAACTGTTCGTGCATTTGGATGCGAGAATATAGAAGAGAAAAAAGGCCTTGATGAAGATCAGGATTTGATGAATGCTGCTATCAAATCAACCAAACCACTTTGTCTTATGAATACATTGTCATTGCTTGTATTAAACTGTACATCAATGGCTATATTTATTGTAGCTTCCAAGTCCATTAAGAATGGAAATCTTACAGTAGAGAATATGGTATTCCTTCTTCAGTACTTAAACTTCACTATAACAATTCTGGCATTACTTCCATCTCTTATTAACCTGATGCCAAAGGCTATGGTGGCTGCTAATCGTGTATGGGAATTGATTAATGTTGATACAAATAAAAATTTAGATTCCTACCAGGAGAATCCTGATAAATCTGGTACTGTAGAATTCAGAGATGTCTCATTCCGTTACCAAAATGGACCTAAGGTTTTAAGTCATATATCTTTTACTTTAAGAAGTAAAGAGACGTTAGCTATTGTAGGTGCAACAGGAAGTGGTAAGACTACACTTCTTGATTTGATGTTAGGACTTCATGAGATTAGCGAAGGCGATATTCTTGTTGATGGAGTATCTGTCTCTAAGTATTCAGAGAAGGATCTTCTTAATCGTTTCTCCTGCTCTACACAGAAGAATTACATCCTGAACGATACCATACGTAATAACATTACTGCTTATCGCGATGATTTAACTGAAGAACAGATATCAAATGCATGTGAGTGCTCCTGCTTTGATGTGGTGCTTAAAAATCTTCCTGACAGATTGGATACTATGCTTGCTGCAGGTGGTACTAATCTGTCTGGCGGTCAGTGCAAGCGCTTGATGCTTAGCAGGGCTTTACTTAAGGATTCCGAGATATATCTTTTTGATGAGCCTTTCGCTGCGCTTGATTCCGTTACAGAGAGTAAGGTAAGAGGCAACATCAACAAATTCCTTAAGGATAAGACAAAGGTAATAGTGTCATCCAAGCTCAATTCTATTAGTTATGCGGATCATATTTTGGTTTTAGATTTGGGCCGTGTTGTTGGATATGGAACTCACGATGAGTTGCTTAAGACATGTGATATTTATAAACATTTGCATGAGTTGCAGATGAGTTTGGAACAGGAGGCACAGAAATGAGTCGTAAAAAACTTAGTGAATCCTCTGACGTATTAACTCGTCTTCTTGCTGAGAGTCAGGTAAGTAAAGCTGAGATAATTAAGATAGGTCTTTTTATAGTTATCTCAAGACTTTGCCTGTCGTTTGCACCTCGCTTGAGCGGTGCTATTACGGATGTTGTTGTTTCTCCTGAAAAGTATGGTATCGGGATGGACATCTTTTTGGGTGTATGTGTCACTCTGGGTATTGTTTACTTAATTGGCAGAGGTGGCGAGACAGTGGTGCGTACGGCTTTGTTAGCTGTCACTGAACGAACCATAAAAGTAATGAGAGACCGTTCTCATAAAAAGGTAAACTCATTACCAATCAGTTATTTTGATAGCCATCCAATTGGAGAGGTTATCTCAAAGCTTACAAATGATATTCAGTCTGTTTCCAATGTTTTGGATGCAACATTAAGAATCGTTGTTGGTGAGAGCGTGCTTCTTGTCGGAATCATCATAATCATGATATGGATTGACCCTGTTCTGGCAACTGTTTATTTGCTGGTAGTTCCTATCGGATTTGCTGTGTCATATATTTTTGTTGCTAAGACAAACAAGCGTGTCCGTAATCAGATGAAGCTGCTTGGAACCTTAACAGCCCATACTCAGGATACTTATAAAAATTATCAGATGGTTAAGATGTATTCCTGTGAAGACGCATTGAAGGATCGTTATGAGAAAGTAAATGGTGATCTCTTTGAACAGTATACAAAAACAGCATTTCTTCTTGGCTTTATTATCCCTATTAATACACTGGCCAGCAATGTGTGTTATATCATCCAGTGTGTGATTGGTGCGTTATTCTTAATTAAGGGATACATTACTATTGGTGAATTCCAGTCTTTCCTTATTTACGGAAATATGCTTCAGAGTCCTTTGTCTGATCTTGCTAATGCGCTCTCTACTATCCAGTCAGGTACAGTTGCTGCTGAACGTGTTTATGAATTCTTAAACGAAGAAGAGGAGTCAGATGAATCCGACAAACCAAGTGTTGACATTAGTAGTGTAAGCGGCGAGATTACATTTAATCATGTTAAGTTTGGATATACTCCTGAAAAAGAACTTATGAAGGATGTAAGTTTCCATGTTCCTAAGGGAAAGACAGTAGCCATAGTTGGCCCTACTGGTGCTGGTAAGACAACTCTGGTAAATCTCCTGATGCGTTTCTACGATATATGGGATGGTGAGATTCTATTGGATGGCAAAGACATTCGTGACTTGAATAAGCAGAGTGTTCGTCAGTCGTTCGGTATGGTTCTTCAGGATAGCTGGATTTTTGATGGAACGATTGCTGAAAATATCGCCTATGGTAAGCCTGATGCTACTATGGATGAGATTAAGGAAGTTGCCAAGCGTTCACTTTGTGACTCTTTTATCGAGAATATGACTGATAAATATAGTACACATATTAATACTGATCAGACCCAGCTTTCCGCAGGTATGAAGCAGCTGATTTCCATTGCCAGAGCGATGATTGCTGATCCACCAATTCTTATTTTGGATGAGGCTACATCTCAGGTAGATACCAGAACAGAGGTGTTGATTACTAATGCTATAACAGAGCTTATTAAGAATCGTACATGCTTTGTTATTGCGCATCGCCTGGTAACTATTCGTAATGCTGACATGATACTTTATATGGAGAACGGAAATATCGAGGAAATAGGTGATCACGATTCACTTATGGAGATGGATGGTAAATACGCTAAGCTTTATCGTGAGAATATGGCCAGCGCATCTTAAGTTTAAAAACATCTTTTTACAAAACACCGGTTACATATTATGGCCGGTGTTTTTATATTGATTTTAATCAATATGTTCGCGGGCAAATGTAACCAGACCATTTACAGGTATACAGATTGTTGTTGTACCTTCTCCGTCTATATAGCGTGTACCGCGTAATATTCCAAGCAGGTTTCCGTGCTGATCAAAATAAGGTGAACCACTGCATCCTGCTACAGCCTGACCATAAGAGATAAGAATTACGTTAATATCGCCAACTTCCCATGAGTCAGCGTGCGTTACGACATTAATATCTACGATGTCTCTCGTATTATGATTCCATGCCTGAGTATTCATTAAGCAAATATCACCATTATGAAGATTGTTATATGCATCCAGATCTATATGTACTTCTCTGTATGAAAGCAGATTGTCAAAATAACAGACAGGCACAGCAAACAGCTGCATATCATACTGAATATAATAAATTGTATTCTCGTAAAAAGGATTACTGAAAGTGATAACTTCAGACATATCTATAGGAATCACTCTTCCTGTATAATCGTGCATATGTGCATCCCCATCGAAGAACTCACAGTGGGCATTTGTAAAGAAGTAAACATAATCAGTGGTTACTTTATAAATAAAAGCGCTGAAGGATGAACTTAATTCATTATTCTCTATGCATACGCCAAAAGAAGTCGGGCTTGTAAGCTCAATTAAATCTTCATAAGGTTCTTCGCTTGTAGTAAGTGGTTCATACTGAAAATATTCGTGATTAATCAGGATATCAAGTGTTGTATCATCAAACTCAAATCCTAAGTTGTTATCAGTAGAAGTGTCACTAATATTTATGGTGCAGCTTGAAATTCTGCCGATGTCATCATTATCTTTTACTGAATATGTTATCTGGTAGCTGCCAGGAGTGTCCGGGTCAAAGTTGCTATCATCAAGAATAATTATATTATCGGTAATATCATTTCCAAATCTGTCTTCCGCATATACAAAGTCATAAGGAGTGTAATTGGTTCCTGACATATATTCTCTGTCATTTATGAGCAAAAACTCAGGTGCAGGTACGATATCAAATGACCTGCTGTCAGATGAGGTATTACCATAGATGTCAGTAGCTTCTATGTTGAAGATATACGTACCAGGGGTAGTGAATTCAAAAGAGTTATCACAAATCTCATATTCATCTCCGTTATAAGAATATGAAGTAATTCGAACTTCGCTTGCAGGGGATAAATCAGAAACAGTTATATCCAAGTCATTGATACTATATTCGTTATAAGTTCCCATAACTGAAGCATTATCACCAAACCCGATTACAGGCGCTGTAGTATCTACGATATGAATATCAAAACTATATGTGTCATAGGTAGTATCGCAGGTAATTAGATAGCTACCAGCTCTGTCAGCATCAACATCACTTATGTCAAGAGTAGTTTTGTTAAGTATAAATTCGCTTGCCTCTATATAAGAAGTAATATCTTCGCTGATATTTACGTTACCAAGCTCATAAGTATTTTCAGAAAACAAAGGTGTAACGCGGGTAAGAGATTTATAAGCAAAGTAAGATGCTAAGGCTAATACAACCACGATAGAGTTTAGTATAATAGCAAATAACTTTTTGTTTTTCATGAATTATAGAATTCGTCTATCAGTCTGCCTGCTTCATCAAATGGATTCTTCTCCATATCAATCCAGTTGATATCTTTACGTTTACGAAACCAGGTCATCTGCTCCTTGGCGAGGTGTCTGATTTCCATAAAAAGCTTGTTATAAAACGACTCGAAGTCAGGAAATTCCCCTCTTAGATACATAAGAATATATCGGTATTCTAACCCCAGACCGTATAAGAATTCATCTGTAGCTCCGTTTTCCCTTAATGAAGCTACTTCGTCTATCATGCCCTGCTCAAGTCTTCGGTCAAGCCTTTCCCTGATTCTCTCGTAAAGCACGTCCCTCGGCCAGGTAACACCAATTACCAGCGTCTCGTATCTTGGTGTGTTCTTAGGCTCGTCGGTAATACCCTTAAGTGCGCGTTCTACGGCACGCTCTAGTCTGCGCTTATTTTTGAGGTCGATAGTCTTAAGTACATCTGGGTTCTTTTCTTTTAAAATCGCAATTAATTCGTCGATGCTTTTCTCTGCTATAGTAGCTCGAAAGGCTTCATCAACAGGTTCGCGTCTTATATTAAATCCATCTACTACAGAGTTTACATAAAGGCCCGTACCACCGACTAAGAATGCCTTCTTGCCACGTGCAATTATGTCATCAATCGAGGCATATGCTCTGTCCTGAAAATCTGTAAGAGAGAAGAAGTCGTTAGGCTTTGCCACATCAATTAAATGATGTGGTACTCCATTGGTTTCTTCAGGAGTAACTTTGCCAGAACCTAAGTCTAGTCCCTCATAAATCTGACGTGAGTCAGCTGAGACTATTTCTGCTGAATACTTTTTTGCAAGTTCAATGCCGAGGCCACTCTTGCCTGATGCATTCGTTCCGGCAATTACTACAAGCTTATTCATCGCTGCTACTCCTATATCTTCGAACTTTTACGATTTTAACACAGTATATTTGAAATTAATCATATAGACATCAATAACTGACATGATATAGAATTCCTCTATGATTCAGGCAGTTGTATTTGACATGGATGGTGTTATCTTTGACACTGAAAGAGCTGTAATTGATGTCTGGAAAGAGGTTGCCGATAGGCACGGTATTCCAGATATTGAGAGTTTTTGCAAAGAGTGTATAGGCACTAATGCTGCTATGACAAAAAATATCTTCCTTAGAAGATATGGTAATAAATATTCTTACGATGATATCAGAGCTGAAAAGACTGGAATAATCAGGGAGAGATTCAGAAGAGGTCAGATAGCAACCAAGACTGGTGCTCTGGAGATATTAGATACTTTAAATTCCAATAATATTAAAATTGCTCTTGCTTCATCTACAAGAGAAGAAGCAGTAAGAGAAGAGCTGACGATAGCGGGGCTAATCGAATATTTCGACGAGATTATAACTGGAGATAAGGTTGAGCACTCAAAGCCAGCACCTGATATTTTCCTTAAGGCGTGTGAGAAGCTCGGTGTAAAGCCTGAGGATGCTGTAGGAATTGAAGATTCTTTTAACGGAATAAGGAGCTCCAAGGCTGCCGGTTTATATACAATTATGGTGCCGGATATATTAGCGCCAGATGAAGAAATTAAGCAATTAGCGGATCAAATCCTGCCAGATTTAAATGAAGCATTGAAAGTCATTTTGACTATGGTTTAAAATTAGTAGGATTCATATGGATAATACTAACGCGGCAACAAAAAAGAAGATTCATTTTCCACCAATTGGAATGCGAATCATTAAATCTGCTATAGCTGTAGCAGTATGCTTTTTGGTTGACGAGTTAAGAGGCGACAGCAGTATCGTATTTTATTCTCAGCTTGCTGCTTTGTGGTGCATCCAGATGTATAGCAGCAATACCAAAAAGAATGCAATTCAGCGCTCTATGGGAACTATGATAGGCGCTTTGTTTGGTCTTATCTATCTGCTAGCCTATCCATTTGGCGAGATGCTTTTGGGATCCTCTTTTGTTACTGATACTGTCTTTGTATCTTTATTCGTAATACTGATTATTTACACTACGGTTGTATTTGATAAAAAGCAGGCATCTTACTTATCCTGCGTGGTTTTTTTAAGTATCGCAGTTAATCATATAGATGATGTTGTGCCATATATTTTTGTATGGAATAGATTTCTGGATACTATGATTGGTATCCTTATTGGAATCATTATTAACGACTTCAGAATCTGTATTAATCCTGACAAAGAGACACTTTATATCTCTGGGCTTGATGACACTTTACTTTTGAACAGAGCGACACTTACTGATTTTAGTAAAGTCGAACTTAATAGAATGATTGATAGCGGCCTTCGCTTTACTATCTCTACATTCAGAAATCCAGCGGCTCTTAGGGATTCATTAAGAGACATAAGAATTAATTTCCCAGTAATTGCAATGGATGGCGCTGCTATTTACGATGTAAATAAGAACTCATTTCTTAAGGTAGCTAAGCTCGATGAGAATCGCTCAGCTAAGCTTATGGAAATAATTAATGAACATGAGGTTTGCTGGTTTGCAAATGTAATTGTTGACGATGCATTGCTCATTTACCACTCAGATACAAACGATAAGGCTAATGTCGAATTAGTAAGCAGGCTTAAGACTTCACCATATAACAACTTTTTGAAGAGACCTCTTCCTTCAGGGGAGAAGGTTGTATATTTTATGCTCTTTGATAAGTCGGACAAGATTAAGGCCTTGTGCGATTACCTTAATAACAGCGAGTATGCTTCAGGATTAAGACTTGAGATATATGAGTCTGTTCATTTTGAAGGATATATGCATCTTAAGATTTACGATAAGCTGGCAACCAAGGAAAATATGCTTAACTACTTAAAGAAGATGTATGGCATAGAAAAGACTGTCTCTATTGGTCTTACGCCAGACAAGTACGATGAAGTAATTAAGACAGATGATCCTAATGAAGTCGTAAAGCGCGTACATCAGTTATTCATGCCATTTTTCTATAGAAGAAGCAAGTGATTATTTTAGCCCTAAGAGGGCAGCGACTTATTCGCGCTTACCCTCTTCGCTTTATAAATTCCTGAATACCTGCAAACAGTAATAATCCACCAATAAATGCTGCAAATGCACCAAATACAATTAGGCCTGAAGCGTTTGTACTTATATAAGTATTAGGCCCTGCTGCTCTTGTCAATTCTGCCGCTGACTTGCCCAAGTTACTTATGGAGAAGTTAATCACAAATAAACCGATAACGAAGAATATGAATCCGACTATCGTTGGCATAATTGCTGAACCTATTGATGGTGGAGGAGGTGGTGGTAACTCTGGGTTGCCGCCTCCGCCGAAGATGTTTCTCTCATAAACCTTAGAGTAAGTAATTGTGAAGCCCAAAGCGATTCCTGTGACGATTCCGGCGATAGCTCCAATTATTCCTAGTAAAATATTCATATGCTACCTCCTTATCTTCTTCTTAATTTGAACATTGATGATGTATTCATCTGACTCGTGATAGTATCGTATTTTTCTTTGGCATTCTTGGCGCCAAACACGAATGATGCGCACAGAATAGCTGCTACTCCGCCAATCCAGATAAGTGGCGCATTCATAAATGCAAATGCAAATATTATTCCAAGAATTGGAGCGCATATAGCGCAGTTTTTAATAAGAGATTTCTTAACTAATTCCTCATTAGCAGGCACGCTGCCAACGACTTTACCAGTACATCCGTTAACAAGAATATTAGCGAGGCCCTCGGATGTTTTGAAGGTAACAAAATAGATTGGGCACATTACAGATTCTGTGTTTTGTATTTCAAGCTTTTGCATATCCAGAATTGCTTCCTCAAAAACTTCTCTTCCAAATCCAGACATCCTGTTGTTAAGATCGTGATTACGACTTCTTATTTCTCTGCTTGGGATTCCAGGTATATTAGAAAGCTGCTCTTCTGATAAAATCTCCCACAGATAATTATTAAGTCTCTTCTCAAACTTCTCACTGTCAACATCAGCGATATCAGCATAAAAGCCTGACAGGTAAGTCGGCTCGAAAGGCACCGCCTGGCTATAAGGGAATGGATTTAAGTAAATTGAAACCGTGTCATTAAGTTTTTTGGATGAATCAAAGAATACATGACGTCTTGTTCTTCCACCAAAATCCTTACGAATTGTAGTGTTATTATTGCCGTGCAGATTGATATGTCCTGAAGCTTCGAATTCAGCATCAAAAGCATAGTATGGAACATATATTGCATAAACAGAATCTATGCTCAGTGTATTGAATTCATCAGGGAGAAATTTTGCTTTCTTATAATTTTCCTTAACTGCAGAAATAGCATCTTCCTTACTGATTTTAAATGGAATAATCAGATCAGGTCTGTCGATTTTTGTAACGCGGTCGTACATAATTGCAGACTGTCCACAGAAGGAGCAGAATTTGGTAACTTCTACATCATTTGTTACTACCTCTGCACCACATGATCCACAGTGATAGAGGTTCATCTCAACAAAGTTTCTAACTATTGATTCCTGTTCCTCGCTGCTGCTATTGGGTGTAGAAATAAATCCTTCTTTCTCAAGAGTTGCAGGATTATAGTCATTACCACACAATTCGCACATCAGCCTTTGTGAGAATACATTGAGCTTAAGTCCGCCACCGCAGGCTGGACACTTATAGGAATAAGACTCCATATTTCTTCCCCCGTAGAAAAAATAATTTGTATTATTATATACTTAAACCTGACCATACTAAAATGCCAGAAAAGGGAATATGAATAAGACCAGATGAAAACAGAAAAATCCTACATAAAGATATATGAGCAGGTAAAGTCTGGCATCATCTCAGGCGCGTATCCTTATGGCACAAAGATTCCTTCCAAGCGTAACTGTGCAGTTACTTATGGCGTAAGTATTATCACTGTAGAACACGCCTATGAGCTATTGATTCAGGAAGGTTATATTGAGCCCAAGCTTCGAAGTGGCTACGTCGTTTCCTTTAAGGAGAGCGATGGATTTGCTGTAAGTGAGAGGAAGGATAGCGGTAGTAGCGAGGTGCCTTTCGCGCATGAGGAGATAAGCTATGCTTATCCTGACACGCAGTTTCCATATGGCGTTATTGCCAAGGCGATGCGAAGAGTTATTAGTGACTACGACGAGGCGATTTTGATGAGGTCGCCTGAGGGTGGAAGTCCTGAACTTCGCGGGGAGCTGGCCAAATACCTCGAGCGTAATCGAGGCTTCAGAGTTAAGCCGGAGCAGATAATTATTGGCGCGGGGTCGGAGTATTTGTATGGGCTTATCGTCGAGCTTTTTGGCAGCAATAAGATATATGGCGTGGAGACACCTTCTTATAAAAAAATCGAGCAGGTTTATAAGTCTCGTGGCGTACTTATAGAGCATCTCTCACTTGGTCACGACGGTATCTCGAGTGAGGCTTTAGTTAACAGTAATGCTGATATCTTACACGTAACTCCGTACCGAAGTTATCCGACTGGTGTAACGGCGACGGCGTCCAAAAGGCATGAGTATCTTGCATGGGCAACAAGCGGGGAACGCTACATTATCGAAGATGACTTTGAGTCTGAGATTACATCCCTTCGTAAGCCTGAGGAGACCTTGTTTGCGGCCAACAAAGGGGAGAAGGTCATTTATGTTAATACTTTCTCTCGAACCATCTCGCCTGCGTTACGTGTAGGGTACATGGTGCTTCCGGAAAATCTGCTCCCAGTTTATGAGCAAAAACTTGGCTTTTATTCCTGCACAGTACCTCTTTTTGAGCAGCTGCTTATCGCGAGGCTAATCTCTAACGGCGACTTCGAAAGGCACATCAACAGGCTTCGAAGAGAAAAAAGAAACAGGGATTGAATTTACGAATTAGAAAGGAATAGCACATATGTATTTTGACGAATTTGCTATTGGTATGAAGAAAGAATTAGAGCCAGCTGTTATTGATAAAAATGACATGCTGGACTTTGCTATTAAGTATGACAATGTTCCACTTCATACTGATGAAGAATATGCTAAGAATACTCACTTCGGTCAAATTATCGCACCTGGTGTAATGTCTTTTATGTCTGTGTGGGCCAAGTACTTGGAGGTCGACTTCTTCGGTGAAGAACTTATCGCAGGCATGTCAACCAAAATCGAATGGATGGCACCTGTATTTGCAGGGGATGTATTAACTGGTAGTGCGGAGATTACCAATCTTACAGAGAGAAGTGTCAAAAACGGTATAGTTGAACTTACAATCACTGTCGTTAACCAGGATGGCAAGGCTGTTCTTAAAGATACAACAGAAGCTCTGATTAAGAGAAAAATGAATATTTGATAAATACTTATGAAGAATGTCAAAAAAGTTTTCCAACAACACGTGTTGGATAGTATAATTGAATAAGTTCGTATTTTTCCATTTGGGAGGTTAATTACATGACATTTAATGATTTAATGGCATATGCCGTAAGCACTAACTGTTCCGATGTTCATATCACAGCTGGTACTAATCTCGCGGTTCGTAGGAATGGCGTATTGGAAATTTTACCTGATGTTCCTTCAATCGAAGAAGCAAGTGATATGATTTATACAATTCTTACACCTGAACAGTGTGAGAAGGTTGCTATCGGTGGCGATCTCGACTTAGGTCATATGCTTAGTGATGGTACACGTATCCGTGTAAATATCTATCACCAGAGAAATAATCTTGCTGCAAGTATCCGTGTACTTAACAACAAAATTCTTTCTTTTGATGAGCTTGGCCTTCCAGCGATTCTTCGTGATTTGGCAGAACTTCCAAGAGGTCTCGTCCTTGTTACAGGTCCTACGGGTTCTGGTAAGTCTACAACTCTTGCAGCTATGGTTGACTATATTAACCATACAGCAGCAAAGCATATTTTGACAATTGAGGATCCAATCGAGTACGTATATCCACATGATTATGCTATGATTCACCAGAGAGAAGTTGGTAAGGATGTTGACTCTTTTACAACAGCTCTTCGTTCTTCACTTCGTGAAGATCCAGATATCATCCTCGTTGGTGAGATGCGTGACTTTGAGACAATTAATGCTGCTATTACAGCTGCTGAGACAGGTCACCTCGTACTTTCTACACTTCATACAGCAAGTGCTGCTCAGACAGTCGAGAGAATTCTTGATTCATGTCCAGGCGAGGCACAGAACCAGCTCCGTACACAGCTTGCTAATGTAATTAAGGGTGTTGTTTCACAGAATCTCGTTCCAACAGCAGATGGTGAGGGTCGTGTGGTTGCTACTGAAATAATGATTTGTAATTCTGCTATTTCTAACTTGATTCGTGAGAATAAGGCTGTACAGATTCCAAGTGTACTCCAGTCCAGCAAGCGCGAGGGTATGCATACATTGAACGATGACTTAATTCGTCTTATCCACTCTGATGTTATCACAAGAGCTGAAGCTATTAAGTTCTCTAACGATCCATCTGCACTTTCTAACGTAATGTAATTTTTAAATTTATACTTAAATTAATAATCTCCGTGATAAACTTATCGCGGAGATTTTTTTATGAGAGATTCTAAAAAACAGCTTAATAAATTATATGCGATGAATGCCATTGGTAATGGCTGTCTTGCAGGTGCTGCATGGGTTGCGGTACTGGCATCTGCGGGTTACTCAGCAACTGAAATTGGAATCTGCGAGACTATATTTCACGCTGTAAGTCTTGCTGCAGAGATTCCATCGGGTGTTGCTGCTGATGTGTTTGGGCGTAAAAAGATGATGGTACTAAGTGGTATATCTGCTTTGATTGCAGGAGTTATGAAAGCATTTTCCATGGGCAATTTCTTGTGGGTTGCTATATCGATGATATTCAGTGCTTTAAGTTACAACCTGGCATCCGGATCTGATGCGGCCTTGGCATATGAGAGCTTGAAGCAGGACGGATTAGAGAATCTATATGATAAGTATTCAGCTAATGGCAGCATTATCTACAGGGTCTTTACTGGTATCGCTACATTGCTGGCTGGTGTTACTGTAACTCTTGGTATGCGACGTGCAGAGCTTTTGGATGTGGCATTTATGGTAGTTCATATAGGAATTGCTTTGACTTTGGTTGAGGTTCGTTCTTCATCTTACGATATTAGAATAAATGCCTGGTCTGCCATTAAGAAATGCTATGCAGAGAGTTTTAAGTTTTTAAAGAAACATTCACGAGTGTTCTTCATGCTTATTGTGAATTCTCTAATAGGTGCTGTGGATATACTACTGATATTCTTCTTACAGGAAGAATTATCGGAGGCAGGAGTTAGTCTTGGACTTCTCGGGCCTGGATTATTCTTAGTCTCTCTCGGTGGAGTTGTTGGTTCGATGATATCCAAGAGACTTAATAGTACAGGCATCCGTAAACTGGCAGTTATTTGTGCATTAGGTGTTACAGCGTGTTTTGTAACTGGGCTTACTGAATTACCAGTTCTCATGGTCATAGGTGGTTTTTTATCTTCAATGTTTGACGATATGATTCAGATCAAAACAGATGTTAAATTAAACAGCGTTGTTCCATCAGAACAAAGATCCACGTTGATATCTGTATCATCATTCCTGTTTTCATGTGTAATGATTGTTATGTCTCCGATTGTTGGAGTGATATTCTCGATATTTTAATCATAGTCATATTAAAACTTGCTATAATCAAATCGGTATACTTATGATTTCTAAGACTATGGCTTATATGTTGATAATTATTATGGGGTTGATGCTTTTATGATCGGTTTTGAAAATAACTTAAGTAGCACAGCGGCTTCTCATAAGTGTCTGTCCTGTGGCAGTACACTTAACTTCTCGATTGGCGGTGGCGAACTTGTTTGTTCGTTCTGTGGTGAGACTTATGAGCCTGAGATTTTTGAGATTACAGATCAGTTAGATATAAAAGATAATGAGGCGCAGGCTTTAAGTTTTGACAACAGTAATAAGTCTGAATATAAAGATAAGTTTGACAGAGAGATTGATTTATACTGGCAGGAATATCTGGAAAGTCAGCGCGAGATTGTCTGTAACTCCTGTGGTGCCAAGGTTAGAGCAGGTAAGAATACTATGTCTACGACATGCGTATTTTGTGGCTCTACTGCGATTGTAGAATCACGTGTTCAGAAAGAGTATCGTCCTGATGGAATCATTCCTTTTAAAATTGATGAGAATAAGGCACAGGAAGAGATTCTTAAGTGGATTAAGAAAAAGAAACTTGTACCTGGTTCGGTAAAAAAGCATTTTGAGGATAAAAGTGTTTTTACCAAGATGAAGGCAGTGTATGTGCCAACGTGGCTTGTAGATGCTGATTGCAGTATGGCTGTTTCAGGACAGGCTGGAATAAGAACTCTCGATATGATTGAGGCTTATAACGTAAGTCGTTATGGTAAGTTTACTATGAGTAATGTGCCTTTCGACGGGAGCCGTAAGATTAAAGATAAGCTTATGGAAGCGATAGAGCCTTATGATTATAACGGCTTGGTTGAGTTTGCTCCTGCGTACCTTAATGGTATGTATGCTGAGTGCTATGACTTAACGCCAGGTGAGATGGCGAATCGTATCCGTAACCGCTTTAAGGATTATATGTATGACGTGGCCAAGGGCCTTCTTGAAGCAAAGGGTTATAACGATTTTGACCTGGATCATAATAATTCAAGAGGAGAGAATTATACCTGCCGTTATGTACTGCTTCCGGTATGGACGATGCAGTATACATATAATGATGTCAGATACACGGTGCTTGTTAATGGTCAGACTGGAGAGGTCGCCGGAGATGCACCAGTAAGTGACTTTAAGGTTCAGCTATTTAAGATGAGAAAGGACCCTATAAGTTATCTGGCTTTAGGAGCTGCTATAGTTGGTGTTTTGATTGTAGTTGCTATTTTGGTGTTCCTGGTAATCTCGATGGTTACCTTTGGGGATGCATCCCGTATTATGCCTTTGATAGGTATATTTGTGTTTTATACGATAGGTGTAGTCGCATTAGTATTTGCAAAGGGTACAAAGAAATTGAACTTTGCAAAGGTGTCTCATTCGGAGGCGCTGGAGGCTTTAACCCAGGAACTTGAGCCTGATAAGATGCCTTCTGCCATGACGTATATAACCAAAAGCTGGGGAGAGTATGCTTCGGCAACAGATGACTTTGCTGGAAGATATGAGTTAGATGGTGAGAAGAAGCAGTCCAGCGTTTTCAGTATCAGAGGCTTTAACAGATTCTGAAGCGGTTAAGCTTTCTTTTTAAGCGCTCTTCCGATTAAGTGGAATACTTCGCGAACTATGGCAAAGATTACGAAGAAAAGAACAAAGCCCATGACACCAAAAACGATGTCTGCAAATTCCATGGCGCCAGTTTTTGTAATCTTCTGACCTATCTCGATAGCGAAGGTTAATCCCAGGATTAGTGTTATTACATAAATCCAGGTGATGGTCATTATGTGGTCCCTATTCGCGAGCCACTTAAATACAGGGTAGATAACAAAAATCAGACCCATGCCAATAATGCCAATGACTATGAAGTGTAATTCCTTATCAGAAAAGTTGTATTCAAATTTGTCGTTTAATCTTAATAAATAAGAATGTGCCTTAGCGATTAATCCTACCAAAAAATATAATATATCTCTCATAATTCTATTCCTTATTTAAAGCCTCGGGCGATTACCCGAGGCTCGTTGCTAGTAAAATTATAATACTCTAATGGATTAGAGATTAGGTGTGTCGTTATGCTGAGTTCTTGTACTCTTGTTAACGTGAATAAACATATTGTGCAGGAGATTAACACTCGTGAGGATAACTTCACCCTGATTGAGCTTACGAACATGCTTAATCGCGTAATCGTCAAGATGGCTCTCTACCGCGTGAATCTCATCATTAAGCATCAGTCTGTGAATAAGGAGTGTACCAATCTGACCGAAGAGGATAGGTGATACGTCCTTAGGGTTCTGAGTTGTGAGGTAGAGGAAGATACCCTTCTTACGTCCCTCTCGTGCGAGGAGTGTAAGGCCACCGTGGAACTCCTTATCGGAGTATCTGGACTTGGCATATCTGTGAACCTCATCGATGAAGAATACGAATGGATGAACATTGGACTGGGAAATAACGAAGTTACTTACAAGGTCAATTACCATTCCACCGATACCTTCAGCAGCACCAAGTGTTGAAGTATCGATATAAAGACTTACCTCTGGCAAATGTACAAAATCATCAATTACATCGAGGAGGTTGTACATATTAGGGTCATTCGAGAAGAATGAGAGGAAGCTTGTATTTGTCATCTGATACTGAATCTTCTGAATCAAAGAAGCATTGTGGTTAGCCTTCAAAGAATCGTAACGATACTTAAAGTTGTAGTTATTATCTCTGTCTGGCTCGCAAACTGACTCAGCCTGAATCTGCTCTGGCAAAAGCTCGATATTAAAGTCTGTATCATCATTAGATACTGAAGAGAGATTAGCCTGAACTTCGTCGATGCTCTCACCAACCTTAGGGTAGCAGGAGTCTGCACCAATCTTCTTCATATAACGAAGGGATGTGATAGCCTCGGATAGAACGGCACCCTGGCTGCTGTTCTCTGTCTCAAAGAGCTTCTCCCACTGCTCCATAGTGATCTTACTAGGAGAGATTGTAGTATCTACACCAAGTGTAAGCTTTGTAATCTCATCGTCGGAGAAAGCGTTTCTGTACTCACCTGTAGGGTCGATGATAAGAGCCTTCTTCTTTGTTGATACAACCTTATCAAGGATAGCAAGAGCTGTTGTAGACTTACCACTGTTTGTAGCACCGATACACATTAGGTGACGGTTAAAAAGCGTACTTGGCTTAAGAACAACTTCTGCCTGAGACTTGTTAAGATATGTAGCAAAAGAAGGAAGAGCTGGTTCGTTATCGCTTGCAAATTCAAGAGACTTCAAAAACATTGTATAAATCTCTTCTGTAGCGATATAAACCTTATCTGTGATACCTAATGTCTTAAAACCAGCAAGCTCAAACTTGTTAGAGCCGTGTGCCATAAGAGCGATAGTATCGATAGTAACTTCGTGGTAATCGCCTGGCTTAGCCGCAGCGGCTGTATCGTAAATGTTCTTACGTGAAGCCTTGTTCTCAAAAATTTCTCCCAAGAAAACTCCTTCTGTGGAGTCGATAACTACAAAGTAGTTGATTGTGTTAGGAAGAAAGGATTTGTTGAATCTTGTTCTATCAGACATCAAAGCAAGATTGTCAATCTGCGCGATGCTGCAGCTTCTATATACCTGAGTTACCTGCCCGATATAGAAATCCTGGTAATTTAACCCAGCATAAAGTGATTCGAGTGTCATGTGTCCCTCCCGAGGAAAAATAGTGCCCGTTTATGTTTAACGTACACCCATTATAAATTACTTTGGTTAATAATTGTGAAACTTTTATATTAATAATAGTTAAACAGTGTCCCATTTTTCTTTGATATACTCTTATCGAAAGGCAGGTCTTTATGGGGGCAAGTAAAGAGAAGAAGCTTAAGAAGCTTAAAAGAATATCAGTAGTGCCGCATATCATTATGCTGCTCATATTTGTTATCGTCGTAGTAGTTACATCAGCAGCATTCCTGGAAGTCTTTCTTTTATATGTTGTAGGGGACCGTCTAGATGATTCGTCCTTGCTAGCTGCAAAATTTGGAAGTTATATTGAGAGACAGATGATAGGTGAGAATCCCAATTTTGTAATTACCTCTGCTGAATGGGATGATGTGGATTATGCGATTTACGACAGTGAGAATGATACTTTCGTGGTGCTGCCAGAGCGAAGTATCTCACTTGATAATTACGTACAATTCGGATTTGGAGATCAGAAGGCCTATTTTGATTATATTAACGATACTCCTATAGCCTCCATATCTGATGATTCTGAAATAAATTTTGAAGATTTGGTTTTTGAGTCATTTGAGGATGTTAGCTTTGACCTGGATGATTTATCTAACGGCGAAGGTCTTAACAGAGAGGTTGTAAATTTTCATGCCTGGATTGAACAGCCACTTCAGTCAGAACGATACATTCTCTACTATAGCTCCGACTTAGTTTTAAGAGCTAAAGATATGCTCTACATATTATCTGTGATGGTAATTATGGGATTAGTAATTGCTATTCCTATGATCCTTTACATAATTACTCTGGTAATGAGTATCGTAGGTCAAAGTAAGTCCTCAAAGCTCCTGTATTATGATCCAGTAACAGGTGGAAGGAACTGGATTTATTTTGAAAATCATGGCGAGAATCTTCTTAAAAAGACAAGAAATGGCAAGAGACATTACGCTATGGTCAGCTTCCGAATGGATCGCTATCAAAGCTTTTGTGCATGCTATGGAGCAACTTCAGGAGAGAATGCTATCGAGAGAATTAATGTAGTAATCAGGAATCATACAGATAAGCGTAAGGAGCTTTTTGCTAGATATTCTGAAGCTGAGTTTGCATTGCTTCTTATGATGAATTCTGAAGAAGAGCTTAATAGCAGAATCGAAAATCTGAAGGAAGCTTCGATTAAGGCTTTAGCTCCTCATAAGGTTGATTTTACAGTTGGAATTAGTGAAGCAAGATATGGTGAGAAGATTGATACGATCTATGGTAATGCGAGTCTTGCCAGAAAAAATATCCAGCCCAATAACGCAGAAAAAATCTCTTGGTTTGATGAGAAGCTAAGAGAAGAGCAGCTTTGGGAGAGATATGTAGAAGAGAATATGGAAAGAGCCTTAAAAGAAGGCGAATTACATGTTTATTTGCAGCCTAAGTATAATGCTGAGTCAGAGAAATTAGGTGGCGCTGAGGCCCTAATCAGATGGATAAGTAAAGATAAGGGTTTCATAGGCCCAGGTAAGTTCATTCCTATCTTTGAGAAGAATGGATTTATCACGCATATTGATGACTTTATGATTAGTAGTGTAGCTAAGCTTCAGGCACAGTGGGTTAAGGAAGGACGTAATGTAGTTCCAATTTCCGTAAACGTATCTCGTGCACACTTTACTCAGGAGGACTTAGCAGAGCATATCTGTAAGCTTGTAGATGATGCAGGAGCTCCTAAGGAATTAATCGAGTTAGAGCTTACTGAGAGCGCGTTCTTTGAAGATAAGGACGTTCTTATTAATACCGTGGATAAGCTTAAGGCTATGGGCTTTAAGGTCTCTATGGATGACTTCGGTGCTGGTTACTCCTCACTTAATTCTCTTAAGGATCTTAAGCTTGATGTTCTTAAGATTGATGCTGACTTCTTCCGCGGAAGAGAAGAGAATGAGCAGCGTGGATCCTTAATCGTATCTGAGACAATTCAGCTTGCAAAAAGCCTTGGCATGACAACAGTTGCTGAGGGTATCGAGAGCGCTGATCAAGTAGAGTTCTTAGCTAAGCATGGATGCGATTTAATTCAGGGCTATTACTTTGCAAAGCCTATGCCTGTAGATGAATATATCGAGAGAATGGATAGAGGTTGATTAATACGATATTCGTATAATAATTAACGATAAACATTAAATTGTTATTGACAATGATTAAATAAGGCTGTATTCTAATATTGCAAGTTAACTTGGAATATTAGAAAAGAGGGTTAGTTTTATGGATGTTTCAGTAACAAGACTTAATAAGGTAAAGAACAGCTGCAAGGTAGCAGGCGTAGTAGCAAATATCGCATTTATAATCACACTGGTATCAAGCATTATTTTCTTTGGTTTATCAGTAGCTGTAATCGCTCAGGCAGAATCTATTAATGATGAGATTGCAAATTCTGGAGCAAGGGAAGTAATAGAGCAGGTTATTGACGTAGATAGCTTTGAGATGACGAGTAGTGTTCCATCGATGCAGGCATACTTCGATTCACATAATTATGTATATGTTTATGTACTTTTGACATACATATTTACAGGCTTAATTATCGCAGTAGTAACGACAGTTTTGATGGGACTTCTTAAGAAGATTTTTAAGATTATCTTAGAGAGTGAATCACCATTTGATGACAAGGTTATTAAGTATCTAAGAGTCCTTTTTATCACTTTCGTTATCATGATGGCTTTAACAGTTAATATGCCAGTTGCTTTAATCCTTGGTGTAATCTTTGTATGTGTTTATAATATCTTCCTCTATGGAAAAGAGCTTCAGAGATTATCCGACGAGACTTTATAAGACGGGTGAATATTATGGGAAAGATAATTTTAAGATTAGATCGAGTTATGGCTGACAGGAAGATGTCACTTAATGAGCTCTCCGAGAAGGTTGGTGTATCTAATGTTAACCTGTCTAAGATGAAGACTGGTAAGGTAAGTGCGATTAGATTCTCGACACTGGCTGCAATATGTGATGTTCTTAATTGCCAGCCAGGTGATATACTCGAGTATGAAGAATAAAAAGGGGATATCACTATGAGCAGCATCACAGGCATCCATCATGTATCAATGAAGACTAGTACTCCAGATGAGTACGAGAAGACAGTACATTTCTATAGTGAAGTATTAGAGCTTCCTATAGTTCGCACATGGGCTAAGGGAATTATGTTCGATACTTCAAACGGAATTATTGAAATATTTAACGACGGTGAAGGCAGTCTTCCTAAGGGGATGATCAGACACTATGCTCTCGCTGTTAGTGATGTTGATAGCATCGTTGCTCGTGTAAAAGAAGCGGGGTATGAAGTATTTATTGAGCCTAAGGATATTGTGATTCCATCTGAGGTTCCATACGAGGCTCGTATAGCCTTCTGCTTCGGTCCACTTGGCGAAGAAATCGAGTTCTTCATGGAAAGATAATTCTGGTTTTAAATCACTTCAATGTACGCAGGATATTCTCATATTCTGCGTATTTTTTTGTCTTCAAAAGCTTCTTGATTTCCTTATCATTACCATCAAACATAACGCGCCAGTAAGTCCAGAGCTCCTTCATCTTATAAAGGACGTTAATGTCAGGTGACATAATCTTCTGGTATTCGTGATATACGGTATCGTGTAACTCCCAGAATTTGTCGTAGTCAATAGTAGCGTCGCCTGTTAGAAGTTCGTTAATAAGCGAAGGCTTTGATATTAAGCCTCGACCAAGCATTACTGTATCAATCGCTGTATTAAGCTTTGCGCTGATATCTTCAAAGTCAAGCTTAGAAAACACATTACCGTTATATACAAGAGGTGCCTTAACATGCTCTAAAGCATATTGATAGTAATCAAGTCTAGGCTCACCCTTATAGAGGTCGCTTCTGATTCTGGGGTGGACGATTAATTCGCTTACAGGGTATTTATTAAAAATCTCCACTAAGTCGTAAAACTCATCCGCGTCATAAAAGCCAAGACGTGTCTTAAGTGAGATCTTAATTCCGTTGCTATCAGCATAAGAATAGATATCATCAAGAAAAGAATCCAGCTCAGATGTATTAGGTAAAAATCCAGCACCTTTTCCCTTAGAGCAGACAGTCCCTGAAGGGCAGCCGAGGTTAAGATTTAATTCCTTATAGCCTATAGCCTCCAGCTCTTTTGCTGCATCTATGAAATTATTAGATTTATTAGTTAGTATCTGAGGAACCAGGTAGATTCCTTCGTTATTTTCTGGAAGTAAATCCTTACGCTCCTTAGGTATCATCGCGTACTTGTCACAAGGAGATATAAAGGGCGCGAAATACTTATCGACATGCCCGTAAAGTGTCTCATATGCATTTCGATATATGTAACCAGTAATGCCTTCAAGCGGCGCGAAATAAATCTTCATAAGCGAAGTATATCATTAAGCTGCCGAAGTTTTCCTTGTTTGTTTAAAGATATTACATATTTTGAATGATAGTATTAATTCATATTCCCTATCGAAAGGATTACGACTATGACTTCGCTTGAAATTAAGAATCTCATCTCACAAATGACACTGGAGGAAAAGGCTTCTCTTTGTTCAGGATATGACTTTTGGCATACAGAGAAAATCGACCGCCTCGGAATACCTGCATCTATGGTTTCGGATGGACCACATGGTCTTCGTAAGCAGGACGATAAGGCAGACCATCTTGGTGTTAACGAGAGCATCAAAGCTGTATGTTTTCCAGCTGGTTGTGGTACCGCAGCTTCCTTCAACAGAGACTTAATTAATATGATGGGTAGAACCCTGGCTAATGAATGTCAGGCTGAAGGTGTAAGCGTACTCTTAGGACCTGCAATGAATATCAAGAGAAGCCCGGTTTGTGGTCGTAACTTCGAGTACTATTCTGAAGATCCGCTCGTTGCAGGAGAGATGGCGGGAGCCCTTATTTCTGGTGTTCAGGCTGGAGGCGTCGGAACATCAGCCAAGCACTTCCTCGCGAATAACCAGGAACACAGAAGAATGACTTGTTCTTCTAATATTGATGAGAGAACGCTGCGTGAGATTTATCTTGCAGCTTTTGAAAATGCTGTAGTTACGAGTAAGCCTTGGACAATTATGGCTTCCTATAATAAGGTTAATGGCGTTCATGCTACTGAGTGTAAGGAGTACTTAACAGATGTTCTTCGCGGTGAGTGGGGCTTTGACGGTTATGTAATGAGTGACTGGGGTGCAGTTAACGACAGAGTAGCTGAACTTAAGGCTGGTATGGACTTAGAGATGCCATCGTCTAACGGCGAGAACGATAAGCTCATCGTAGAAGCTGTTAAGAATGGAAGCTTGGATGAGAGCGTTGTTGATACAGCAGTAGAGAGAATTCTTAATATCGTATATAAGTTTGAAGAAGGTAAGAATCCTAATGCTGTCTGGGACTTAGATGCTGATCATGAGGTAGCTCATGAGATTGCTAAGGAGACTATGGTCCTTCTTAAAAATGATGGTATCTTGCCTTTGGCCGCAGATAAGAAGATTGCTTTTGTTGGTCAGTATGCAGGTAAGCCAAGATTCCAGGGTGGTGGAAGCTCACATATCAACTGCCGTAAGGTAACAAGTGCGATGGATGCTGTAGCTGGAATTGTTGACGTGACATATGCCCAGGGCTTTAATGATAAGGTGGATGCTACTGATGAAGCACTCCTTAACGAGGCTGTTGAGGTTGCTAAGAATTCTGACGTAACGGTAATCTTTGCAGGTCTTCCAGATGTAATCGAGTCTGAGGGCTTTGACAGACCTGACATGAAGATGCCTAAGAATCAGTTAGAGCTTATCGATAAGGTATGCGAAGTTCAGAAGAACGTAGTTGTAGTTCTCCATAATGGTTCTCCAATCGAGATGCCATGGCTTCCTAAGGTTAATGGTGTACTCGAGGCTTACTTATCTGGTGAAGCTTCTGGTGCTGCAGTCGTAGATATTCTCTTTGGTAAGGTTAATCCAAGCGGCAAACTTCCTGAGACATTCCCGCTTAAGTATGAGGATAATCCTTCTTATATCTCTTTCCCTGGTGAGGGTAATGAGGTTAATTATGCAGAGGGTATCTTTGTTGGATATCGCTACTACGATAAGAAGAATATGGATGTCTTATTCCCATTTGGATTTGGACTTTCTTATACAGAGTTTGAGTATAGTAACTTAAAGCTTGATAAGACTTCTATGAAGGACACAGATGAGGTTATCGTTACTGTTGATGTTAAGAACGTAGGTATGGTAGCAGGTAAAGAAGTAGTTCAGCTTTATGTAAATGACGTCGAGAGTAAGGTTATTCGTCCTATTAACGAGCTTCGTGGATTTGAGAAAATTGACCTTAATCCAGGTGAGACTAAGACAGTAGAATTTAAGCTTAGTAAGCGCGCATTTGCTTACTACAATACTAGGATTCACGACTGGCATGTAGAGTCTGGTGATTTTAATATCCGTATTGGTAAGTCTTCAAGAGATATCGTTCTCGAAGAGAAAATTTATGTAGAGTCTACAGTTCGAATTCCAGTTAAGTATTCACTTGATTCTGCTGTTATGGATATCCAGGAAGACCCTGTAGCATATGAGATAGCAAAGCCATACTTTAAGCTCGATTTCTTTACAGATACAAATGCAAGTAGTGAAGATTCTGCTACAGCTGAGGCTATGTCCAAGGAGATGATGGATGCGATGATCAGATATCTCCCACTTCGTGGAATGCTTAACTTCAGTAATGGTAAGACAACTCTTGCTGATCTGAATGAGCTGGTGGATAAGTTGAATAGTATTTGAGATTGGTGAAACAAATATTGTGGGGGGACGATATTTGTTACGCTCGGGTCTGTGATGTGTGTTGTTTTTGATAAAGTAGCAAATGGCAGAGCTTCCGATGTACTCGCCTTTTGTCTGTGATGTGTGTTGTTTTTGATAAAGTAGAAAATGGCAGAGCTTCCGATGTCCTCCCCTTTTGTCTGTGATGTGTGTTGTTTTTGATAAATTAGAAAAATAAACATACTGAAAGTTCGATAAAGTGTGTTGATTTTGAGAAGATAACAATAGCAGCATACTGCTTGATTTGGGGAGTGTGTTGGAAACTTAAGATAGTACAAAATCAACACACATTTGATTTCTCCCAGTGTGGTGGAATTGGATTGTGGCGAGAATAAACACACATATCAGGAATTATTAAAGTTGAGATAGCATTAGGTGACAAGATTGTCGATTTTATCTCACTTGACGCAGCTCAGATCGATGACCCCTGTAATGCCAGAAGAGTTTAAACAATTTAAGTAATTATAGATTCAATCTTATTGAGTAACGAGAGAAGAAGATCTTAGCGGGTCTTCTTCTTTTTTACGAATACTAATCAAACCGTTAGGAAACAGAAATAATAGCGTTATAAGACTCATCTATAATAGTGAATATAAACCGAATAGATTGAGGATATTATCGTGAAGAGATTAATTGCAGTTGGTTTGTTGATATCTAGTTTGTTGACGATTGCATCCTGTGGAAGGAAATCAGAAGAAGATTTAAGACTTCAGGCATATTATGATGCGATGGAGACTATTTATAATACCAGGGAATGTCCTGATGGATTTGTATTTGAGAATTTCAGTCAGGAAGAGTCAATTAATAATGACTATGCTATTTATGATGTTGATACTGATGGTGTTGATGAATTAGTAGTTAGATGTAATGTTGGTAGCCTGGCTGGTCAATGTGTTAGGGTGTATGAGTATTATCCGTCAGTAGATGAATGGACTTGTGAATTGGATTGTCATCCAGATGTTCATTTTTATGATAATGGTACGGTAATGGTAAATAGTATTCGTAACCAGTCTAGAGGAGTAATGTGTCCCTACTATATCTATCGCTATAACGTTGCTGAAGATTATTATCCTGGTGCTTATTTTGTTTGGAGTATGGATTTGATGTATAGTGAAGAGGAATACCCTTATGAAATAGATTATTTGAATGCAGGATCAGTCTATTACGTACTCTATTATGCACGAGATATCAGTCATTCTAATGGAGATGCGATGTGTATTTCAAAAACTGATTATGAAGTATTCTGTAACGAACAATTCGGAAACTCTATCGAAGTTGATGTCGGCTTTATGCCATGGGGAGAAGGACTTCCTAATTAGTGTTAGAATATATGTATATTTGAGGAGGGTAGTATGGAAAATTCAGAATTGATGATTAAGGCACAGAATGTATGTGACACTATTTGTTCTATGCTTGACTCTAAGAATTATACATATGAGTGTGAACTGGATAGCTTTGAAGTTAATACTGGCGTTAAGGGTAAAGATATACCTATGCCTATTAGATTTGTAGTTCAACCAGAACGACAGATGGTATCAGTTTATTCACCTTTGCCTTTCGAGATTAAAGAAGATAAACGAATTGATATAGCAATGTGCTTAACGGTTGTTAATAATCACCTTGTTGATGGCTCCTTTGATTGTGATCTTAATAGGGGACGTATAGCTTACAGAGCTACAGCTTGCTACATAGAAAGTGAAATTGGTGAGGGATTATTCGAGTATATGTTAAGCATGGTTGCTACAACGGTTGATGAGTACAACGATAAATTATTTATGGTTAGTCAGGGAGTGATGGACTTTGAGCAGTTCGTTGATATACTCTTTGAAGATTAGGACTAGACATACAAATTAATTAATCGTTGGAATGAGAGTTAATATGACTCTCATTTCTATTTTGTAAAAAGAATTTTTAAGGGG
The DNA here is from genome assembly GCA_045600625.1 of Saccharofermentans sp. Classification (GTDB taxonomy): domain Bacteria; phylum Bacillota; class Clostridia; order Saccharofermentanales; family Saccharofermentanaceae; genus Saccharofermentans. The sequence goes on from JAZRYF010000023.1 coordinate 31,368, forward strand.
AAATATTATGGGAAGATTATTTGTTACATCGGACCTACATATCGGTCACGATAGAGAGTTTGTTTATGGAGTGCGTGGTTTCTCCAGTATCGAGGAACACGATAAGACTTTGGTTAAGAACTGGAATAGTGTCGTAAACGAAGATGATACCGTGTATGTATTGGGAGATTTGACTTTAAGGTCAAGTACTTCTGAATTGCCAGAAGACTATGGAACGAATGTGTTAGAGTCGCTTAATGGCACTATTATCGCTATCAGAGGCAACCACGATAGCGAGCTGAAGGTTAAGAGATATGAAGAGTGCAGGAATATCGTAAGTGCAGGTAGTGCTGCGCTATACATTAAGTATCCCGAGATCGGAGGATATACCTTTTACTTATCTCATTATCCGACATTGGTATTTCATTCTCATCTGAAGCCAATGAGAAGCGCAGTTATTAATTTGTTTGGACATACCCATCAGACTGCTAAGTTCTTTGAAGTAGATGGCAAGGAGCATCCGTATATGTACTGCTGTTGCCTGGATGCTCATAATCTTACACCGGTAGCTCTTGATGATGTTATAGAGGATGTATACCGCGCCAGATGCGCATGGGTGAATCCAAGCTCTGATGATGAAGAAGTGAGATGAGATAGTATTTAATGTTTGCGATTCGCAATATATAAACGCAATATATCAAGTTAATTTTGATAATTTGCGTTATATAGACTATAATTTGCGTATTGATATTGCGAATGACAGGGGTTGATGCGTATGAAATCATGTAAAGAAGTTGCTTTGGAATGGGGACTTTCCTCACGCTCTATAAATGATATGTGCAAAAAGGGGAGAATTCCTGGCGCCAGAAAAGAAAATGGTATATGGATGATTCCTGATGATGCAATAAGACCAGTAGATAAAAGAATTATAAGTGGGAATTACTCCAAGAAGAATTCAGAAAAAGGAATTAAATCCCTGCCAGTTGGTATTTCCGACTATGTTCGTGCGCAGGCTGAATATTATTATGTAGATAAGACATTGCTGATTAAAGAATTTTTGGACCATAAGCCACTGGTGTCTCTATTCACAAGACCGAGACGATTCGGTAAGACTCTGAATATGGATATGATCAGAGTATTTTTTGAGATTTCTGACGAGGACACCAGTAAGTATTTTGAGGATAAGGCAATTTGGTCATGTGGTGAAGAATACCGTTCTCATCAGGGAAGATATCCAGTAATTTTTCTGACATTCAAAGATGTAAAATTTGACTCTTGGGAAGCAACAATCTATAAGATTCGTGGATTGCTTCAGGAAGAGTATGGAAGACATCAGCTATTACTTAGTAGCGATAAAATCTCGAAATATGAGAAGGAGTATTTCGCCAAAATACTAGATTCTACTGCGAATGAGGTTGAGCTTACTTCATCTCTTGAGCGCCTGTCAAAGATGCTAGCCAGCCATTATGGTGTAGCGCCAGTAATTATTATCGATGAATACGATACTCCGATACAAGAGGGCTATTCCAAGGATTTTTACGATGAGATTATTGGCTTCATGCGAAATTTCTTTTCTGGAGCATTCAAAGATAATAAAAATCTGTCTTATGGATTTCTTACTGGTATTTTACGTATTGCACAGGAGAGTATTTTCAGCGGCTTGAATAACTTGACTGTAAACTCTGTAATGGATGAGGAATACGATAGTTTCTTTGGTTTCACAGAAGATGAAGTACGAGCTATGCTTAACTACTACAGCGCGTTTGATAGGGAAGAAGAGCTTAAGGATTGGTATGATGGATACTTGTTCGGTAGTAAAGAAATCTATAATCCCTGGTCTGTAATCAACTACATCTCGAGAGGATTCATTCCACAGGCATACTGGGTAAATACAGGAAAGAACGAGATTCTTGAAGATGTATTAAAAGTAGCCACAGAGGATGTTACAGAGAACTTATATAATCTCCTGCAAGGCGAGAGAACAATCGCGAGAATAGATCAAAATGTGGTATACAGATCACTAGCTGAAGATCCTGCTAACATTTATAGCTTGCTGTTAGTAGCGGGGTATCTGAAAACTTCCAAGAAGGAACTTCAGGCAGATGGTTCTTATTTGTGTGAAGTATCAATTCCTAACAAAGAGATTGCGTCTGTGTATAAAAGCGAGATCTTATCTTATTTCCTACAGGCAGGAGTAATAGCAAGAACTACATCAAATAAAATTGCTGAGAGTCTTTATGCAAATGATTATAAGAAGTTGCAGAGGGCTATAGGAGAATACCTGGATAAATCAATCAGCTACTTTGATGGTGGTTCTGAAGGGTTCTACCATGGTTTGATGCTGGGTTTAATGGCATTAATGGATAATCAGTATAAGATTAAATCAAACCGTGAGTCTGGAGACGGCAGATTCGATATTTGTTTAACTCCAAGAGAGAAAAGATATCCAGGCATTATTATGGAACTGAAGTGGGAAAGAAATATAAGCGAATCAACTCTTGATAATCTGGCTGATGAAGCATTAGCTCAGATTGATAACCAGAGATACGATTCGGAACTTGTAGAAGATGGTATAACATCTATCCTTAAATTTGGCATCGCATTTTCAGGCAAAATGGTGTGTGTTAAGACTCGATAATAATGACTCTTAGCTGGTTATGACAGTTATCAAAAGCGTTATTTGCGATAATCGTATCTTTGCCAAGAATAGTGATTTCTCTTAATGACTCGCAATCAAGGAAAGCATGCTCGTCGATTTCCTTAACACTAACAGGAATGGTAATTTTGCTTAGGCTTGAACATGCTCTGAAGGCTCCCATACCTATCTTGGTAATGCTGTCTGGCAGGTCTACTGATTCCAAGGATTTGCATTGATAGAAGGTAAGCGGGGATATTTCCGTTATGCTTTCTGGAATAAAAATCTTTGTCAGAGAAGTACACTCAAAAAACGCTAAGGGACCAATAAACTCGACCTTGTCGTGGATGATTATTTCCTGCAGCGTAGTGCACTTCTCAAAAGCTAAAGATCTGATTCTTGTTGCTTCATCTGGAATTCTGAAGATCTGATTTTTGCCTGAATAGTGAACCAGCATCCCGCCTTCGACACAGTAGTTCTCGTTCATAAAGTCTCCAATAATTAGTATGATTTTTTCTTTGATTTATGTATCCAGATATCCTGATAACTTCAAGTAATGATCGTTATCAACATTGTATATTACCGAATACTCATTCTTAAAATCATAAACTGTCGTCTCTAAGTAACTTTGCGTCTGCTCATAAGTAAAATGAGGCAGCACTGCACCATCAATTAACTTCAAACCAGTAAAGTCCCTCATGCGCATATAATTCGAATCAAACTCGAGAGCAGTTCTTATGTCCGTCCCAGCAATAATAGCACCCGCAGAAGAACCAATATAAACCGCACCTGCCTTACATTTATCGATAACGTAGTCACATAAGTTTTCTTTTCTCATATAATCCAGCATCTCGAAAGTATTTCCTTCAGTTACATAGATAAAAGAAACTTCTTCGCCAGGGATACCGTCTCTGGAGAAGAGGACATTCTCTTTGCTGAATCCAATGGTTATGCAGTTATCCAATATTGATTTCTCTAACCCATTTTCCGGAAAACTGACAACAAAGATTTTCTTATCCTTTAATTCATAATAATGTAGAGCTTCTTTGATCTGAAGCATTCCAGTACGAGTATTAATACCTCTTGAATTTAAAATTAACTCCACGCTATATGACCTTCCATTTGATGATTAATCTTCAGAACCATTATAGCCCAAACTGCTATTCAAAAAGTTCATTCTCAAAAAGAAGCCTTACATAGCTTGCAAAAATCAGAGTATCATTACTGAAGCGGTAAGAGATAAGGCTATCAAGATCCTCAAATGCGAGGTAATTAAAAGAATTGAGATTGTTACCGCGGAATACAAGTTCATGTACAGTTGGGCAATTAATGAATGCATAATCCTCGATATATCTAAGCTCAATAGGAAATATGACTCTGTCAATCGCACCATTGTTTTCAAAAGCTCTATACTTAATATAACGCACGTTATCAGGAACGAATACTTCGGATTCGTTCCCAGAATATTTGAACAAAACATCGTTAAGAATCAAAAAGCCATATTCATCGAATAATGAAGGACACTTATCAACAATACTTGATGAGACTTCGCTTAAGTCAATCGTAGTATTAAATTCAATAAGATTAGGACAACGTGCAAATGCATCTGAACCAATGTACTTAACTCCATCTTCAATTAATACCCGCTTCAAATTCTCGCAGTCGCTAAAAATTCCGCCACTAACATGTTCGAGCGTGTTTGGAATTACAATCTCGCTAAAGCCGGTATTACTGAACGCTCTGTTACCGATAAGTGGAGCCTCGGGTAATCTGTGAGGGTTCTCTTGACCTTCGAAGTGATCGAGACTCTCACATCCATCAAAAGCAAAACTCTCGATAGAAATAACCGATTCTGGAATATGAATCTGCTTAAGACTGCAGCAATTCATAAACGTACCAACATAGATATACTGGAGAGAATCATTAAGATTAACTCTCTCGAGTTTTTGGCAATTAGAAAATGCAAAATTCCCAATACTCGTAATGCTATCTGCCATGGTGATTTCAACCAGTTCTGCTGAGTCGGCAAAAGCCCTGTACCTGATACGAGTAATGCCTTCAGGAATGACTACTACAGAATCTTTCCCATAATAGCGGTGAATCTCGTTCAGGAAAACAACATATCCATTCTCATCTGCCAGATTATGGCAATTCGCAAATGCATTTTCACCAATGGTTTTTACTGATGCTGGAAGATTAAATCTGCGTAAAGAAGCGCAATTATTAAAGGCATTATAGCCGATTGTGCTAAGGCCCTGTGGCAGCTTAATATCTCTTAATGAGATACAATCAGAAAAGGTTTTCTCATCGATATTTGTAATACCTGTGGGCATTATAACATTACGTAATCTGCTGCAACTCTTAAAAGCTCCCCATCCAATGTAGTTTACGCTGTCAGGTAAGATGATACTCGTAAGTGAGACGCACTCGTTGAATGCTAACGCGCCAATCTTTTTTACTCCTGGTTCAATCTTAACCTCTTTAAGTCTGGTGCAGCCGGCAAACGCAGATGGACCAATCTCGATTACGTTTGATCCAATACTTACGCTCTTAATTCTGCTGTTATAGCGAAAGGCACCATCCAAAATCATCGTTACATCTTCGGGGATAGTGATATTTCTTTCTTTGCCAATATAGGTTTTCAATACTCCATTTTCGATGATGAAATCTGTCATATTACTCCTTCTGAATAATCATTAAACCGCGCCTGGAAGAGAGCTCCTTTTCTGGGAAGTTTTCCAACTCGGCTTCGGTCAACCATCTATAAGTGATAGTCTCACCTTCCTGTAGAAGAATAGAATCTTTATCACAATTTGTAGTACATAAAAACTCAGTATAAATAGTCGCATGCTCTTCAGAGACAATATATCCGAAGTATTCGAAGTTTTCTGATACGATTCCAGTTTCTTCTCTGAGTTCTCTAATAGCACAATCAAGAGGTGACTCACCCAGTAAAGCTGATCCACCGGCTGTAAGCTCCCATAGTCCACCTGCGATATGCTTACTATAGTCTCTTTGCATAAGAAGATAGGTCTTGTCAGTGTGTTTTACGACTATATCTGCAACAAGATGATACATCCCGTCTGGAATGGATTCGCCACGTACGAGTGTGACTCCATCAATTCTATTGAAATCCTTATCATAAGCATCCCATAATTCAACCATAATGACACCTCCTTTTAATTGGAATCAGGCTTCTGGCAAAAGCGTCTGAAAGTACTTAATCAGCTTGTTCTTAGCCTTAGCGGTTACGCAGTACCTGAACCATGCAAGCTGAGGTGTTACACCTTCATTTGTATGAATGAAGACCTTGTCACCAGGGGATAAAAGATGATAAGCAGGGAAATGAGTTTCCTCATCGTTAATGGTTGCATAGGCAAAGTGATCGCCAAGGTAAGTATGGATTGCATACGCAAAATCGAGACAGGAAGAATGCTCGTCGATGGAAATCGCTGAGCCATCCTTCTTAAAACACTTAATCTTATGGAATGAACTACGAGGTTCATAATGGTCGACTGCAAATGCTGTATCATTGTCGCCATACTCTTTCGTACCACAGCAATAAGTCTTATATTCAGAAGCAGTTCTGCAGAAGAGCCTGAAGAAGCGATTGTTCTTATCCCTAAGGAGAAGGTATGTAGAATCTCCATTAGAGGTTCTACGATTGCCCTCGATAGTGATACCGTTCCTCTCGAGGTATTCTCCGAAGTAATCACGTACGATTGATCGAGGTGTGAGATAAGTTCCGCAAACCTCATCATTAAATACAAGCATTACATCGTAGTGGGGAGTGCTGTCAGCCCAGATGAGAGCTCTCATATCATCGTCGATATTGTTGGCATAATTGCTTACAAATCTGAAGAAACTAATAAATGACCTCTGGGCAATCTCCAGAGAGAGGATATTCTTTGCAAAGTACTTTGTCTTCTTAGGGAGACGCTTGTTCTTAGAAGAAAAGGTATTCTCAATAATACGGATAGTCGAAGTCGCATAATCAGAATCCAATACTCCCTTAGTGACTACCAAATCTCTGAGCTTCATATACTGAGTATAGTGGTTGATACGATATCCAAGCTCTTCGAGTACATCCACCAGACGATACGCTTCAATCATCTTAAGCAGAGGAATGATAATATCTCTGGAATGGAAAACCTTATTAAGCTGCTTATCACGCGGCATAGAGGAGATAGTCATCTCATTATCAAAGCGGTCAGCAAACTTAACGAGAATAATGTAGCGCGCCAGTCTCTTGTCCTTTGTGACATTAAGCAGCATCTTCTCGTCAGACATCTTATCAATATCTTCCTTTGTAAGAGGACTATTGCCATCGCAGGTATCAGTTGATCTTGATACCTGAGTAACTCCATCAACGATATCTGCTACAAAACTTCCAAATTCACTGGCGAGCTTATCCTTTGTTACATTGCACTCCTCTATTACATCATGAAGCAATGCAGCAACTAAAATATCCTCGTCGAGTACAATATCGAACCTGCATAAAGCAAGCGCAGCACGAATACAATGGCAGGCATAAGGTTCACCGCTCTTACGTGTCACTCCATCAAACTTGGCTTCAATATAATCAAGCGCCTGAATAATCTTTGTATCATCAAGTCTAGGATGCTCCTTAGAAAGAGCACCAATGATATCAGTTCTGTCTACAACCAACTCATAAGTGTCCAAAGGATAATAATCAACCATAATAAATCCTCCTGTAGAAAAACTTTTAGGAGGATTATATCAATGCATTATTATTGGTTCATTTGTGTTTCCATTTTCTTTTTATATTTCTCGATATCGTGGACTGCCATCTTACGTCCGATATATTCAACTAAGAAGAAGTGACCTGTCAGATTGATGATTATCGCGGCAATAAGTAAAACAGGGAACATCCAACCTATTCCTCCATACCAAACTATTAGTGAGAACAGTGTTAGAAAAATTAACCAAACAGTAATTGCTAGTCTCCTTCTATTTGCAATTACATCATGATGAAGCATTCGCCTGTTGATGAATTTATAGGCTTTGCGTAATTTTTTCCTTCTTGATTCATTAGGGAATGTATTGAGATCACCTTCAGCATCATTAAGGCCGCGAACGAAATCTACGCCTTTCACTATTCCACTGGCTATATCCCTGACTAATAATTCGTTCAATGATTCATCAGTAATGTAGCGAGATTTATATGCAACATCGGCTACTGTATTCTCGTGCCTAGAAGAAATAATAATCTGGAAAAGATTTGAAGCCATAACTGATGTTATTAGTACTGGTGCAATGAAGACAAGTATATTATCAGGAATCATAAAATAACTGCTTAAGTTTCCAGTGAATGACATATAGTCTACATATACAGCAACTAACATTAAAAATAGAGTTGATAAATCATATACCAATTCAACAGTTCGTGTTCTGTCGAATGTCTGTCTATAGACATGTCTTATTTGGTAAGGGTGAAACCCGATATCAAAATTTTCATTTTGCGCTAATGCTTTAGTAACGTCATTTCTTAATGTAAGAAGATTTCTATAATTATCTTTGTAGTAAGGCGAGTTCAGGTTGAAATTGTTTGTACTCTCATATTCAGGTAAAAAATAGTCGAGTCTTCTCATGCTCGGTGTTAGACCATTAGTAAATTCATTTGGACAGCAGTATCTGCAAGACTCGAAAAAGTTATTAGATGCAGGGTATAACTCTGCAAACATAAAGATTACGATTGATAGGCAACCTAATGCAAAAAATATAGGGAATGCGTTAAGTTTAATGGAAAGCAAAAAACTCGCTAGTATTGCCGCGAAAAGCGCTACCCACAAAATATGTCTTACATGCTGTCTCTGAAGATTATGCTTGCTTGAATCCTGGAAAGTGGTTGATTTACGCCATCCGTGCCTAAAAGTATTATAGTCGCCAGTTCTGATAAGATTGCCACTTCTGTTTTTCATATTAAAATATTTAACGCTAATGTGTATTCTTGCTATTCTTTCTGATATTACATCGATAAGCAAACGCATAGAAAAAATAATCAAAATGCCTGTCACAAGGGTGGTGATTATGGAAAGATTAGATATATTATGTTGATTTGCATACTCAATAGCGGCATCCCTGTTATTAGCTAAATAGGTAAGTATAAAGTCCATAACGATATAGATAGCCATTACTACTGTTGTAACTATGGCTTTAAGCATGTGAAGCTGTTTTTCTTGTTTTGGTAATTTGTTTGACTTGAATTCATACTTTTCACGCTGGATATCATCCTTGAATCGTAAAAGACCTTCCAAAGTATCCTTCTCTGATCTGTTTATATTCTCGCTATTTTCAGGGTCAATAAAATTAAGCAAATCTTTGTACAATGCTTTGCTTAGTTTTTCTTTGCAACCTGCAAACATCTCCTTAAGCATATTTAAATATGTTACTTGCTCAGTCTGGCGATTGATGGTTACACTGGAATCAGTTCTGAAATTTGAAGGAGCATATCCACCGTCATAATAGACATGATCAATTGGATATTCTTTGTCGATAGTAAGAGTACTGCCAAGGTCAAAGAATACAGGGTTACTAAGAACATATTTCTTTGTATCATGATCAAAGGGTAAGAGTATATCAGATGGTTTAAAATCAACTAGTGCATCTGAATTATCATGCATAATATGTAGCACTCTATACACCTCAATGGCAGTCTGCAGGATTTCAACTGCATTTAGTTTGGTATGCGTATGATAGGAACGGTATGAAGGTAGAGGGCTTATCCTTAATAAGAAATAGCCCCATACAAGATGGTTTATATCACCTTGTAAGTGAAATTGTGGTTCGTCATGAGGATGGTACTTATTTGCTGACACAGAGGGATTACTGTAAAAAAAGAGGCGGGAAGTGGGAATTATCTTGCGGTGGCAGCTGTTTGGCAGGAGAAACATCATTGGATGGTGCTGTTAGGGAATTAATAGAAGAAACTGGCCTTAATGGAAATTTTAGTAAGGTAGGAACATTTATTAGTGATGAGAATCATACTATTTTTGACGTGTCCCTTTGTATTACAGATTGCGAAAAGAGTTCTGTGAAGCTTTTACCTGGTGAGACAATCGACTATTGCTGGCTGTCGCGTAGTGAAGTGCTTAGCAGAAGGGATGAGATAGTATCAACAGGGGCATTGCACCTGTTGGACGAGGAAATTAGGGAATGATAAAAATATGAACAACATTGATTTTAGTTGTCACTATATATCTCGAAAAGAGTACGATTTATACTATGGTAATGGAGCAATTGCGAATGAAGCAATAATCTATTGTCATGGTGGCGCTTTCCGTTACGGAAAAAAGAGTGAGAATAGTGAATTTCTGGCTACTCTTGCAGAAAAGATGTCAATGCGTGTATATTCTGTCGACTTTAGAAATATTGACGAAGCTCGTTCGTTAAAAGTCATGATCGATGATATTGTCGATAGCATCAATCGAATTGTTGAGCAGGATTCAATCACGCGTTTTCATATTATGGGTTCATCATCAGGCGCCTATCTTGTTTGGATTATGTCAATTATGCTTGCAAATCCTGAGAAGTTTTGTGTCAAAGCAAATTTTGATGTGGAATCATTAACTTAGATATCTGGTTATTTTCTATTCAAAAAGAATGATCCGATACCGCAGATGTTGTGCCTTTTTCCTGCTTTCCAGAGATTCCCGCTAAGCATTAAAAATGTCGAAATGGATTATTCAGACTATAATCTTCCCCCGATTCTGTTAATCACGGGAGAAGATGATGGATGCCTGGAGGATAGTAAATTGCTATATGATGCTGTGAAAAGAACTAACAGAACAAAAATAGAGTTAAATGTTTCAAATGCAGATACAGACAAGGTTGATCATTGTTTTATAGTCGAAGCCCCATATACAGATGTGTCTAAGCAGGTTTTTAAATGTATTTATAAATTTATTAATGAATGATTTCGATATATGCAAATAAACCTGTTGTTATGCTTGCTAGTTAGATTGTTGAAGTGTCCTTATTCCTTATATTAAGTATCCAAGAGTGCCTTACAGATGTAGTAACGAGCGATACGTTTTCAAGCAAGATATCTGTATGTGAGGCTATTTCTGGTTGTCGCGTAGTGATGTATTTAGTAGAAATGATGAGATAGTATCAACAGGGGCATTACAGCGGATGGACGAGGAGGTAGTTTGATTAATAGACATATTAAAAAGTATAATAGCTAATAGAGTTAATCTCACTGGAGGTAAACTCATATTAACAGGGATATAGGGTTGAAACTAATTTGAAATGTTTTATGGTTCATAGAAATCGTTTATGAGTTCTTGGGTTATCCAAATTTGATTCTCAACTAAATGAAGCTAGTATTAAAAACATCTGTACTAATACCGTTACATATATGCTATATAATGTACAGCACTTTTCCATAATGACTATTGATGAGATAATTATTGTGATACGTTCAGGAATCTTCTTAAAATCTCTTGCTTCGGTATGCGTATAAGTTTAAACGATAAGCTTTATTGCTTATCAAAAGAGGTTTTGCTTATTTTTAATGTTCTTTCCTTAAAGATTTTAGAGTTTTTTGCTTTTGATTTAGTGAATTAATAATTTTAATTTGGTTTGACAATAATATGTGAATGTTATATAAACGAATTTAAAATAAAATTTGTACAGATGGTGGGGAGATGGGAAGTTCGACATTAAGTGCATTATATGAAATTTTAGTTTCGTGTAGGTTCTGTAATATTAACTGATAAAACATTGCTTATAACACAGAAAAAGAAAGCCCTATTATTAACATCTAGGTGGAAGAGTAGAAATATATGAAACTGTGGAACAAACTATGAGGAGAGAATCAATGAAGAAAATATAGAATTGACTGCCACAGTATTTTTGAACGAGTTCATAATGAATAGTTTCGTGAAATATATCCTCATTATTTTTAGATACCACACTTGAAGAGCACTTGTTGAAAGGAAGGTAATTAATACGATTATTAATAATATGGAACATATTTGTCGATAGTGTTTATTTATATAATCAGTATTTATACAGTATTATAAAGGCTAAATTGAAAAGGTATTTTCAAAGAATAATTAAATCATATTTGAAAATGCCTAAACTAAGAACTTGTTAATAGCAATTAAATTAGCGCTTAAAGAATAAAGAAGGAATGGAGGTTATTATGACCAACGAAAAGAATATGAAAGAAGTAACAGCAATTACCAATATGGATGTTGATTTTGCTCAGTGGTTTACAGATGTATGTCGTAAGGCTGAACTTATTGATTACTCTTCAATCAAAGGGGTATATATTTATCGTCCATATGGTTATGCGATTTGGGAGAATATTCAAAGTTTTTTAGATGAGCAATTTAAAGAAACGGGACATGAAAATGTATATCTTCCTATGTTAATTCCAGAATCTCTTCTTCAAAAAGAAGCTGATCATGTAGAAGGTTTTGCTCCTGAATGTGCATGGGTAACATACGGAGGGAGTAATTTATTAGAAGAAAGATGTTGCATTCGCCCAACATCCGAAACATTGTTTTGTGAACATTATAAGAATATTATTCAGTCATATAAGGATCTTCCGAAATTATATAATCAGTGGTGTTCAGTTCTTAGATGGGAGAAGGCATCAAGACCTTTCTTACGACATCGAGAGTTTCTCTGGCAGGAAGGTCATACAATGCATGAAACGGCGGATGAAGCGCGTAATGAAACTGAACAGATGTTAAACATTTATGCTGATTTTTGCGAAAATATTTTGGCTATGCCTGTTGTTAGAGGCAAAAAGACTGATAAAGAAAAGTTTAACGGAGCAGAGGAAACTTATACTGTTGAGTGTATGATGCATGATAGAAAAGCATTGCAGGCAGGTACAAGCCACTATTTTGGAGATGGATTTGCAAGAGCATTTGAAATCATGTTTTCTGGAAAGGATAATCAGTTGCATTATCCTCATCAGACCAGTTGGGGAGTATCTACTAGACTTATTGGCGGAATTATTATGACTCATGGAGATAACAGTGGATTAATTCTACCACCTAAGATTGCTCCGATTCAGGTTGTTGTTATTCCAGTTGCCCAGCATAAAGAAGGTGTTATTGAGGCGGCAATGGAATTGGTAGAACGATTAAAGAATATTGGAATTAGAACTAAAATAGATACATCGGATCATTCTTTTGGGTGGAAAGCTGCCGAGTACGAGATGAAAGGTGTTCCGCTTCGCGTGGAAATAGGCCCTAAGGATATTTCTAATGGTGTGTTCTGTATCTGTCGCAGGGACAATGGGGAGAAGGAAACGCTTCCTCTTGAAGTTTTAGAGTCTAGTGTTAATGAAAAGTTGGAACTTGTTCATCAGGGATTATTCAAGCGTGCTCTGGAAAATCGAGAAGCTCATACGAAGATTTGTAGTTCTTTGGAAGAAGTCAAGGAGTTTGTTCAGACTGAAGGTGGATTTGCTAAAACTATGTGGTGTGGTGAATTGGATTGTGAATTGAAGATGAAAGAAGAAGCTGGAGTTACTTCACGATGTATGCCTCTCTCTCAAGAAAAAGTTGGTGAAACGTGCGTTTGCTGCGGCAAGCCTGCCGTGAAGATGATTTATTGGGGGGTTGCTTACTAATTAAATGGAGAAAATTCGTAATAAGATTCTATTATCTCTATAAGTTTTACTTGTTCAGATTATTGAATTGCGGATGATATAATGAGAAAAGGATTACTTTCTTAATTATTCAGTTTTAATTTAATAATGCATAATTTATGAATTAGTAGAGAAGCAACTATTTCTACGACCTTAAAACAAGTAAATAATATAATTGAACTCGTATCACAAAAGTTATGTTAATGCTATCATATTATTGAAGAAATGTCGTTTGCATATAAACGATATGGATATATATTTGACATCGATTTGGCTCCTATAATGAACCAAGAATATGATTATATTACGATCTTGTAACATTCTTTACCAATTGTATCCATTCATTGTTGTCTGTTTTATGAATTATATAGATAATAATGAATATTAGTGTTTGGGTAATATAAGTTATACTATAGATGTAGCGAATAACTGTTAAATGATAGTTTAAGGATGCTGAAACAAATGGATTTCTATAAAAAATTGAGAGAAAAATACAAACTTTGCAATGTCGGTGACATATACTATTTGGCACAAATCGGAGAAAATGAAAAGAAATGTGTTATAAAGGTTAATGAAACTACAGTGTATTTGTGGAAACTTCTATATGAATACCAAAGTGATGCTGCAATCGTGCAATTCTGTTCGGATTATGATATTACCGAAGAGCTGGCAAAGAGTGAAATTGGACGTTTTCTAGACTATGCTGAAAAATTGGTAAATATGGAGATTTAGGATGTCGATAAAATATGCTCAGTTTATGGATTCGTTGCGAGTTGAGGCTAAGAAGAAGGATATTCCTTTTATCGGAAATATCGAGTTGACTCATAGCTGCAATTTTAGATGCAAAATGTGTTATGTAGTTAATGAATGTGGAGGACATGATTTAGATACGAAGCAATGGAATAATCTGCTGAAACAAGCAACGGACTGTGGAATGGGAGAAGCTTATTTATCAGGTGGAGAACCATTGGTTAGAAAGGACTTTGAGGATATTTATTGCAAATTGTATGACAGAGGCGTTCGTATAATGGTTTTGACTAATGGAACGCTAATTGATGAAAAGATACTTGAAATATTCAAAAAACGTCCACCAGAAGGAATTTCGGTTACTCTTTATGGAAATACTAATGAGACCTATAATTGTATAACCGGATGTTCAGATGGTTATGATAGAGTATTAAAGGCTATCAACTTAATGAGAAAAAATTCAATGCCCTTGTCACTAAAGGTTCCTGCGTTAAATCCACTAAAAGGAGAGTATGAGAGCATTAGGAACTTTGCAGATGAAAATAATCTGCGACTGACTGTGGGAAAATACATTTCACCTGTTCGAGGGACAGATACTATGCAGGGCGATTGGCGAATGAATGCTAATGATTTGTATGAGACTGTAGAAATAATAGAAAGAGATGGTAATTTTCAATATAGGCCATCTAATAGAACAGGAAAACTGGATTGTAACTGCGGAAAAGGGCGATTCGCTATATGCTATGATGGAAGACTTGTAGGATGTTTGAGTTATACTGAGTTATATACCAAGCCATTAGAGGTAGGATTTCAGAATGCGTTGATTCAATTAAGAGATAAGATAAACCATCAGACTCAGTATTGCCGTGAATGCAATAGTTGTGAGGTGAGAGAAAAGTGTTCTCTATGTCCAGGAATAAATTATGCTGAATCACAATCGTTAGAGATATGCACTGATTATAGAAAGAGTCTTGCAAAAAAGGGAATCTTGTGATATGTTATCAATATATATTATTATATAAGTATCGAGGAGGTATTTCTATGAAAAAGGAATATATTGATTTCGAGTTTGAAGTTATTGTATTTACTGAAGAAGATGTTGAGACAGCCGGTTCTTGTATGGCAAATTCATCTTGCTGATAATTAGTTTTAGATAATAATTTAAGTATTTAAAGTTAAACCATTGTATTGAAAATTCGGTGTGCTTAATCTGAGTTTTAATACAATGGTTTTTTGTGCTAAGTTTGTATTTGCAATTCTCGAGACAGCACCCTTAGTTGCTTTAATAGAAATTTGTGAATTGGGAGTAAGTGCTCAATAACAGAGTGTCTATAAAAACGAATCACGAAATGAGAGACTAACAAAAACTGAAACGAAGTGAAAAATTCAGTTTGTTTCATAAATGTGGAGGACTCAGGAAGTGAATAAAATCGCAGAAGTAAAAAGCAAGCCAAGTATCAATTATGGAATCAGGAATTCATAGATAGCGGATTAAAGGTATCTGAGTGGTATGCTCTCAAAAATATAATATACTATAGACTTCAAAAATTAAGAGAACATTTTTAAAAGAAAAGGAATCAAATAATCCTGTTAACACAATCGTGCCAATAAGTGTAACAACCAAGCAACCAAATCAAAATGCATGCATAAAATTAATACTTCAGATTTAACAGTAGAAATACCAACCTCAACATCTGAAGCTGATGTCGCTAATATACTTCGCGCGGTAAAGTCAGTATGGTATGTGATATATCAATCGCAGAGAATATCTATATTGCCTGTGGAAAAAACAGATATGCGTAAATCCATAGATGGACTAGTAGCAATGGTAATGGAACAATACAAATTAGATCCGTTTTCCAAAAGTATATTTCTCTTTTGTGGTAAGAAATCTGACAGGCTAAAGATACTTATGTGGGAAGGCGTTAGCTTACGCTATTAATCAGAAATCATATATGGATAATTATCTTAAGTATGGACGATGCGCCATCTCTAATAACGCTGCAAAAAATGCTATAAGACCTTTTACTGTAGGAAGAAAGAAAAATGGCTATTTAGCGACACACAGAAAGGAGCTAGGGCAAGATCATAATTTATAGCGTTATAGTGACAGCCCAAGCTAATAGGTTAGATGTTGAAAAACTTAGAGCAAATATTCAAATATATGCCAGATACAAACTGGAGTCAGCAACCAGGTTTTCTAGAAGCATTTATGCCTTGGGCACCTGGAATCCAGAAAGAATTTAAGTTAAGAGATTAATATAGGTGCCGTACGATTTGACGGCACTATGTTATTGAGCGGTTACTGTTGAGCTCCACCTTTTCACTCTTTAGCACCGCTAATTCACAGCAAGAACGCCAGCGAGTAAATATTTATGTATGTACACTGACTTTTAAACTTTTATCATTCTGAGAATCAGGAAGTAAGTTGAAGGAATATTTTAATATGAAACGAATTAAGGCCAAAGAAGTTCTTAATATGTATCTTGTTAAAGTACATATGTCCTTTTATTGTTCGCTATTATTAATGTAGATATTTTTGTAGGAGAGTTAGTATCGGGGCCTTTTTGTTAGTTGTTAATTCTGGATTAGCGTTTTTCTGATTTCATATTTTGGTTCCACAATCAACCATAACCGAGCGGTGAATAATTCTATCAATAAGGACTGTCCTATAACTCGTTTCTTCAACTTGTCATTCCATTGTGAACAGGGATATAGCGTGCAGAAGATTGTCAATATTGAATCCCTTCTGTCCTCCATTAAGTCAAGTAGGAAGAATATATCTTCGTTAGCAATATCCTAGCTTGTAAGCCACTCGTACAGTATCAGCACCTCTGACGAAGTATACTTCTTTCTGATTCTTCTCTTGTTGCATTCCGGAAGATGTAGTTCTGTAAGAAGGTCTGGTGTCACTCAAGCCGCATTCCTGCGCTTAAAAAGCAGTGCTACTGCATTGTCAGTATCAATAATCTCATACACATTTGTTTCGTGCTTCTCCAGCAATCTCTTTGAAAAACCAGGGCCAGTAAATACACCCTTGACATTTGATTCAGTAGCATAGTCCGCTACTCTGTCAGGATTTTCACAGAAGCATCCATTCAAATCTCCAAGAAGTGTGACACTTCCGTGATACAGACCATCGAGATGGAACTTATATGCAGCTGAGAGGACTGACATAAATGCAGGAAAACTCAGCTGACCAGTACAACTATCTACGCTTGGAAATACCTGAAGCGTAATGTCATAGTTATCAGGCAGATAATTATTTGCACAGATTGTAGCAGCTTCAAGTTCATGTACAGTATGCTTGCCTGATACGCCATAAACATGTACAGATGTCTTCTTTGACTTCTTCAAAGAACACTGCAATGATACGCCAGAAGCGTTATTGCCATTAACAACTACTGAATTAATGCTGCCAGGGGTCTTACCAAGTGTGATACAACGACTCTTCTCCTTAGGAAGAAATGGCTTAACCATATTAGCTGTATAATATACTGTACTCTTTCTCTTGGCATAATTGACGAGATAGTTACCCGCGATTCGCTCGGAAATCTTCTTAAGATCTCTTACACCTGCTTCCTTAAATGTAGAAGCAATAAGATCCACAGCCTCCTTGGTCAAAGAAACTTCCTTACGGTCAATGTTCTTGGACTTAAGAACCTTAGGGAATACATAGCTACTAAAAATATGAATCTTCTCTTCGGTTGTATAAGGTGCAATCTCAACAACCTCAAAACGATCCAACAAGGGTTTGCTGCTCAAAGAAATATCGTTCGCATCAGCAATGATGAATACGTTACTAAGATCAAAATCAATCTCGTGGTAATTATCAAAAAAAGAACGATTGTCATCCGTCATTCTAAGAATAATTGACTGAGGGTTATACTTACTAGACTGCGCTTTATCAATCTCATTGAAGAACAATACCTGACTAAAACTATTAGATACGAGTCTTGTACCATCTTCGTTCTCGTATACAGGGGAGAAGAGTTTGGTTGTAATAATGCCTTCCTGCGCTCCCATCCAAGTCTTGGCAAATCCACACAACTCTTCTACGTTAATGCTGTTACTCATTGATACGACACTCATAGGAAGCCCCAAAATCTTAGCAATAGCCTGAGAAAGAGTTGTCTTACCAGTCCCTGGAGGACCGACCAAAAGTAAGTTTTTGCCTACCGAGCCTGAACGTCTTACTACCTCAATATACTCCACGATGCGTTCCTTAACATCGTCCATACCATAGACTACTTCATTCAGAAGTCTTCTGCATTCTGCAATATTAGGAAGGTTAAGAGTTGGTGGATTCCAATTAGTTTTAATGAACTTCTTAACATATCGCTTTTCGTGTTCATTATGAATGTTTTCTTCAATGTATTTCCTAATGTTATTAGGGTATGAAGACTTAAAGAGGTTAAAGTAAAGCTTGTAGTCGTCAATCTCTCTATTTAATGCATCTTTAACATTGAAATTATCAGGATAATTGTAAGTCAAACCAAGTTTAGCGCAAATTGTTAAGAAATCATTCTTATTAAAGCTATTTGGAACGAAGCTTTTAACATAAAAGCGCTTATCATACTGACGTCCACGCAGTATGAGTTCAGTTTCTTCTTCGATGAAATACTCAAGTAACGGAGTAATACTATTATTAACGGGATGTGATTTACAATCAAAAGTAATATAGCCAGTGTACGCTGAATAACGCCACTTTCTTTCCATATCTGGAATATGAGGATGAATGAATTCAGCCGTATAAGTCAGTTCATCGGAGCAACCACTTCTATCAGTCAATTTTATTACAATTGTATCTGGATGAGTCCGTGTATAGTACTCTGGTAGAGCGCTAACGGTAATACCAGTGCTATCGAAAATTGCTCTGTTCTGGTCAATTGCATTCATACTATTTACCTCAATCTATAGTTAGTGAGATTAATTATTTCATAGTAAAGAATGGCATTGATTTTGGTTTCCGTGCTGTTATCCGATATAGATTGTCATGATTAATAAAATGTTAATTAAAGCGCAACCAATAATAGTTTTGTTTATTTCATAATGGTTTACATTTTCTGTTTAGCGTTAACAAAGGTTTCAATTCAATCACAGTTACTTTTTTATTGCAAGAGTGTCGATGGTCTATTTACACTCAAATATTTACCCCATATTTATTGCAGAATAAAAGCTAATAATCAAGATGTTTACTATATCTGTTACGCTAGATAATCCACCAACTTCTTCACTGCTCTACTGGTCTTGGCATATCTGAACCACTGAATCTTTGGGGTGATTTCAGCGTTGGTGAATACTTCAATTCTATCTCCTTCATTGAGAATGTAATGTGCTCCCATCTGGCTACGACCTTCGTTAATGATTGCATAATCAAAATGCAGACCAAGGTCTGAATGCAATAGGAAAGCAAAGTCTAACGCAGTAGCCCCTGCATCAATAGTACATTTATCGCCATTACGCTTGAATACGGTAATCTTTGGCTTGTATGTATCACGAGGCTCTACATCGTTAACATCATCGAAAGAAATTGAATCATCAGAATCTACGATGTTGCCGAGCATATAGTGAAGATAACTATTTTCTGTGCGAATAAAGAGTCTATAGAGGTTTCCAAGATCATCGCAAAGTAAGAAATAGTTGCCATTCTTCTGAGTAGTGCAGTTATAGTCCAAGATGCAGATATTCTTAGTGATGAGATATTCTTCATAATACTTATAGAAAATATCATGCATGGTCATACCATCATCAGCATTGTTAATTACGTCATCGAATACTAGTGTTAAGTCATAAATAGCAAGATTTCTTTTGTTCAAGAAAGTATTAAAGTCTTTCTTAATATTCTTACTGTTCTTAACAATCTGCCTGAAAATGCTTACACAGGATCGCTCGTTACTGAAGAAGCCTGAAATAAATCTTCCATATGGTTCAAGTTCAGATGGAAAAGCATCAGATGAACTGTCATCTGCCAGCTTTTTACTATGAACGAAGGCATTTTCTAATAAGAGAATGGTTTTGTTGCAGCTTCTAATGTTTGAAGCCTTATAATCATCGATATAAGACATAATCTTATTGTACTCTGCTTCGTGTTCGATTTTGAAGCAAAGTTCTTCTAAATCATCTAACAACTTGTACGCTTCGACTTTAATCACCATAGGAATAAGAATCTCATGAGTATGCTGAGTCTTCTTAAGTTGCTTAGACTTTTCAAAAATATCGATTGTATTAAGATTATCTAGTCTGTCTGCAATCTTGATATATAAAGCCTTATCGCTCATATACTGCTGTAGTTTAGCATCAGAAAGTGCATGAATTTCTTCTTTGGTTAGGCCCTCACACTCTTTGATATGCTTGTCGATTTTTGTAACCGTATTGACCATGCTGGATACACCATTGCCAAATAGTTCTTCTATTTCTTCAATGGATGTATCGCAATCTTCGACTACATCGTGAAGTAAAGCAGCAATTACAATATCACTTCCGAATCCCCATTCGGCAATGAATTTAGCTACTCTAATAGGATGATTAATATAATCCTCTCCAGAAGCTCTTTTGACAGAGCCATGCTTTTCCTTAGCATACTCATAGGCTCTGAGAATACCTTTCCTGTTGGAAATTTTATTATTTGCAACAACAGAGTTAATTACATCTTCAATGTGAACGATTTTCTGATAGCTCATAATAATTCCTCCTCTGATAATGTATTTATAGATACTTCTTATCGTTAGTTTCTGTCTTGTGCTTGAGTAGGTGATACCACTCATCGTCATCTCTATTTGATGCTTTCTGATATCTAAAAGTATTATTCTTCAAGCTCTCTGTAATGTAGCGTTCCATATTAGCTCGAACTGTTACTACTTTCTGTAAATCCGTCAAATGATTGTTTGCATCACTATCTTCATCAATAAAGAATCTTTTGATGAGCGTAATCAACTCATCTGCTTGTGTGGTTACCTTGTATGTTGGGTGATGGAGAAGAAGCGCCTGCTGAATTTCTTCTGCTGATAGTACAATCTTGTCTCGCGAAAGGCCTAAAAACTGAATAGTAGGCATAGGTTCTCTGCCTTTGGATACAGAGTTAATTGTACCAATGCCACCTCTGAAGAGTTTTTTATTACTATCTACTTTATAGAAAATAGCCAATGCCTTATCGCGTTCTCCATGCTCGAGCGATAAGTATACAAATCTGTCACCCATATCAAATGAACCATGATACATAGAATTAGCATGATTTGTACCAATAAAATTTATTACAGCTTCATTGTCGCTAAAGCTTTCAATTTTTGATTTAATCTTATCTGCTTCTTTGGGATTATCTAATCCCATAATCGCTACGCAGCTATAAGACTTGATGTTAGCTGGTCCATCTTCCTCATAAATGTGAAGAATTCCATAGCGCAAGGAATCTTCAGCATTATTGAAGTCTCTACCTTTGTAGTGACTAGTATCAAAATAGTAGGAATAATACGTTCCCAAATACTTATTAGCTATTGACTGTTCCTTAAGCTCTGCTGCACTTGTAGCGATCTCAACAGGGGCAAGATAATCCTCCGGATTGATTGCCTTGCTTGTAAAATCGTCAATAGAGATGTCAAAGAGTTTCTTTATTGCAACCATAAACTCTAAACTAGGTAAACTTTTACCTTTGATATAACTATTTACAGTAGCAGCTGCAGTTCTTGTCTTGTCAGCTAAATCTTTCTGGGTAATAGAATGCTGTTCTAGAAGTTTCTCAAGATTCTTGCTTGTTAAATCGAGTAAATCAGTCTTGAGCAAAGTAGTATTGCTATTTTCGTGAGGGATCATAATTAGGACCTCCTTGGAATATGGAATATGATTTTAATCTATCACACGACTTGTTTGCTGTTAATTACAACATACCTAATTTATTCGGAATTCTGAATAGGAATTCTAGTTTTTCTGAATTGAATCCTACTTCTTTTTATTAATAAGAAGGTAAACATTACATGTATGGATGCTAATTATCTTTGTTTTTCTGCACATGAAAAAATTTGTTAGAATACTGAATTTCAATTAAGAATTACTGTTTGAATACTCGGTTATTTGCGATTGCTTCAACTTCTAACCTCTTGTTATAACGAATGTACAAACGAATTCGAAACGGAGGTGGTGCTTTATTACTAGCGATGAGGATGTGAATTTGAATAGGTGCCGCTTCAAATCACGATGGATATGGCAAAAGCAATTTTGCGGGCCTGGCAAACCCACTAACTATAGAGGAGATTCAAGATGAAGAAGATTGTAACAATTCCCAATGTAACAATGTTTAGCGAATACTTTAAGTGCCCACGTTGTGGATGGATTACTGATGGACCAAGACTTGTTAAGGGTGATATTGCCCAGGCTCCATGTAAGCAGTGCGGACACTCGTACCTAGTGCGCGTTAAGTGAGGCTAATAATTGTGACTGCAAGAATTGATGTAAAGTGCATAGATCAGCTTAGACAGTTAGTTGCGAGTACCAACTCCAATTATGAAATTGGTGGAATCATACTTGGTAAAAGAAATGATAATACCTTATTAATGGAGATGATAATTGAACTTCCGTCGCTTAAGCCTTGTAGCTATTCATACAGTTTGGATGGTAATAAGGCATCCATATTTGTTAATGAGTCTGATTACGACTTTGTTGGCATTTGGCATAGTCACATCAATTCTTGTAATCACTTTTCTGAAGCAGATTCCAATATTAACAGAATGCTTGCTATTCAGTTTAGTGGAATCATATCAGTTCTCGTTGTTCAGGACGAGAAAAAACTTAACTGTATTTCTATCTCCATAGTTGATGAGGAAGGAAATCAGTTCAGTGATTTTAAATACAAGTTTTAATAAAAGGAGAAATTACTATGTTGAATTTTAAGAAGAACCCAAAGGGTGGAGTAGCAAATAGTCCAATTGAGAACGGCGGAGAATTGCATCTTCCATGTGTTGTCTTGGTTGATTTATCAGCTTCAATGGCAAGTGTTAAGAAGCAGTTAGAAGAAGGATTTGCGCTATTAGGAGAGTCTTTAGATGCTCAAGCTCGAGGTCGTGTCGAATTCTGTGTAATTGGATTCGATGATGATGCCAATATTCTGGTTCCTTTTGGACCTGCATATGACTTTGAGGTCCCTCGCTTTGAGTGTAATGGAACTACTGCCATGCACGCAGCGGTTGAGCTTGGATTAAATGAACTTGAGTCTCGTAAGAATCAGTATAAGGCTAATAAGACTTCATACTATCGTCCTTGGATGTTCATGCTTACGGATGGATATCCTAACGATTCAGATAATGGTTCTTTTGATCGTTTATTGCAGGCACAGAGAGACGCGCATTGTACATTTTTTCCTGTCGCCATTGGAGAAACCGCTGATATGGAATTACTTAAGAGTTTGACATTAGATGGAGTGGTATTGACTGCTAGCAAGGAAAACTTTAAGGGCGCATTTGTCTGGTTGAGCAATAGTTTGAGTCGTACTTCAAGCTCAACTCGTGGTCAGAAAGTTACATTGCCTAATCCAAGTGATTGTCAGTTGGAAATCGTATCTTAACTTGTTTATGCTATTGCTTTGGTTTGAGAACTAAGATTTCCTCCAATATTATAGGTTGTTTATATCAAGGCTATAGCTAAGTTGCTATAGCCTTGATATTAGAAAGGAGAGTCAAACATGCTGACACATTTTAATATTTCACAACAGGGACAGAGCCATATTATGAGAGATGTACCATGCCAGGACTATAGTGCCTCTAAGAGGATATATGTAGGCCGTTACAAGCGTGAATTTGTAATAGCTTCTGTAGCGGATGGTGTTGGATCATGTGAGTATAGTCAGTTTGGTTCCGTAGTTGCAGTAACGAGCGCAATGAATTTTATTGAAAACCATTTAAAGAATAAAGACTTAATTGAATTGGATGATGAGAGTCTAATAAATCTTCTAAGAAAATCATTTGAGCATGCTTTGTCTTTAGTAGAGAAAAATGCAGATGATCGTGAACTTCCATTTATGGAATTCGATTCAACACTTACAGTTGTAATCTTTGATGGACACGATTTGTATTTTGGGCACATCGGTGACGATGGAGTTGTTGCTTTGTATTCTGATGGAACATACGAGATGATTACCACTAGGCATAAAGGTGATGAGGCTCATAGTCTTTTTCCTTTACGAGAGATTGATATGTGGCAGTTTGGAAAATGTTCCAAGGAGGTTTCATCATGTGTATTGATGACTGATGGTGTATTGGATCACTGTGTT
Organism: Saccharofermentans sp.; assembly: GCA_045600625.1. Classification (GTDB taxonomy): domain Bacteria; phylum Bacillota; class Clostridia; order Saccharofermentanales; family Saccharofermentanaceae; genus Saccharofermentans. The sequence continues at coordinate 55,620 of JAZRYF010000023.1, forward strand.
GATACAGAAGTAATGCATAACAGAGTGTATTTTCCGTTCTTAGAACCAGCACTTACCGAACCGGTATTTACAGATGAAGACGCAGAGAAGTTAAAATTTGCTTGGGACGAGTACTTGTCTGGTAAAGGGGATTATCCTGATAACTTTCGAGATATTGTAACTGACGATATCAGTTTTGTTGTTGTGCAGAATCCTCAGTTAGTCAAGACGATGTCGCTTATTAATTTTGATTTTGATAAGTGGGATAAGGATACTGATAGAAGAAAAAAGGCATTGGAAGATGCACTTTATGCTGATTATAGAGCTTATAAGGATAAATTTAACCAGGAGTCTGTACAGACTAACGATGAAATAAAAGTAGGGAATAATTCTACGTTTAATGATAAGCATGATGAAGAGGAGAAATTATCTTCTTCGGATTCGAGAGAAACAAAAGTAGTTAATCATGGGTCCGACTCAATTGTAAGTACTGTTAATGGAATGGTTAAGGATGCTCTCAGAGTAGTAAAAGGTATAGGAAGATTTGTAAACAAAATCCTCTTTTGTAAGAAGAGGATCTCGAAGAGAAATCAAAATATACCTAACAATATCAACGGACACAAACAGAACAAAGAAGTAGTTTGCAAAGATTGTAATTCAACAAGTGCAAATTAGTAGTTAGTTTTTTACGAGGAGGTGGAAGTATGGCTGTTTATTATGGACGAAATTATTCTAGTTCTTATACTATGGGAACTCGTCTTGGAGGTGGTGGAGAGGGGGAGGTATATGATATTCTTGGCAGGAAGGATATTGTAGCAAAGGTGTATTTCGATGCTAAATTCACTCCTTCAGCTGAATCTTCTAATCCCCGTCAGACATTAAAAGATAAAATAGAAACCATGTTGGATCAACCGATTAATCCATACATTAATGGTGTTTTAAGTGTTGCTTGGCCACAGGACATATTATTAGACGCACAAGGTAAGTTTGTTGGTTATACAATGCCTCGAGTTAAAAGCAAATATCATATATTTGCTGCAAGTAGAGAGCGTGAACGTATGAGATTATATCCAACTTACACTTGGAAAATTGCTGTTTTGATCGCTTACAATCTAGCTTTGGCGGTTAAGGTCATTCATAAAGAGGGTGTAGAAATCGGTGATATGAATCCTAATAATATTATGATTGATGAAAGGGGACATGTTACACTTATCGATACAGATTCGTTTAATATTACTAATAAGCGAACTGGTAAAATCTATAAGTGCACTGTTGGTGTATCTGAAGTTTTACCACCTGAATTGCAGGGCAAGGATTTATCTAAGTCAAGCAGTGTTTTTACAAAAAATACCGATAACTTTTCACTTTCAATTCATATCTTTAATCTGTTGATGAATAACTGCCATCCATTTGGATGTTCTGGATTGAATAATTCTCATTCGTCATCAAGTAATAATCAGGTTGAACGTAATATTGTAAAAGGTATTTGTCCTTATGTATCTAATAGTTCAGGAGAAGTATCCCCTGATGCACCAGATGTAATGATGTTGCCTCCAGAAATTAGATCTCTTTTTGACAGAGCATTCAGCTATTCAGCTTCAACTGCTGTAAAAGCATCTACGATTTCTAAAAGACCTAGTGCGGAAGAATGGCAGATTGCTTTGGGAAGTTTGTACAGTGGAAAGATGCATACTTGTAATGATAAATCTCATGTATATCCATCAGGTTACTCGAAGTGCCCTTGGTGCGAAGTAAAACGTGCTCAAACTGTGTCAGGTACTAATCAAGCTACATATGCCTTCAATAATTCTATTAAGGGCAATAGTAGCCTTCCAGTGTATACAGTAGGGAAGACTAGTACTGCATATCAAACTAATAATGTCGTTATTAGGAATCCAAAATCAATTGCTTGTAATCGCGCATTTTGGTTTTTTACGATTTTGTCGTCACTTATTGCTTCAATAATGATTTTAAATTGTTATGATTCGTCAGCCGGTTTTTGGTTAGCTTGTATCGCGGGGGGTGTAGGTGTCATTTGTTATAATACATGGTGGAGTAGCTTTGCTCGTGGTGGAGATATTGGAGTTGGAGATTATTTTCTATCTCTTCTTTGTGGTATAGGTTTTGCTTTTGGAAGTATGGTTGCAGTAGCTATATTAGCGCTTCTCTGGTTTATATTGAAGAAAATACTTTTCTATGGCCTGGTAATCATTGTTATTCTAGCTTTTATAGGAGCTTTTAACAGCTGATTAAGTTACGTCTAATATGGTGAATAAATATGGGGTGAATGTTAAATCAAACAACATTCACCCCCATATATTTCATTAGGTGGTATTAAGCCTTAATCTCATTCCAGTAGTCATAAGCGCTCATATTCATAAACTTAACAAGATCGATTACCTTCTCGTTAAAAAGCATCATCATTTCCTTGCCATCTCTGAATGGATAGAGTCTGTCTGCGTGAAAATGGCCAAAAGCCCAGCGCTTATAGTGGAGGTTAAATTCGATGTCCTGAAGATATTCTTCCATCGAATTATCCACCTCCGACTGGTCGATTCCAGGAATAAACAAGTCAGTAGGCATGAAGCTTAGAGGACATGTATGCGAGATAACCAGGTCTACCATGAAGTTCTCTTTTATCAGTTCTTTACCAATAGCTTTCTCTACTGAAGATAACTGCTCATCTTCATACCAGGGCCATCCCATTAGCAATCGATAATTCTTATCGACTGAGTATGCACCTGGCAAGGACAAAGTCTTAAATCCTGCAAATTCATAGATGGCAGGAATATCAGACAAATACTCAATTCTTGGAAATTCCTTCTCTACGTAAATCGTTCCACCATATTTCTGCTTCTTCTCCCACTTATCAGGAAATCTCTTATACATATAAGACGCACGCGCCTCATGATTACCGCGAAGACATACATATGTGAATGGATACTTAGACAAATCTGTCTTAAACTTACGATCTCGATTACCTGTTATACTAAAATTACAAGCGACATCACCAAGCAAAATGAATGCACTCTCACTTTTATCGAGATTCAAACGTTCATTATTGTCCTCGTAAAAATTCTTAATAGGCTCTGCCTCGCCATGAATATCTCCAATTAAGTACCAATTCATACGCTACCTCCAATATTATTTTAAAAATGGTTTAAACCAATATGTTCTGTAAAAGAACCATACTAATTGCTTCAATTCCTCAGCCAAACGCTTACCACATATATCATTTATTGTTATGTTTTCTATAACATTCTTTAAGTAATGATAAATATACTCCGCCGCTTCCTTATCATTGAGTTTATTTTCCAAATTACAATCTTCAAGATTAGTACGCTGTGGTCTGCGGTTATTTACAGTAATATACTGACACTCTCCAGGATAAAAATAATCATTATCCCAAAATCCTTGTATCTCAATAGTATATATAAAATCCTTACGATAAACAGAAAACAAATTCGGAAAACAAGCTACTGAACTTTCAGTAAAAGCTTCGCGTTCAATTATTTTAAGTGATGACGGAAAGGATATAGTATCTAGATATTCTGTATTCAAGAATGCATGCTTCTTTATCACCTCAACCCCATTAGGTATGTCATATTTGACACGTGCATTTCTGCACGGATAATAAATCAATGTCTTCATATCTTTATTGAAAAGCACTCCGTCGTGAGATGCGTAATGTTTGTTATCCTTACTTACCACAATCTCAACCAATCTATTATCATCAAGCCGATAATTATTGCTATTTGTTCTAATGAAATCAATTGATTCAATAGTAGAAGGAATAATCAATTTACGGACGTGTGATTTCCAATGACGAGTAACATAAATAACTGATTCTTCATCAAGATGAGTAAACCCTTCTGGAATGGTTAACACTGTTCTTTTTGTATGTTTAACCGCGTCTTCTCCTGTAAATGGTTTATACATAATTATCCCCATTCCTTTCTATAAAACTCCATCTCATCATCCTGCAGCATCAATTCCAGAATCGGCTGAAGAACTAACATCTCATAAGAAATATACGCAGAATAAATAATGGATAAGTCTCTCATTGTAGTTAACCATCGCTTTATATCAGAAATAGAAATATCAGAAGTGTAGTTATTATCTTTACGAATATCTATCAATCGATCTGCAAAAAGGCTTACAATACTTGAATCATAATTAAGTTGAATAGACTGAATTTTAATTTTCATTCTCCATAGAACTGATGCAGCAAGCAAATCAACGTCAGGCTTTTCTGATGACCTGAGGTTCTTCTCGAGAAGAACCATACCATCAGTTGTATCATCTAATGATCCCAGTCCAGCTGCAATCGTATAATTAATATATTTTGTATATAGATTACTCATTACTTTATCCTCCATCAATAAAACTTAACCCTATACTGCTTACGCCAAATTATACGACTTATAGTCCCACATAAGATTTCCTCAATGCTAATCAAGACACTATAAATAACTAATGCTAAAAACAATGCCGCCCATGTCGGATAGTCATAGTGTACATATGCTCTGTTTGCAACAAACCAGCTGACATACAAATTAGGAGGTAATGTTATTATTACTGTCAGAACAAAAGTCCAAAGTGTCTCTCGCATATGGCATAACGGACTAAACCCAACTATCACAAACATCATGACTAATGTAAGAATGCAAAGTAATGGCATTCTGATATAAATGCACGCGCATGACGCCATAAAAACGGTTAACACCATAGCAACAGTTATATAAGTATTCTTATTCATAACTAAATCCTCCTATGTCCAAATTAAAATCACACTTAAGACAATGATGAGCGGATATATAAATCTTGATAATTCGATAAACACCACAGCCATTACCTTAACAGTGCCAGCTTCGCTCTCTAGTAAATGCGAGCGTCTCTTTTTGTTATACAGAGCCTTTGCAGATGATCTCATAAGATCATCAAGTCCGAGTATTTCTTTGATGGCATCCATACCATCGAAGCCATCAACCATCAAGACATTAACTAAAGCCATGGACAAATTAGCAATCGCTGCCTGTACCCAGAAATAGCTATTGGCAAACCTTAAGCCTGAACACAAATAGAACATGATGACATATATAGAAGCGAGCAAAATATTCACTTCTATACCAGCCAGATTAATCTGAATTCTTTGAATTCGATTTTTTACCGACACAGTATCAATCATTGTATATGCTCCGAAGTAACCGCTAAAGACAAGTCCAAACTCCATTACGATTCCACTATAAGCAGTACAGCTAATAGCATGCCCTAGTTCATGCAGGATAAGGCCACTAACAACACCAAATGCAAATCCGACCATTACGACCCAAAGGCTGGTGCTATCTAACGCAGATTCAATACTTCCATTTAAAATGAGCATTACTATGGAAAGCATTGCCACGGGAATGACACTTAGCATCAGAAGAGTATTAATATCCTCACAAATACTCCTGAATCTGGCATTATCCCTAATAACCCACGCAGTCCATATATATGTCGGGAACTCAGCAATAACAAATCTGCTTGTTCGTATTAGATCAAAATGCTCCAGATACATGAGATAAATCTTCATCTGACGTCTGGACATAGTATCAATAATCTCCATTGGATCAGTCTTACCATCAAGCTGCTCAATGAAGCGAATGTCGTCACCAGGCATAATATATTCTTCCTCAAGAAGATAGTTATGAACGACATACTCATCACCATCAGGTAATGGCTTATAACTAATCCAGTTACACTTAACAGGATATCTCATGGGAATAGCACCGAATCGTCATGAATATTAAAACTCTTAATGTGGATTGAATCGCCCCAGGGAGCGTCCTCTCTATTGTCATAGATAAGCCAAAGAACAGGAATATCAAGAGCCATTGACATCGGAGGATATTCTGCATAACCATCCGTCATGATGATAACTGCGGCTGGCAAATTATCAGACATATTCTCCTTTAAATACTCAAAGATACTATAGAAGGATGTTCCACCACCGCCTGTTGGAGTAAGTTCCTTAATAGTCTCAAATTCATCAAACTCTACAGGATCACTTACGTCATCATCAAAGAAGCTTAATCTTGACTTAATGTTATCGAACTGATTAGTAACACCTCTTATCTCCCCAAAAGCAGCAGACAAAGTCTCCTTAGAGATAGATCCAGATACATCTAACACGAACCAGAGGTTCTCAACAGTATTTACATCTTCAGAAGAGAACGACGGGAAAATATAATCAGCAGATGCAAATCGTCTGTCTGGAGGAAGAAATGTGAAGTCATAAGTCTCACTAATGGCTTTAACAAACTCACGTAATACTTCTCTCCAGTTAAGCTGAGACTCTCTGGTATAATCAGCAGCAATTTTCCTTACACCACGAGGAATGCTGTAAGGATTAATAGTACTGGCTAACTTAATTACTCTTTGAGCCCACTCATCTGCAAGTATGGAATCAGCAGGAATAGATTCCCACTGGTCATGCTGATCAAAGCCTTTGCCAAAGTCTTTAAGAATTCTCTCAAGCATATCCTCAAAATTCTTAATAAGATCACCATACTTATTCATAAGCATGTCATAAACCTCCTCGGCAGAATGGAGATAACCTTCTGTATTATCCGGTGCCTTGTGCATAACTTTCTGTCCATCCACAACAAAGAATGACTTGCCCATACTCTGAAGAATATTAGAGTTAACAACTATGTCACATGCGATATTGTAAACATAGTTGTTAAGTGTCTTACCGCGAGTGCAGTGATTAAGTGCACAATGCATTACTTCATGACAATAGACAAACTCCAACTGCTCTTCAGTAATCCTGTCTACAAACTCTGGATCAAACACAATCTTCTGCATATCTGTATAAGCTGTATTGCACTTAGCAAGACCAACCTGCATACGCATTATTAGAGAACCATAAAATGGCAGCTTGGCAAGAATTCTTACTTTGGCTTCCTTCAAGCGCACGGCCGCGCTTTGGTATAACTTACTATCCTTATTCATATAAGAACCTCCAGATTAAGCGCTATAGTTCTCGAGAATACTTCTGTTCTTTCTAAGCCAGGAAAGAAAACTTGGTGACTTCATAAATTTCATGCTAAAGCCTCCGTTAGGGACAACATTCAGGTAAAAGCAGCTGGCAAAATCTGCTGGCAGCAACGCGCAGAAATCGCAAACATTGTTAATCTGCTCCTGAGTGAGTTCTTCATTCAAAGATCTGCCCTTAATAGCATAAGAAGTCATCGAGGCAACAAGCGCATATAGTGCGTCCGTAGACTTAGGACAAGATATAGCCTTGCCATCAAAGATGTCCTGAACCGATGGCAAATCCTTATAGACTTTACACCATCCTAAGAACTCCGTAGCGGTACCTAGACCGATGCAAGACGAAATCAGTGCATGATGGTTACGAATACCGTCAATATCAGTATCTAACGCGTGCAGGATATTAGATACAAACATCCAGGATCTTGGTGTTGGGAATGCCTTCTCATCATATGTAGTAATCTCTGGGCAGAGTTTGCTTGTATCAAAAGACAAATATCCTAAAACAAGTGGATGTACATTACCTTCGCTTATTGCCCAGCGAGACCAGGATGCAAAATCAGTAGTAATCTCGTAGTGACTGAGTCTGTTAGCGAGCGGAGATGGCATCTTAAACGCAACAGCACCATCAGTAGTTCTGTTACCTGCGGCTATAACAATAGTATTATCAGGAAGCTTATGCTCGCCGATGCAGCGATTAAGAGTCAACTGATACGCTGCCGCCTGGACGGACTGTGGAGCTGCAGAGAGCTCATCGAGAAAGAGGATATTGATTATCTCTTCATCAGGATCCAAGTCCAAAATCTTCGGCTTAAGCCAGGCTGTAAACTCACGCTTCTCATCAGGCACTGGTACACCACGGAGATCAATTGGACTAAAAAGGAGCAAACGAATATCAGTGATAATCACCCTTTTTCCAGTTCGCTGCTCCAAAATATCACCCAGCTGCATTACACCATCAGACTTACCAACTCCTGCTGCACCCCAGAGAAAAGGAGATGGGGCGTAGCTAATTGGAAGCTTCTTATTGAAGATAATTGTATACAGGTCAGCCAGCTCAGAAACTGCCTTAGAGATTGCCATTGATGGAATATTTGTATTGTTAATCATAGTTATGCACCTACCTTTAATAGTTTATCTATTTCTTCAAGTCTTTTTGTAAGAGTTTCCACTAACAGTTCGAACTCATTACCTTTATCGATATCAGACTGCGCCTGACATCTCTGCTGCTCCAGATCGAGCAATGCATCCTCGTGAGAGCGAATAGTGTCCTGGAGATGGTCTAACGCATAATCGAGACGCTGACATACACCAAGGGGCTTATCTCCATCCATATCGACTGTATAAGTACCAGCATAGGACAAAATCACCTGTGGACGTTCAGGAAGCATTTTTGCTGGAAGAATAACCTTAAATCCCTGATATGTATCAAAGACTCTTTCCTCATCCTTAAGGACGTTATTCTTAAGAGCTAAAAGCAGTTCTTCACCGAACATAACACGTTCTTCTCTGGGGATAGACTGCTTATACTGTCTGTAGTAAATCAGATCCATCCTTGCCTTCTTAATCAAAGACTCACGAGTCTTCTTTCTACCTGGAATAGAAACAAGAATGCACTGAAGGTTGAGCAGATTTTTAGTCTTCTGGCGGCTATTAATCTTAGCGTGCTCCAGTTGATTTGAGACTTCTACACGTTCCTTGATTAGCGGGTTTCCGATAGCCAGAGCCTTTATCTCTGCATAATCAAGAACCGCATCGGCACAATCTGTCTCATCACGATGAACACCACTTAACGAACCAGACAGGAACTGAGAAATGAAGCGTTGCTTATTCTCGAGTATTTGCCAGATGTATGCATCAAACGAAGCCTCCGTGACGTATCTATAGATGAAGACTTCAGAGTTTGTATTACCCTGTCTGATGATACGTCCCTCTCTCTGAGTCACGTCCGATGGACGCCAAGGTACATCTAAGTGATGAACCGCCTTCAAGCGTTCCTGAACATTACATCCTGTTCCAAGCTTCATGGTTGAGCCAATCAGAATACGGATCTCACCAGCATTAAATCTCTTCTCCATGCGATTGCGCTTAGCCTCTGTTGTAGCATCGTGGATAAAAGCAATCTCACTCTCTGGAACACCACGAAGAATCAACTCAGACTTAAGCTCATCATAGATGTTGAATGAATCCTTAGGTGTCGATATATCAGAAAATGCTATCTGAGTAGTCCCCGGATGACCATAATAAATGTTGGCCATATTATCGGCGCATCTTCTAACCTTACAGTCGTCATCATTACCAATCACTACATTAGGAACAACAAGGCGTGGATCGAGAGCACACATCCTTCCTTCGACTACAATCTTCAAAAGATTATCTTCCTTGCGACTAACTTCATGAGTTCTTATAGCCTCGGTACGATCCGACAGGATATCTATGAACTTCTTCTGAATCGCTGACTTCTTGATAAGAGAATCCGTATAACCTTCAAATGAGGGTAATCCAAGTTCTCCATTAGCAATCTGATAGAAGTCGATTACATCAGATGCTAAAGCCATCAGTTCTGGGAGATTATGGAACTTGGAAAACCTCGTAGTAAAGCGATAATTCTTTGTATCGACATCAACCTCAAATGACTGAGTCTGAGAGCAGAAGGTGTTAATCCAGTCATTGAAGTGGAATATGTTACAAGCCTTAAGAGCAACTGGCTGAAGATAGCGCTGAATTACATAAAGATCTGCCAAACTGTTGGTAATAGGTGTACCTGTAGCAAAGATTACGTGACCACTCTTAGACTGGATATACTCAACCTTCTCAAGCATGTTATCTGCCTTCTTAGAGCCTAAGTTATGAACCCCAACTATACTATCAGTCATATTAGAGAGAGTAATATTTTTGTAGTTATGGCATTCGTCGACTACCAGGATATCAACACCAAGCTCATCAAAGCATGAGGTAGCACCATAGTTAAGATTCTCCTTAAGCTTCTCTATATCCTTCTCAAGCTTATGGATCTTAGACTGAAGCGCCTTCATAGTTGAATAGTTATGTGTAGTCATGCACTGCCTACGGCACTCGGATAACTCATCATTCTTATTCTTAATGCGGCGCACTGGAGTAAGATTGAGCATATCGAATGACGAGTATGTCATTACAATAATCGCATAATCATTACTCTTAATCTTAGCGATAGTCTGACTTCTCTTATCAGGCACCCAGTCTCTGCGAGGATATACTGCGAGAAGACGATCTTCTGAATACAATTCCTTATAAGCATTAACAGTCGACTCAAATGTATTATTAGGTACAACAATCATCGCCTTATGACCAAGACCAAGTCTTAAGAGCTCATGAATTCCACATGAAAACTCGAGAGTCTTACCGGAACCTACTTCATGAGCAAGGAGAGTATTATTGTTAAGAACAATACGGGCAATAGCATCCTTCTGGTGCTTATAAGGAGTAACAGAAGGGTTAAGGCCCGGCAGGTTCAGAAAAGACCCATCATACTTACAGATTGAATAACCAAAACTGTCCATATACTGTTCCTGGAGAGCCTGCTCAATTCTACTATTAGTATGGATATAGTCATTCCACGCATCAATAATAAGCTTCTCTTTGTTCTGTGCAGCCAGTGTCTCAGGTTGGTTAAGGACATTCTCAGGTGCATAGCTGTTGTTCTTATACACCTGGTCAAAGACACGAACTGGTTTGGCATTAAGGATATTCTTAATAATACCTATGGCAGTAATTCGTGAAGTACCATAAGTATAGGTATTCTTGATGTAGTTTGGCTTGGAAACAGTCTCCAGTACCCACTTGCCTAATGTTGAAGTGTAATCAATACGAGGAACTACACTCATACCGAGAAGGTTCTGAACAAAGTCAGCAACATACATAGGTGGAATCCATGTTGAACCGAGGTTCATATGAATCTCCGATGCATCAACCATATCTGGTAGGTTGTCGTGCAGAAGTTTAACTGTATCGTCAAAAATCAGGCCATACTTATCGTTAAGCTCACGAGCTTCTGCATACTTCTTAATAAGATTACCACGAAGGTACTGCTGTCTGGATGTAAAACAACCATAAAAATCCTGAGTAACATCATACTTCTTAGGATCTGGAAAAATAGCATCACCCGCCAAAGCATTAACGAGTTCATCCATGGCAAGGCCACTAATAGAGCTCATATAGTCGAGATCTACTCTAGCCTTCTGACGCATAGAGTATACATAAGCGTCCTCGGCGCTCATCTTAACTGAAGACGAGTCACCATCGCCATTAGTAACGACTTCCATAGCGAGGTCGTCAAAATCATTAATATCATAAAAATCTGCCATAGCAAACATACTCCTATATAAAAAAATTGAAAATTAGGTGTTATTCGTCTCTTGTAAACTCCACATCAATGTCAAAGATAGAGCACAACTCAATAAATCCATAAGCATCTAACTTACGAGGAAACTCAACTATCTGCGTACCACCTTTATTAGAACCAATCACACCATTAAATCTTGTGGCTGACTCAAGTATACTTTCCAGAGTAATCTCATCATCACAGGTAAAAGAAACCTTGATAGCATGCTCTTTGAACTCCAGATCATCCTCATCAATATCGAAAGGCAGATCAAGTTCTTCATCGTCAAACTCATCAAACTCATCTTCACCTAAGAGAATTCTATGAACACGACCTCCAGATGAGTAGAAGTAATCCAAATCGTCGTGGTTCTCACCAAGAGTTGTGAAAATCTCGTGCATACGTAGGAAAGGAATAGATGGAAGAACCTCAAAGGCTGCAACATACTGAGTGATGAGGTAGTATACAGAGAGTCTGCAACCCATATCAAAGGAATCATGATCATCAATATAAGGCTTAATTTTCTTCTCGTAGAGAATCCAACCATTCTTACCAGAGATGTGCGAGAGAATCTCATCGACATTAACACTGGTAAAGACTTTTGAGATAAAGTTCACTACATATACGAAGTTCTCATGGTGAAAATATGCATAGCAACAGGTAGCATCAATGACATTTGCAAGTAAAGTATCACGATTAGAATTTGTCTTGAATGTCCTGATTGCTCTCTTATCAGCACTATTCAAGATAGTTCCTGTTGCATGCTTCTTCAGGAGAAGTGCATTGGCAGGTGTTAACTTACTCTCATAAGCTGCGATAATTTTTGCAAGTTGTGTATTCATATTATTTATTCTCCTTTACTTCTTCAATAAACGCCTGGTACGAATGCTTCTCGGCATATGCCTTGATAGAACGGGCAATCTTCGTCGATCTAACACATACGTAGAAACATCCGATATTACCATCCAACTTATTCCTTCTGAAGTTATTAAGTTCACTTACGATTTCATAGTTCTCCTTCTCACTTGGCATGAAGATATGAACTACGTAGAAAGCTCTTTTTTCCTTCTTGTATAAGTCAAACTCAGAACTGTCATAGGAAGATACAAGTCTTGTTGGCGACGCATTGTGACCATAGGTAACATCGCTTCTAACACTCAAATTGGAATAATCTATGTGAACGAATTCGATACGCTTCTTACTTCCAACATAAGGAATAATCTCCGACAGAATTATTGAGTTGGTATATCTGACTCCATACTTGGAAGTTGACTGATAACAGTAGTCATAAAAGCTTGGACTGGCAGTGATGTCGAAATGGCAAGCTTCAGCCAACTCTCTAAGACGTAAATCAATGATGTCGCACAGCGTATTTTTACTTAAAGGCTTAAACTCGATAAGCTGTGAGAATCGACCTAACAACTCATATGTAAATCCAAATTCAATTAAATCTTCCTTAACTACTGGGAGTCTTTCCTTCTCAGGCTTCTTAAATCCCAATGTGATATCAGAAGCTGCTGGCAATCTCTTCAACTGACACTCATCAATACCTGTAAATGCACCTGCTGCAATGATTAGACAGTGCTTAGAGTCTTTGCCATCCAGAATGCTTAGCAATGAACTCTGGAGAGAGAAGTTATATCCTTCGTTATCTGATTTATTGCAAGAAGCAATTAACTTATCGATTTCATCAAAAATCATCACATAAAAGCATGAACCGTCCAGATCCTTGCTCTTGATAATCTCACTAAGGTTATCACCCTTATAGCCTGGTGAAGTTAGATTTGAGCAGTCAACAATCTTAAGCTTGATATACTCAAAATTAGCCTCAAAATACTCATTAAGAACAGAAAAGAAATATGATTTACCAGTACCAGTAGGAGATACCAAAATAACATTATTCTTAATGGATGCGCTGCTTACCCAGTTAACCAGAGAGAGCTTAATATTTCTAGCGATTGAAAGCACTGCTTCTTCCTGTCCACATACCTTCTTATTAATATAATTAACGCAATCTGACACATCAAAATTGCCAGACTCAATACGAGCCATAATCTTCGCTTCAGCGATACTTTCTTTCTCATTCAGATATAAATCGTACATAAATACCTTCCCTCCATAAATGAAGTGATTTAAAAATAGTGTGTTGAATATTTGTGAAGAATTAATTGTTAAAAGAGATTAAACTCCTGCAACAATCTGGGCATTGAGGTAAGAGATATCCAACCCCATCTTATATATCAATGCTTCTATAGACTCATCAGCTGAGTTATTAGACATCTTCTCACCTCCAAACAATAAAATAATTTATGGGACTAATGAATTAATGCGATTAAATTCCACTATCTTTTTTAACAATGAAATTGTTGATAATCAATTTCGAATTAACATACTGGTTAACGAATTTTTAAATTCAAATTCGAGAAATTAAAATGAAACACTAAGTTACTGAATTATTAATCCAATCGACTAAATACTAGTAAACATACCGATAAATGAATGTATACTTACCATACATTAGATAGTATGTCTAGGAGATGTATGAGTAATATTTATATTCAACCAAACACATTCAAAGGATGGACTAGTACCGTATATGTTGGATCAATCGATTCAGCAGGATACGTATACACAAGTGGCAACAATTTCTCTGGTTATACATTTAGTTCGTGTATAGGACATATAGAAGGAAGAAATTACAGATGTGCAGGAACTTCATACCTACTTCTTACGCAGTTGAATTTGCAAACAAACAAAAGTGATAAAGGGAAATCTTCTTCATCAACAGTAGTTAATAGTAAAGTTACTGTAGGATCACCTAATAATCAAATAGAAAACAATACTACATCTACACACTCTAGCTATAGTTCTTCTTAAGATTTTAGTGGGGGATTTACCTAGTTGTATTATGGTACCGCTAACCATTATAGTAATGATGTTTTGTGCGTCGGTAATAGGTTGGTTTAGTGAGACATATCTTACGGGTAAAGGGTCATTCCCAAACGATTCCTTAATAGTTTAATATCTATTCTTATTGTATTAGGAGTAATAATTTTACTAAAAATAATAAGCAGTAAAGGAGGTGAAGTTGTGAAGTATATTAACTATAGTATTGCCGAGATTCTGGACAAATGGAATAAGGGTATTAGAACTGAGGAGTTAGAAGATATCTATGCGCGAGTTGAAGAGTATAGGATTAGTCAGGAAGCGTTAGTTCAGAAATGTCTTAATACTATCAACTTCATCAATCCTGAAAACAAGATGCGCTGGATTCAGGAGAATGTATCTCTTGATATCAGACGCTACGTTGTTTGTCATGTTCTTGGCAAAGAATATAATGTCCTGATGCGTTCTGAAAGAAAATGGAAGACATTATCAGATATTGGATTTGATGTAGAGCATCAAGGCAATAGCAGGGAAAGAGAAGATAAATATTTTTCAATCTGGATTGAAGAGGCTGGTGCAATTCGTGATTCGGGATTACCAATCTTTGAGACTCATGCACACTACAATCTTAAGAACTACAATGGGGTTAGGGAAAAACTCGTTAATCTAATTCATGAAGCGGGAATCCAGGAAATCGTCTCTCCAGCAGTTGATTACTCAACTAATCATCAGATGATTGATATGTTCGATAAACCAGAATATTACTTCTTCAAGTTTGCATTTGGTAGTCACCCTAAATACTTATGGAAAGAAGACTGGTCGGAGGCCAGATGGAAAGAATTTGAGCAGCTTCTTCTTAACACAAAATGTGTAGCGGTAGGGGAGACTGGCCTTGATTATTCCTATGATGGTTTCTGCGAAGATCATCGTATTAAGCAGAAGTATATGTTTGATCGATTTATCACAATTGCAAATAAGCACCAGTTACCAGTTGTTTTGCACCTGCGTCCAAGCGACGACGGATTATTAGCCGTAGATGAAGATGCATATGCGATTATGATGTCAAACAAAATCCAGCATGGAGCTGTTTACCATTGCTTTGGAGGTTCTATCGATGATGTGGAGAAGTCGATGGAAGTCGGTATTACGCATTTCGGAATTGGAGGCAGATTGTTCTACGATAACGATGAACTTACTAATGCAGTGAAGCTTATGCCAGAAGAAACTATCTTACTTGAGACTGATGCGCCATATATCAAAATTGATAATTTATCAGCACCTAACACGAGCCTCTCTTTATTTGCAATTGCTAAGAAAATCGCTGAGATTAGAAACACTTCTGTCGAGCACATCTTGAAGGTAACATATACTAACGCGCTGAAACTGTTTAACAAGAATTAACCCCCACTCAAAAATGCAGCACATTAAGGAGTAAAATCCAGCTCATGCCGTAGTAAGTAACTACAGCAACCAAGTCGTTAACTGTTGTAATAAGTGGGCCTGAAGCAACTGCCGGGTCCACTTTAATTTTCTTGAAGAATAGTGGGATAAGTGTTCCTACAGCACTTGAGATTAACATAGCAAGGATTAAGGATACGCCGATGCATCCTGACACTGCAAATGAGAAGAATACTTCCTTGTGCTTGAAGAGCATAATATAAAGGCCAACTACAACAAAAGATAATATTCCAAGGATGAGTCCGTTACAAAAACCGACTCTCATCTCCTTAATTACAAGCTTAAACTTCTGCTTGAATGTTAAGTTCTCATCCATAAGAACGCGGATAGTAACAGCGAGTGACTGAGTACCAACGTTACCTGACATGTCTAGGATTAAGGACTGGAATGCCATGATTAAAGTAAGCTGAGCTACTACCTTCTCGAATACGCCTACTACACCAGATACGAGTAATCCGAGAACTAAGAGAGCCAGGAGCCAAGGAAGTCTTTTTACCATGCTCTGCTTAAGAGGTTCATTAAGATCCTCCTCTGCGGTCAAACCAGCGAACTTAGCGTAGTCTTCACCCATCTCTTCGTCTACAACTTCGAGCAGGCTTTGTGATGTAATAACGCCCAGGAGTCGGTTGTTATTATCAAGAACTGGAATTAAGTCCTCAGAATAATCCTTAAGTCTCTCGATACAGTCGTCGATTGGCTCGTTAGCGTAGACATAAGGGAAGGAGGTCGCGATTAAACTCTCAAGTGGTACGTTGCTGCTTGCTCTGATTAAATCTCTAAGACCAATAGCACCGTAGAATTCATCCGTCTCGTCTACGACAAAAATAGTAGACATGTTGTCGTTCTCTTCTGCCTGCGATCTTAATGATCTCATCGCTTCTTTTATTGTTAAATTATCAGGGATGACGATAAAATTCGTCGTCATCTTGGAACCGATAACTTCATCATCAAAAGAAGCGATAAGTCTGATTTCACGTCTGATATCTTCAGGCAAAAGCTCCACAATCAGGTCGCGCTTTTCCTTCGGTACTTCCTTCAAAATTGAAGCCGCATTGTCTGTCTCAAGCTCTGCGATAATGCGTGCTGCCTTAGACAGGAACATCTCTGATAAATAGTTAGCTGCATCATCCTCCTCGAAATGCTCGAAAATCTCAGCTAACATCTCTACATCACATACGCGGAATAACTTCTGCCTCTCCTTAAGATTTAACTGCTCAATAACATCCGCGATATCGCTACCGTGATAATCTTCGAGCTTTTTAAGAATCATCTTAGGAGAGTAGTTACCTCTAATAATTGAGATGATTTCTTTCTCGTAATCAGGGATTGCCACTACTTCAGTGGATTCTGTCAAAATCTTTTCTTCTTCCATCGTACTTACCTCGCAATTATTTGTTTTTGCTTTGAATAAGAATAGATGGGCATAAAAAATCCTTCATATGCCTTTCAGCCGAAGGATAACAACAATTATATATGGCTAAGTAATAATTAGCCTTAACGATTCAAGCAGCAAACAATGGAGCCTGAAACTAGATTATACAATCGCTGTTGTCGCCCGTCTGAACTGCAACTGTCTCCGTTTGCCACTCAAATCACCTCTTTTCGATAAAAAAATGTACTGAAAAAGAATAGCACCTAAAAAAAGATTAAACAACCCATAATTCAGTAAGAATTGGTGTGGTATTATTCGGTTATTAAGTTAACGGAAAGAGAGCATATCCATGAAGATTGCAGCATATAACTATAGAGATTTTGACGAGGCTTTTTATTTCGAGAAGTTTTCAAAGCAGTATAACGTAGAGATAATTCCAATCAGAGACAATCCTACAGCAGAAAATGCGCACTTGGCGGAAGGGTGCGAGGGTGTGACAGTTATTACACAGCCTGTTACAGAAGATATCATTGCCATCTGGGATAAGGTTGGCGTAAAGCATATCTCGACAAGAACTATCGGTTACGACCATATTGATCTGGAGTCGGCTAAGAGACATAACATGCAGGTAAGTAACGTTACTTATTCTACGGGAAGCGTAGCTGACTATACTGTTATGCTCATGCTCATGTGCCTTCGAAGAATGAAGAGCATCATTAAGAGAGCCGAAGGTATGGACTATGGTCTGCCAGGTAATATCGGACGTGAGATTAAGGATGCAGTTATAGGTGTAGTAGGTACTGGTAAAATCGGTACTCATGTTATTAAAAACCTAAGTGGCTTTGGCTGTAAGATTCTGGCCTATGATCCATATCAAAATGATGAAGCTAAGAAGTATGCTGAATATGTCTCTCTTGAAGAGTTGTTTAAGTCAGCAGATGTAATTACTTTCCATACACCAGCTGTAGAGTCAAGCTTTCATATGGTTAACGAAGAGTCTATTAAGACGATGAAGGATGGCGTAATTATTATTAATACAGCAAGAGGAAGTATCATCGATACCCCTGCGTTCATCGATGCCCTGGACAGTGGCAAGATAGGCGGCGCTGCTTTGGATGTTATTGAGAATGAGCTTGGAATTTTCTATGGCGATTATAAATATAAGGTAATTGGTCATCGAGAGATGTCTATCCTTAAGGACTATCCTAATGTTTTGATGCTCCCACATATGGCATTTTATACTGAGAATGCGATTTCCGATATGGTCGAGCATTCTATATGCCACATCTTGGAAGGTAAGAGCATAATCTGATAAATAGATTGACTTAATTTTGCTTGGAGTGTAAAATTACACCATTAGAGAAAGAGTGGTGGTTTTCCTGATGGATCGTAATGAATTTATCGATACAATGAATAAGCACATCAAGCTTATAAGAACCGAGTATAACCTTCCTCAGGATAAGATGGCAGTGGCGCTTGGTATATCTAAGAAGACCTTAGTTGAGATTGAGAAGGGAAGAATATCTCTTTCCTGGTCTGCGGCTGTTACTGCGGCAACTATTTTCTCTGATAGCGAAGTGCTGCAGAACAGCTTCGGAGGCGAGACATCTGACTTAATCAGGGCTCTTGCTTTAGTCGATATAGATGGTTCCTATAGAATAACTCACGGAGGCCGCGTATGGTGGCAGAACGTCGAGGAGAAGGGTGGATATGTAATTCAGCAGAATATGATCTCCACTCACTATAGAATCTTAGATATTGAGAATCGTAAATATTATTCGTCATTCAGCTTAACTGATACAGAAAAGAAATTGGAAGAGATATTGAGTGATAAGGAAAAATAATTCATGCTAACTATATGACATAAAAATCATAATTCTGATAGTACATAAGTCATAATAATATTATTATTCTCTCATCGTTTGTATGGGAGAATTTTTAATTATGAGAAAATTCGTTGGATTTGAAAGAGGCGTAAATATTGGAGGCTGGCTCTCACAGTTTGATGAGTATAGCCAGGAGCATTTCGAGAGCTTTATTACAGAAGAAGATATTAAGACAATCGCTTCCTGGGGCCTTGATCACGTGCGTGTTCCAGTAGACTACAGTGTAATTGAGACAGACGATGGTACTCCTATTAAGAAGGGCTACGAGTACCTCGATAATTGCTTGGCATGGTGCCGTAAGTATGGTATTCACATGATCATCGATGTCCATGCTGCTTATGGTTATAATTTTGACCCTCTTGCTAAGACTGACAAGGAGATTTTCTTCCACGACAAGGCTTTGCAGGAGCACTACTATGAGTTCTGGAGACACATTAGTAGGCATTTCTGTAACGATTACGAAGACGTTGCTTACGAGCTTTTAAATGAGATTGTTCCTTTCACTGTTGTAAATGAATGGAACGAGATTGCATTAAAAACAATCGCTGCTATCCGAGAGGATTCCCCTAAGTCCTGGATAGTATTTGGCGGTGTTTGCTATAACGCAGTATCTTCCGTCGCTGGGTTAGCTGATGCCCACGACGAGAAGGTAGTGCATACTTTCCACTGCTATGAGCCAATGCTTTTTACACATCAGGGTGCGTATTGGGTTCAGGGTATGCCACTTGATTTCAGAACAAACTACCCTGTATCCATGGAAGATATCGACAGAATGCTAACAGAGCTTCCACCTGAACTGGCTAAGGCTATCGACAGAGAGTACTTTAAGATCACAGGCCCTGAGTTCTTCGAGAAGATTTTTGCAGAGGCTATCAAGGCATCCGAGGAGCGCGACATCCCACTTTACTGCGGTGAGTACGGCGTAATCGACAAGGCTGACATGCCAAACACACTTAACTGGTTAAGAGACATTAGCACGGCCTTAAATAACCACGGAATCGCTCGTGCATACTGGACTTACAAGAGTAAGGACTACGAGATCTGCGGTGACAGATGTAAGGATTATATCGACGAGATGACTAAGCTGATGTAACGAACAAAATATAATTTGCCCACGTAAAAAAGCAGTCCAATTAGGGCTGCTTTTGCTTTACAATAATAGACAGGAAAACCAAGGGAGATTATAGATGGCAATTGACCGTATCGAAGCTAATAAATTAATAGATCAGCACAGGAAGCTTCTAAATAAATTAGAGTCTTATAACAAGACCGAAGAGCAGCTTAAAAATGACGTTATTTTGGCGTCTGATGCTTATATAGCCAAGTATGCGGGGAAGGCTCTACATTCTGATTCCGATGCCAGTTTCACTGTGAAAATCTCTATTACCAGAGACAACAAAAACGTAATTGAAGTAAAAAAACTGCTTCAGGCCTTATACAATTACCGAGCATTTAAGACTTCACCTAATGAAGCAGCATCTTTTGCCGAGACTAATAAGCCATCTATAGAAGCGGCGATCGCTGAAGTAGAAGCTGGGCTTAACGTAGGCGGTTTTAAGAAGTTATTTGCTGGCGGTACTATTAAGAAAGCGGAGGAGTCGTTTTCTTTCCTTAAGGATTCTTTGAATGGTGACTATGGTAAGAAAGCAAACGAGCTTTTGGGCGATAAGTCTGACGCGCTCATATGGGCTGACTTTGAGAAGAATTCTGTCAGCTACTTTACGACTCTTGAGAAAGTTCGTCCTGGTCTTACTGGAACAGGAGACGGTGAGTATAAGCTCCCTAGGGAGTTAGCGGAGGAAATCTCCAAACAAACAGCCTCCCTTGATGGACTTAATGTCGAGCTCCGTCGCTATCAGGAGTGGGGCGTTAAGTATGCGCTTCATCAGCAGAACATGCTTCTTGGCGACGAGATGGGTCTGGGTAAAACCGTGCAGGCCATCGCCGCTATGGTATCTCTTCGAAATGCAGGTGCTACTCATTTTATTGTCGTATGTCCAGCAAGCGTTCTTGCTAACTGGATTAGGGAAGTTACCAAGATGAGTACCCTTCCAGTTATCAAGGTTCATGGAAGCGACAAAGAGAAGTGCTTGGAGCAGTGGAAAGCAGAAGGTGGAGTTGCTATCACAACCTACGAGACGACTGGTCACTTTGATCTGGCAGATGATTTTAAGTTCTCAATGTTAGTCGTTGATGAGGCCCACTACATCAAAAATCCTTCTGCTCAGAGAACTCAGAATGTTGCCTCTATTAGTAAGCATGCTGAACGTAAATTATTTATGACTGGTACGGCCTTGGAGAACAGATTAGAAGAGATGATTAACCTTGTAACATTGTTACAACCCGATGTTGCAGGCAAAATTAAGTCTTTGGTCGTAGCAAAATCAGCTGGAGCGATGGTTAACAGTATCGGTAGTTCTAATAAGGACCTTGGTCTTATCAAATATACTCCTGAGTTCCAGCAGGCGCTCGCACCAGTTTACTTTAGACGTGAGCGCGAAGAAGTTCTTGGTGAACTTCCAGAACTTATCGATACTAAGGAATGGTGTACGCTGCTTCCTGAAGAGAAGAAGATTTATGAGCAGGCTGTAATGAATAACAAGTTTACAGAGTCTCGTCGCGTATCCTGGACAGCAGAAGACTTAACTAAGTCATCCAAGGCTATCAGACTTAAAGAATTAGTTGAAGAAGCTGCAGACGACGGTCGTAAGGTCATCGTATTCTCATTCTTCCTCGATACAATTCAGAAGGTTCAAAGCATTCTTGGAGAAAGGTGTATAGGTCCTATTAACGGATCTGTTCCGCCCGCTAAGAGACAGGAGATGGTAGATGAGTTTAATAATGCGCCTGATGGTGCAGTGCTTATCTCTCAGATTCAGGCGGGAGGAACGGGTCTTAATATTCAGTCTGCAAGCGTTGTAATTCTTTGTGAACCACAGCTTAAGCCTTCTATCGAGAATCAGGCGATTTCCCGCGCATATCGTATGGGGCAGACTCGTAATGTACTTGTGTACAGACTTCTGTGTGAGAATACGGTTGACGAAGAGATAGTTAAGATTCTGGAGGATAAGCAGAAGGTATTTGATGCCTTTGCTGGAGACTCTGTATCTGGTAATGAGAGCCTTGAGTTGGATGAGAAGACCTTCGGAAATATTCTTGCCGAGGAAATC
This sequence comes from Saccharofermentans sp., assembly GCA_045600625.1. Classification (GTDB taxonomy): domain Bacteria; phylum Bacillota; class Clostridia; order Saccharofermentanales; family Saccharofermentanaceae; genus Saccharofermentans. Next base: position 77,769 of record JAZRYF010000023.1, read on the forward strand.
GAGAGGATTAAAGCGGAAAATAGCGCTTCTTAACCTGGCTCACCTCGAAATGGGAGTGTTGATGGGAGTAAAAGGGTGGTTTCACACCCACGTTTACTCCCATTTTGCTGCTTTGACGCGAAAAGGGAGTGTTGATGGGAGTAAAAAGGCGGTTTTGCTCCCACGTTTACTCCCATTTATAGTTAAAAACCAAAACAAAAAGCCCCGCTAGCTAAACTAACGGGGCACTTCTTTTAAAAGATTAAAAGCTTAATTACATAAGACCATTCTTCTTCATGAGAGCGTTAAGGTAAACTGGCTGGATGAAGAAGATAACAATGAATGCTACTACGAAGCAGATAACAACGCTGGAGATAATAGCGATTGGCATTGGAGGCATATGCTCAAGAGCAGCCTGCATACCAGCGATAGCCTCAGCTGGAGCCTGACCTGCAGCAATCTGTGCTTCCAAAGCGCGACGTGCACCACCCTGCATAACGATTGTCATGATGATGGAGATAACTGGTGTGTAGATTAAATCACTGATAAGAGAGCTCAAAAGCTTACCCTTCATAGCGTTAGGACTTGTGTTAGCCTTTGCACAAGCTGCATCAGATACCTTCTTCATTGGAACGATAAAACCAATGATAAGAGAGATAACGAGTGAGATAACAAATGAGATGAGCCATGTCTTAAGAGTGAAGTTCTGTCTTGCACCCCAAAGAGTACCAACAAGTGAAAGTACCAAACTCATAGTAACACCCATGAGCAAACTCATCTGAAGAGAAATCTTCTTCATAAGATCCATAAAATAAATCCTCCGTTAATAGTGATTAATTATCTACGACCAAAGAGGCCCTTTTTCTTAGGCTTCTCTGGAACATATTCATACTTAGGCATCTCTTTTGGTAATTTCTTACGAGAGATGATTGTTGGTGCCTTAGTCTCTGCATCTGCGATAATTGCACGATAAGGGATAAGACGACCAGACTTGGAACGCTGTGCTTCTTCAGCAGAGTGAACTGGCATAACACGATAGTCAGACTGCCATGGATCAACATCACCGCACTTCTTGAAGTACTCATAATCAGCGGTTGTCATATTCTTAATCTCAACTGAGAGCTTGGCGAACTTCAAGCGTACGCCAACGCCGTAGAAATTCTCAGCTGGATATACATCATTGTTGTAGCAAAGGATAGACTCTCTAACTACACGCTTCATATCCTTAAGGCGTGTAACATCTACAAGAGTATGACCGCCGAATCCGTCCATAGCTTCTGTGTGGATTCTAAGTTCATTTAAGTCTAATGCACCATTTACATCCTCAGGACAATCTACGAGGAATGCACTAATGTATTCTTGGTCAAACTTAAATCTGCCAAGCTGTACATGACGGTCGAGGAAAGCCTTATGAACTGTACCGAGCATTCCATAATGATTCTCGCCAATCATGAGAATGATTTCTGAATCCTTATATACATCTTCGTAGCACTTTACCCAGTCATCAGTTTTATTAATTGGGCATACACGCTCTGTGTAGCAGCAGAAGCATGCTGTACAACCACGAATCTTATAGTCTCTGATATTTACTCTGTTAACCTTGGCGCCAGCTGCTTCATATTCAGCTATAGCAGCAACTACTGTCTCTTCAACATTAGCATTTGTACCATCAGATACATCAACTACTCTTACAATGCATTCAGAGTCGCAGCACTTCACTTCACTAAGTGTCATGGATTCCTTAATAAATTTGAACCATGTAACAAGCTCAGAGCGGCCCTTCTCATCTAAGAGTGAACGGTCATACTGTGAGCAGAAACGCACATGCTTAAGGTTGTTTTCCTTGAAGAAACGCTCCATATATCCGTGAGCTGTGATGTCCATAATCTTTCCTGATGTTGTATAGAAAGAAAATGTCTTGGAACGCATCAGGTCAGCGTGATTTTCCATGAGCTTATCCATATAAACCATCATCTGCTGTGGTACACAGAAGTGGAACAAAGATGCTATACAGATAACAAGATCGGCGTTCTTGATAGATTCAATAGCATCATCCTTAGGCTCTAACTGACCACCAACAAGCTTGATGTCAAATTCATCTTCCTTAAACACCTTCTGCAAATAAAGCATAGAGTGGTAAGTAAGGCTTGTCTCGTTCTTTGGTGAGAAACTTAATACTGAAATCTTCATGGAACATTCACCCCCCATAGATAAAAAGTTACCATAAAGAATTTGTTAATATTAGAAGTAATTTTTGATAATTTTATTAAAACAAATTTGTGTAATATGCACTTTAAATATTGTAAAATTATATGTATGAACAATATCAACATTCAGGAACTGATAAATAAAGCTTTCGAAGGTCGCGCTAAAGCCTATGCCCCTTACTCAGGGTTCAAGGTGGGCGCGGCTCTTTTAACGTCTGATGGAATTTACACAGGCTGCAATATCGAGAACAGCTCTTTTCCTGCTACTAACTGCGCGGAGAGAACAGCAATCTTTAAGGCCATAAGTGAAGGCGTAAAAGACTTTAAAGCAATAGCTATAGTAGGTGGATATGACGGCAAAGATATCGAAGACTACGCTGCACCATGTGGCATATGTCGTCAGGTTATGTCTGAGTTTGTTGATAGTGATAATTTTGTAATAATCATGGCGAAGTCTTCTGAGGATTATGTAATTAAGACTTTATCTGAGCTTTTGCCATTAGGTTTTAAACTGGAGAAATAATGACACTTAAGGAACTTAAAGTAGGCCAGAGTGCACGGGTTGATGTTGTTGGTGGTGAAGGTGCACTCCGTCAGCATTTTCTCGATATGGGTGTTATCCCAGGTGCTGAAGTTACAGTAGTAAAATTCGCTCCTATGGGCGACCCGATGGAACTTAGAATTCATGGGTATGAGCTTACATTAAGACTTGATGATGCAGCTCAAATTGAGATTACTCCTATTGAGAAAAAAGAAGAGAAGAAGGTTATTGCTAAGTCACGTAACAATAAGCATGCGCATCCTGCTTTGGGTGAGCCTGGTGTTCATCACTGTAAGGGCGATGGCGATCCTTTGCCAGATGATCATAAGCTGACCTTCGCTTTGGTTGGTAACCAGAACTGCGGTAAGACAACTCTTTTTAACAGGCTTACTGGCTCTAACCAGCATGTAGGTAATTTCCCTGGTGTAACTGTAGACCGTAAGGATGGCGTTATCATCGGCAACCCTAATACGTCAATCACGGACCTGCCTGGAATCTACTCCATGTCACCATACTCAAGCGAGGAGATAGTATCGCGTAATTTTGTATTAGACAGCAAGCCTAATGCTATCGTTAACATTGTCGATGCGACTAACATCGACCGTAATTTATATCTCACTATGCAGCTCATCGAAATGGAGCGTCCGCTCGTTCTGGCAATCAATATGATGGATGAGTTAGTTGGTAACGGAGGATCAATTAACATCAACCTAATGGAGGAGATGTTAGGTGTACCTGTAGTACCAATCTCCGCAGCTAAGAACTATGGTATTGATGAGCTTATAACTCATGCCATTCATATTGCTCACTTCCAGGAAAAACCAATCAAGCAGGACTTCTGCTGTGATACTGATAATGGCGGTGCGGTCCACAGAGCAATTCATGGTGTAGCTAACTTAATTGAAGACCATGCTAGAAGAGCAGATATACCAGTTAGATTTGCAGCAAGTAAATGTATCGAAGGCGACAGCGATATTATCGCCAAGTTAGAGCTCGATGAGAACGAATTAGAGACGTTAGAGCATCTTGTTTTGCAGCTCGAGAAAGAGCGTGGCCTTGACAGAAGTGCAGCCATCGCTGATATGAGATTCCAGTATATAACCAAGGTTTGTTCTAAGTGTGTTACTCGTCCTCACGAGAGTAGAGAGCATGCTAGAAGTGAAGCCTTGGACAAGGTGTTTACTGGACGTTTTACTGCTATTCCAGTTTTTATCGCTATCATGGCTCTGGTATTCTTCTTAACATTTAATGTTATTGGTGCATTCTTCCAAGGCTTGTTAGAGAATCTAATTGAACTGTTAGAGACAAGAGTTGACTTACTACTTGCAAATGGAAATGTAAATCCAGTAATACACGGATTGATAATTGATGGAATATTTGAAGGTGTCGGAAGTGTATTAAGTTTCCTTCCAATCGTAGTTACAATGTTCTTCTTTTTATCTATGCTTGAGGACTCTGGATATATCGCGAGAGTCGCGTTCTTTATGGATAAGCTTTTAAGAAAAATTGGTTTGTCTGGAAGATCAATCGTGCCGATGTTGATTGGTTTTGGATGTACAGTACCAGCGGTTATGTCTACAAGGACTTTGCCATCTGAGCGAGACCGTAAGATGACAATTCTTCTTACTCCGTTTATGAGCTGTACAGCTAAGCTTCCAATCTATGCGTTCTTTGTAAATGCATTTTTTAAGGGTAAGGGTGGCTTTGTTATGACTGGCCTTTATCTATTTGGAATATTAACGGGAATTCTGGTTGCTATTTTGTATAAGAAGCTAATTTTTAAGGGTGAGGCTGTGCCTTTCGTAATGGAGCTTCCTAACTACAGACTTCCAAGCGGCAGAAGCACATTGCAGCTTATGTGGGAGAAGGGTAAGGACTTTTTGCAGAAGGCTTTCTCAGTAATTTTAGTTGCAGCTGTAGTTGTGTGGTTCCTCCAGAGCTTCAGTCCTACTATGAACCTGGTTGAGGATTCATCCCAGAGCATGATGGCTATTGTAGCTGGCGTAATCGCACCATTATTTGTGCCATTAGGTCTTGGAGACTGGCGTATCTGCACCTCGCTTATTAGCGGTATTATGGCTAAGGAGAGCGTCGTATCCGTAATGGAAATTCTCTTTGCTGGTGAAGGCGGTGTTGCAGCTGTTATGACACCTCTTGCAGCAATTACTCTATTAGTATTTTCTCTTCTATATACACCTTGTATCGCTGCTATCGCTTCAGTTAAGCGTGAACTCGGAGTTAAATGGGCGATTAATCTTGTTATCTGGCAGTTATTAATTGCTTGGATAATGGCATTTATCGTTAATATTGTTCTTGGTATATTCCTATGATTTTTGGACTTAGCTACTTAGATATAGCGCTAATAATTGTTATAGCAATAGTTTTATTTTTTGCTGTTAAGGGTGCGATTAATAGAAGAAAAAAGAGCAGCTGCTGTGGCAACTGCTCTGATTGTAATTCTTGTCCTAATTGCGAGAAGAAATAATTATTCGCCGGTTAGCATCTCATAGGTTACACCATATTTTTCTGCGATATCCTTAGCATAGCTGTTGCCTTCAGGAGGCGCTACTTCAACCTTAAATGAACGCTTACCACCATCAGCCTTAACGATTAATGATGATGCACCATCGCTTAAATCCATAGCGAGATTATGCATATGAGTGTTATAGATAGTGCGAGTCTGTTTCTTCAAAATCGCTTTAACTGAGTCTCTGGCTATATAGTAGCCTTCTTCAAAGGACGTAGTAGCAAAAGACTCATTAAGAAGAAGCAAGCTATCAGTAGTAGAAGCAGCATAAAGCTCCTTAAATCTTACGCACTCTTCGCCGAGGCGGCCGTAGTCTATTGTCTTATCCTCATCAGCAGGGAAGTGAGTGAAAATGCAATCTACTGGCTTATACTCAAAGCTTCTTGCAGGAACAAAGCATCCACCCTGGGCAAATACATACAGTAAACCTACTGCCTGAGTAACGGTAGTTTTACCACCACGGTTAGCACCTGTAAGAATATATACAGTATGCTCTGGGTCAAAGTCTAAGTCGTTAGGAACTAAATCTTCGGAATTATTAAGTGATACAGCAAGCTTCAGATTATAAAAATCACGAGCTCTCATGGCCGTTGTACCTTCGCTTATAAGTGAAGCTTCGCAGAATGGGAATCCATCCCTCTCGCACTTCTCGACAAACTCGACAAGTCTAAAATAATACACGAATTCGGGAATCAATCTGGAGATATTAACAACTGCGATATTGGAGTACTTGGTAAGTACCTCACGAAGCTTTTTAACAAGAGATCCCATAAGCTTGTTAAGCAGGTTCTCGAGATAAAAGGTTGAAGATCCAAGACCATCTCCTTCTGCAACCTTGGCCAAAGTTCCCTGACGAGCGGAGGCTTCCTGGAAAGGATTAAGTGCAGCCTGGAAAGAGAGAATCTCTTCAGCAAAATTTGAATCAGGCTTTGCTACCTGCTGGTAGTGCATATCGCCATCCCACTGCGTGCCTTCGTGTACTTTATCCTTAGATGATAAAGTATCAGCGAAGTTACTTACGATAGAAGACTTCTTAAAAGGCTTATCGTTAACTGAAATTAATCCCATTGAGATAGCTTCTAGTCTGGAGTTTACGTTAATTCCGACAGTAATACTCTGGATAGAATTGGCATCAGTATTAATTCCTTCGATATCCTTTTTCATCTGGTCAAAAAGAGCATCCTCATAAAGGGCATTTACATAGTCGCGGAACCCGATTAATCCTTCAGATTTAAGTTCGGCTTTAGCTAAGCAATTGCGCATATCTTCGACGCACTTAATATAATCTTTAAGCTCATCTAGTCGATGCATCAGATGCCAAAGCCCAATCTTGTTTTCAATCTCTTTGTTTTTGATACCGAAGTTTCTAATGAACTCGACCTTATCAAAAAGAGCGGTTAGTTCTTCACGAAGCTTAGGCTGATTTTTGATATCAACAAATATCTTCTGTCTGTAATAAGCTACATCAAAATTAGAAGTCATATTTGATATGACTCCCATAATCATGTTCTGCTCCTTAGGGTCCGTGGTGAGCTTTTTACAGATAGTATCAAGACCTAGATCGTGACAACTCGTAGAAGAGAGCTGCTTATATGTAGCTCCTTCAATATCAGGATATAAAATGCTGAAAATATTGTCGCTTTTCATAAGTTTATTATAGTATAAAGAAACGATTAATAATATTGCCTGACAGAGGGTTTACATATGATAGAGATGAGTGAATATATTAAGGGTGCAGATGTATCTACTTTGGCTGAGATAGAGAAGAGAGGGCGCCGCTACTATGATGGCGACTTCGATGGAGATCTCTTTGAGGTTTTAGCTAAGAATGGTTTTAATATGATTCGACTTCGCTTGTGGAATGAGCCATATACTAAGGATGGTAAAGCTTATGGTGCAGGCACTAATGACATATTCACGCTCATCAATCTGTCAAAGCGCGCTATTAATAATGATATGGCGGTACTCTTAGATTTCCATCTATCTGATTTCTTTGCTACTATGAATCGCCAGATTATGCCTAAGATGTGGGAGAACTTATCCGCTCCTGAACTAAGCGTTGCTGTATATGAGTTTGTAGTTAAGACATTAAGCTTTATGAGATTAGAAGGAGTTCTTCCTACAATTATTCAGATTGGTAACGAGATAGATAATGGTATTCTCTGGCCAGTTGGCAATGACATAAGTTCCGAAGAATTTAATCTCATAATGACTTCTGCCGTTCGTGGTATCAAATCTATTATGCCTAATGTCCCTCTAATGATTCACTTAGGGCAGGGAACTAATACAGCATTTGTAACAAACTGGCTTACAACTTATTCTACAGATGACTTTGATATTGTAGGCCTGTCTTATGATTCATCCATGGGCTCTATACAGGAGTTAAATCAAACCTTATTTGTAATCGAGAAGCTTTTCCATAAGTCTACAATTCTTGCTGAAGTTACATGCGCAGGAGTAGAGAATCCTGATGAGTTTATGAAGGCGTTATTAAGCACGATTTCTACTAATCAGTATAATCTCGGCTTCTTCTACTTCGAGCCTGGGTTAATCCCTAATAAGACTGTTATATGGGGCACTCAGTTTGCTCTTGATTATATTGGGGAGAAGGAGCTTTCTACGGCAAAAATAAATCCCCTCTTCGACGAAGAGGGGAAGGCTAAGTCTGTGCTTTCTGTTATCCGAGATTTTACTCGCACTTAAGAAGTAACTTTAAGATGTTCTTAGCAGCCTTATAGATCTCATCCTTTGTGATCTCACCAGCCTCATAAGCTTCCTTAATTCTGTCTGGATAACCAGATGCCATCTTAAGGTCATTACCTGCTTTGCACTCGAGATAGTGCTCGCCTGATGTCCACCAGTCTGTCATGACTACGCCATCAAAGCCCCACTCACCGCGGAGCACATCCTCTAGAAGCTCGTAGCACTCAGAACACTGAATACCATTAATCTTGTTATAAGCAGTCATGATGCACCATGGAGCGCTATTCTTAACAATAATCTCGAAAGGCTTAAGGTAAATCTCACGTGCTGCTCTCTCAGATACGATAGAATCGGAGTTTTTACGGTTAGTCTCCTTGTTGTTAAATGCAAAGTGCTTAACTGTAGCACCGATGTTTTGTGACTGAACACCGGAAACCATTCCAACACCCATGAGACCAGCAAGGAGTGGATCTTCTGAATAGTATTCAAAGTTACGACCACAAAGTGGGCTTCTATGGATATTTACAGCTGGAGCAAGCCAGATACCGATATTGTTCTCCTTAACCTCTAATGCAACCTTCTGACCAATTGCAGTAGCAATCTCAGGATCAAAAGTACAAGCAAGCATTGAAGCGCATGGCCATGCTGTTGTTGTAACTCCAACCTGTGGAAGAATTCTTAAGCCAGCAGGGCCGTCAGCTGTAGAGATATTAGGAATATCATACTGCATCTGGTTACCGATACCACATGTATTAGATACGCCCTTATTAGGCTGACCACCAAGCAAGTAAATCAAATCTTCTATAGACAAAGTTGCCATGAATTCATCAAGAGTTGACTTGCCAGATGCAACAGAACGGAAGGAAATCTTTGGCTGCTCGAACAGATAGAAAGATGGGCGAAGTCTCTCGATTGGAGACTGACCTTCAGTCTCTTTGTTAGTCATGTGCTCAAAGATTGAATGTGTTCTCTTTTCTTCTCCAGCAGGAATTGCTTCCATTGTTCCGTCATAGCAAAGTCTTTCCTCTAAGTCGGAAGGGTAGAGGTGAGAAGTAAGCTGCTCTACAACTGTATTTTCAGAAACTACATATGTGCCTTCAACGGGCTCTAAGGACCTTACACTGTTACCTACGAAGAAGTTGTACTCTCCACTTTCGAGGAGCCATGCGGACTTCTGGATTTTACCTATATCGTCGTAAGAAGCCATCATAGAGGTAGAAGCTTCAAGTGTATATGTAGCCGAAGAACCAGCTTCAAGCTCAGAAGTCTTTTTGAATGCGAGGAGCTCCTTATTAGGCTTGCCAAGAAGACCCTTAGGTGCGCTGTAGTAAAGCTGAATTACTTCCTTACCAGCTACATTTCCTGTGTTAGTTACGGTAACGTCTACTGTGATTTTGCCGTCGTTAACCTGAACGCCAGAAGCCTTAATATCAAATGTTGTGTATGACAGGCCATAGCCGAATGGATATACTACCTTTTCAGCAGCTCCAGGGATTGTCTCGAAGTATCTGTAGCCAACATAGATGTCATCTGTGTACTTGGCGTAATCTGCGCTGTCGTGGAAGTTATAAGAGGAAGGATAATCCTCAAGCTCCTTTGCAAATGTATCAGTAAGCTTTCCTGATGGATTAGAGTCTCCAACAAGCAAATCAGCTGCTGCATCGCCACCTTCAATACCGCCCTGCCATGCAAGAAGTGCAGAAGAGATAGCGTCATCATCCTTAATCCATGAAGTCTCGATAATACCACCAATGTTAAGAACGACAACAACCTTGGAGAACTTGGATTTAACATCACTAATCATTTTCTTCTCGCCCTCAGTAAGGCAGAAGTCGCCATCAGGGAAAACGTCGAGCTGCATCTTAGCAAGCTCTAACTCACCTGGCCATAAAGTATCAACCTTCTCGAGGGAAGCCTTACGATCCCAGCCTTCGCCTGAGAAGCGACAGATAGATACAATAGCTACGTCAGCAAAATTAGCTGCACCTTCTAATAAATCAGCAGGAATCTCTGGTTCCTTAGTCATACCAGGGAAGAAGCCAGCGTCATACTGCTCCTTAACATTATCCTGATAGAACTTAACAAGCTCAGGATAGATAGAAATCTTGCCTTCGTCTTCCTTGGATTTAAGGCCATCATAAAGTGTATGAAGGTAAGCAACAGTTACGTCGCCGGAACCACCGCCGCCTTTTACATAGTCGATAGTAGCCTTACCAAAAGTTGCAATCTTCGTACCCTTGTTAAGTGGAAGAACGTCGCTATTTTTAAGAAGGACCATACCTTCTGTTGCTGCTCTTCTTGCTAAGTCTAAATGCTCCTTGGAACCTGTAATACGTCTGCCGTCTTCACCTAGTGGAAGTCCTGGCTGATAGATGTGTCTGGCCCACTTATCCATGTAAAAAGCCCTCCTAGTTTAAATGCTAATCACATTCTAACTAATGAGGACTTACTAATAATATTAATTCTTTTGTTTTTATGTAAACTTTTTGATTACTTAACCTACCTCTGGGTCCATATGAAGCTTTTCCTGAAGATGCATCCAGTCAGACATAGCTGCTGTAAGCTCGTGAGCATCATTGTTATAGTCCTTACCATCGAGAGGTTCACCAACATAGATTCTAATCTTTTTACGCTTCAAAAATCCCTTATAAGGATGTGGCCACTTCTGGCCTCTTGGCCATACATCGTATGCACCTGCAATATATACAGGAACGAGAGGAACATTAGCCTTGATAGCGATATAAGCAGCACCGTCCTTCATCTCACCAAGCTTACCATCGTGACATCTTGTGCCTTCAGGGAATACGAAGCAGATATTACCCTTCTCTACTTCCTTCTTGGCCTTAATAAGTCCACGGATAGGGTTACCGTGACGATCTACAGGAATACCACGACCAACTCTTACGATAAGGCGTCCAAGCCAGCCATAGTCTGTCTCTAGGTCTGCGCCGACTAATGCACACATATACTTGAAGTATCCCTTAGGAAGGAATTTTGCAACTAACATTCCATCGGAAAAACTCTGGTGGTTTACAGCTACAACATATTTGTCCTGTAATGGAAAATTCTCTTTCCCTATAGGCTTCATATCTACCGTGATATCACACAGGAGAAAAAATACGCGCGCAGCAAAATTGCCTATAAAACCACGCTTCTTTGGATATACATCTTCCTTCTTAGGCTTTGCAGCCTTCGGTGTATTATTTTCTGCCATAGATGTTCCTCATTACTATAATATTAAAGTATAAAACCATATTAACGATAATGAACTCAATGTCAAATTGTGTCAAATTGACCAAATTACTTTGAAAGTCAAAGTTTTTAGTAGACTAAAAGAAAACTTAATGATAATATCGCATTGGCTTAAATTGGAGGTATCGATGAGAGAAATTACTGGAACACCGATATTTAATGCGACATATCATGACGATATTCGCGATCTTATGATGAAGACTTGCGACTCATTTGCTGAGCGCGATGCTTTTATTTTTAGAAGAAACCCTAAGGATTCCGAGGAGCACAGAACATTCTACGAGTATGGTCAGGCTATTCGTAATCTTGGTACTTATATCCTTAATACTAAGTATGCAGGAGATAAATTAGCTGTAGTAGGTGCTAACAGCTATGAGTGGAGTATGTGCTATACAGCAATTCTTTCCACTGACAGTATAGGTGTTCCTCTCGATAGACTTCTTCCTGAAGATGAGCTCATCTCACTTCTCGAGAGATCAAAGTCTAAGATTCTTTTCTACCACGAGAAGCACCATTCAATGATGCTTTCCGTTGCCAAGAAGCAAAGAGAAGGTCTTACAAAGTCCGTTGTCGAGAAGTTCGTTTGTATGTTCAAGGAAGGCATCGGCGATAAGGAAGTTTTCCCTGAAGATGATGAATTATTCTCTGATGTATATACTCTCATCGCTGAAGGCCAGAAGTTAAGAGATAATGGCGACGATTCCTTTGACAAGGTTAAGATTAATTCTGAAGAACCAAGAATTATCCTTTTTACATCTGGTACTACTTCCATGAGTAAGGGTGTACTTCTTACACACAAGAATATCTGTACTAATGTATATAGCATTTCACAGACTCTCCTCGTAATGCCAGGTGACAGAGCTTTCTCTATCCTGCCTTTACATCACACTTTCGAGAACACATGTGATTTCTTTATTCTCTCCATGGGTGGATGCTTGTGCCTTTCAGATGGACTTCGTTATGTTGTTAAGAACCTGAAGGAATGGCACCCTGAGGTAAGTATCTCAGTTCCACTTCTTTACGAGAATATTCACGATAAGATTCAGGATGGAATCAAGGCTTCCGGCAAGGAAAAGCTCATCAAGATTATGGTTCCAGTTACAAAGTTCCTGAAGAAGTGTGGTATTGATATAAGACGTGCCGTATTTAAGGAAATTCTCGATAACATCGGCGGTGATATGCGTATGGTTGTTATCGGAGGCGCAGGTATCGATAAGAGATATGTTGATACATTTACAAACTTCGGTATCGACTTCTTCCAGGGTTATGGTCTTACAGAGACTGCTCCTGTTATTTCTGTTACAAGTGAGCTTTGTAATGTTCATGGTAGTGTAGGAAGACCTATGCCAGGCATTACAGCTGCTATCGACACAGAGGAGATGGCTCCTAACACTGTAGGTGAGATTATTACAAAGTCTGACTGCGTAATGAAGGGTTACTATGAGAATGAGGAAGCAACTCGCGAAGTTATCGACGAGCGTGGCTGGTTCCACACTGGTGATATGGGTTACATCGACAAGACTGGTTCCATCCACATCACAGGTCGTGTTAAGTCCATGATCGTTTTGACTAACGGTAAGAAGGCTTTCCCAGAGGAAATCGAGTCTTTGATTACTGAAATTAAGGGCGTACCTGAAGCATTCGTATGGGCTGCTCGAAATAAGCGTGAGGCCTTCGACATCACAGCAAAGCTTCTTATCGACCGTGAGGCTATCGGACGTGAGTTAGGTTTGGATCGTGCTCCAACTGACGATGAGGTTTCTGATTATCTTTCTGATAAGATGCGTGATGTTAACCACAAGATGCCAGCCTATAAGAACGTTCACTACTTTATGTTCTCTGAGACTGATATGCTTAAGACAACAACACTTAAGATTAAGAGACCTAAGGAGCAGGCTTCAATTGAAGAGAAGATTGCTGCTGCAGGATTAGAAGTCAAGAATCTTAATGCAAAGAATCTAGATAAAATTTAATCTGAGATATTAATAGGACAAATAATTAAACACCTTGCGATATAATCTTAGTAGATTAATCGTAAGGTGTTTTTTATGCTTAGAGTTTTTAATTGTTATGCACATATTCCATTAACTAAGTCTGTTGTTGAATATGAGACTTCTATTCTTGGTGCTAACGAAGGCGCCATATTTGTTGTTCCTGAAGTTGTTAAGGCTTCTGCTGAGAGGATAATGTTTGACTCCTTCGAGAAGGTGAATTCTGTTAGTGATATATCAACTGACTTCGGCCCTGTAATGTCAGGCTCAATCAATAGAGAAATTCTAAGTTTTAACAGACTAGCTGTAAGGTTGTTGTCGATGGTCGGCATGGAGTCTTCGACAGATACATCTTTGCTACGTAATGTCATATATAGAGTATTAATGGAAAATCCTGCTGATTTTCCAGTTCTTACCAAGCTTGCATCTCGATTTGAGTATATCGATATGCTTGTTGATTTGATTGGAGACTTCAGAAGATATGGTAAGAAGGCGGATGATTTACGCGTCTTGTGTCCAGAGGAGAAGGGAAAGCTTTATGAGATCAGCCTTCTTCTTGAACGTATCGATAAGATGGCTCTTGCCTATAATCTTACAGTTAATGAGGATGTAATAAGTAAAGCAACAGAACTTCTTTACAGCCTTTGTGATAAGGAATTTGTAGTAACTCCAAGATATCGTGAGATTTGTGAATTTGTTAAGACAAAGTTTGTTATAAGTGGTTTTGGCAATACCAGATTATTAACACCTCAGGAGAAGAATTTTATTAAGGCGCTATCTAATTGTGGTGCGCAGGTTAATTTCTATGTAGCTTCAGATTCTTATAATGGTAAGTTTTTTGAGAACGGTAATAATACTATTGCTGATTTAACTTCTATTGGTGGAGAATTAAGGAGTTTTCCTTTTGCTGTTACCCGTAATAAGAATATGCTTAATACTATTTCTGATATGTATGCTTCTGAAGTTAACGGCTTCATCTATGATGGTGAGAAGGATGATTCCGTTAAGATTATTTCTTATCATGATTATGATGACATGATTTCCTTCATGGCCAATGAGATTAACAGATTAGTTGGTGAGGAGGATCTTCGTTATAGAGATATCAGAATAATGTGTCAGGATCAGGCGCTTATTGACAGAATTAAGTGCATATTTGGTGTATTTAATCTTCAGATGTTTATCGACCGTAAGATTATTCTTCTCGACACTCCTGTTGTTCGTTATGCTTTACTTCTTTTGAGACTTTCTTCACGTAATTATGATATTAAGTCTGTGCTTAGACTGCTTAGAACAGGAATTCTGTTGCCTGGTGCCAGAAGAAGTCTTGTAGATGCATTTGATAATTATTGTATTCAGGAAAATATCACTGATAAGACCAGGCTGTTCAATAAGGATTACTACGGTAATAAGTATCTTGTTGATATAGATGAGGTAAGTGAAGATATCGATTATGATAAGCCTGCTTATAGTGTGTATGATAACGGCTATATTCATACCGATGGTGGAGAATATCTTTATAAGAATGTAGTAGAGAAGATTTTGAAGCCGATTAAGGATGTATGCGACAAGATTGATGAAGCCAAGACTATAAGTAAGAAGGCTACCGTATTAGCAGAGCATCTTGGTTCTTTGAAAAAGGAAGTTGAGATGCTTCGTGATGAATTCTTAGACAGAGGAGACTATGATACTTCTCTGGCTATTGTTAAGGGTTATTCTGAGATTATGTCTTTGATGGCTCAGCTATCAACCAGCCTTAATGATGTACCAATTGGGCGCGATCAGTTCCTGTCCATGGTTATGACTGATATGAAGAATAAGGCTTCAGGTACAATTCCTTTGTGTGCTGATTCAGTTGAGATTTGCTCTGTTACTACCAGTGCTTATACGCCATGTAAGGTGCTTTTCGTGCTGGGCACTAATGGAGAGAATTTCCCTCATAAGGCTATGCGTAACGGGATATTATCTACGGAGGAGCTAACTGGTACAGGTCTTCCTGATAAAACTCAAAGCAAGAGTCGTCAGGAATTTGTAGAGACATCACTTCTTCTTAATGGCGTAGAGGACAGGATGTATCTTTTGCATTTCCAGAAGGATTACCCAAGTAGTGTTTTGAAGTATTTTAATATGGCTATAACTGGGGATAAGGATACATATCTTACCGAGGGCAGATTTAGAACTCCTGTTTATGGAACGCCTGTTAAGGCCAGCTTTAATCCTTATGAGATTGAATTTTCTAAGGAAAATGTCAAGAAGATGTTTGAGGGCGGACGGAATGTAATGAGTGTTTCTTCATTAGAGAAATACTTTACATGTCCTTTGCAGTTCTTCCTTAATAAGGGTCTTAAGATTGATGGTAGAACAGATAACTCCTCTGTAGACAGCAGAGAAATCGGTCTTCTTTGTCACTCGATGCTTGAGTTTGCGATGAAGGATGTTAAGGATCTTCTGAAGGAGAAAACCATTGACTGCCTCATTGAAAATGCACCTTCGTATCTTGAGGAGAATACGATGAAGTATTTCTTAAGAGCAGTTGCTGATAAGCAGATATCTAAGCCGGATAAGTATATGAGGTATTATCGTATTAATCCTGGCCTTAAGGTAATGCGTATCTTTAAGAATTACTATCCTATAGCTTTGCAGAGAATTAAGGATGATGGGTTCTCTCCTGATGATTTTGAATTAAGACTTGAGAACCTAGATAATAAGATTGAGCCTAAGGAAAATGAACTGAATTTTGAATTCCGTGGTTCTATCGACAGAGTAGATGTTAAGGATGGTAAGTATCGGATTATCGACTATAAGACTGGTGGTAAGAAGATTGAATATAATCATGTATTTGATGGTGTTCAGATTCAGCCATTCCTCTATGCATATGGCTTAAAACTTCAGGGTAAGAGTATAGAAAACGTAGGATATATCAATCTGTATATGCCTACAGATAAAGCAACTACAAAAAATAAGGAAGAGCTATTCGCCTATAATAACCATTCTAATAAGAATGTATCAATAGAAGAGCTGATGACTTTTTCCAAAATTAAGCTTGATGAAGCATGTAACAGAATTGCTTCAGGTATCGGTTATGCTGTTCCAGCTTCAAGTGTTGGTGAAGGCGTAGGAGGCTGCGCTTATTGCTGTTTTAAGGGTGCTTGTGGAAGACGTCATAATTCTCCTCTGTTTGGCAAGAAGCTCGATAATCGTAAAGAGGCACCTGTAGCTATCTCGGAATATGTGAAGGAAAATGGGGGACAGTAATATGCAATTTAGTGATGAACAGGAAAAGGTAATTACTGCCTCAAGATCTAACATGCTAGTATCTGCTGCCGCAGGTTCTGGTAAGACTACAGTACTTGTCGAGAGAATAGTTAATAAAATTATAAATGGCGATATGCACATCGATGAGGTGCTGGTTGTAACCTTTACCAAGGAAGCTGCAAACAATATGAGAATGAAGATGGAGGCTGACCTTAATAAGAAGCTTTCATCTCTTGACGAGAGTTTGAAAAATACTCTTAAGGAAGAGATTGACAGACTTTCTGGCAGTTATATCCAGACTATGCATTCATTTTGTAATCGCGCTTTATCTGAGTCATCCTACTTATTAGGTGCTGATGCTATAGAGCCTGGTAGTATGGTTATCGACGAGAATACAAAGAAGATTTTGTGGAGTTCTAGTGCAGCTAATGCAATAGATATTATGTATGATCGCATGTCCAAAGACTTCATCAGCGAAGATGATAAGGACGACTTTTCAAATCTTGTATTCTCCATGGGTGGTGGCAAGAAGGACGATGGTCTTGTATCTGCTATGTGTAGTATTTATAACACATTAAGAAGTCTTCCTAACTATCTTGATGTGTTAGATGCATGTATAGAAAAAAGAGAACAGGATGATGCCAATAATATTTTAACTGGTAGTGATATCTACCTGAATGCTAACAGGGATTTGATTATTAAAGCTTTATCTGCAGCTGACCTGACTATGAGCATTCCTTTGAGAGAAGAGACCAAGAAGAAGTCTGCCAAGACTGTACCTCCTTTGAATTTTCATGAGATCGCTAATTTGACTAAGACTGCACTTGGTAGTTTTCCTGCTTCGAAGTTTGACTCTTTGTCTGAAACAGAGAAGTTTGATTGTATCAATCAGGCGTATCAGTCTTTTATTAATTTGTTTAAGGGTGAGAAGCTCGCTGCACTAAAGGCTGAAGATGAAGAAATGGCCTCTGTATGGGGTCCAATAGCCACATTGGTATTGATGTTCAAAGATAGAATTGGACTTACGTCAGCTCCTACGAATTATGGTGCGACCACAGCTCTTTATGAATTACCTGAGGAGTATAAGTACTTTGCTTTTAATGGCTATGATGAATTGATGAATCGACAGAAGAGAAGAACATCCTGTGCCAGAGCGGTTGTTAATCTCATTAAGATTATGGATGAACAGTATCGTATTCTTAAGTCTAATATTAGTGGACTTGATTATTCTGACTTAGAGCACCTGTGTCTTAAGGCATTTGAATCAGAAGAAGTCTCTAGTATATATAAGAATAAATTCAAAGAAATATATATTGATGAATATCAGGATAATACAACGCTGCAGGATGCTATTGTGGCAAAAATCGCGAATGACAATGTCTTCTGTGTTGGTGATGTTAAGCAGAGCATTTATAAGTTCAGACATGCTAATCCTAAGATGTTTACTAATAAGGCTGATTTATACCGTGAAAATATGGGCGGAACTTTGATGGAGCTGTCTCAGAATTTCAGAAGTACTCCTGAGATCTTAGACTTCGTTAATGTAGTATTTGGTCAGCTTATGAGTAAAGATGCTTCTGAGATTGGTTATATCCAGGACAATCATATGATGACTCCTAATGAGAACACTCCGCATGGTCCGGTACCTGAAGTAATCCTGATTGATACTAAGGAAAAATATGAAGCAGAATCTGGCGAGAAGTATGGTGAAGTTGAACTGCTTTCCAGACAGACATATCTTAAGGTTGTCGAATTAAGTAAGGACTATAACTATAAGGATATGTATGTCCTTACCAAAACTAAGGATGCTTCTTCTGATATCGCAGAGTACCTTAAGTCTATGGGAATACCTGCTAGATCAATAGTAGAGCAGAGTGTATTTGCTGATAATGAGATTATCGGATTATGTAATCTTATTTTTATAATGGCAAATGAAAACAGAGACGAGTGTATGGCTGGAGTAATGCTCTCTCCATATAGATTCTCAAATTTTACTCCTGATGAGCTGGCTACAATCTGCACATTTGATATCAAATTAAGATATATGAATCTGATTGTTAAAGTCAGAGAATATGCAAAGCGTGGCGATAATGAGGAACTTCAGAATAGATGCGCTTTGTTTGTTGATACTATAGATTCACTAAGATCTGAGAGTGTTATTCGTAACATAAGTGATCTTATGGAATTGATTTTTATGGAGACTGGAATCAAGGCAACAGCTAGAGAAGAGGGCTCTAATGAACTCGTTAAGTTAACTGTATTTAAGAATTGGATTTGTGATAGCTTCCTTGCCAGAAGATGTGATATCAGTGATGTTGCTTTTGCAATTGAAGATATTAGAGGTAAGGTCGGTGATGATGCGACAATTGAAGTCGAAGACTTTGGTGAGAATTTTGTTCGCTGTATGAATTACCATAAGAGTAAGGGCCTTGAGAAAGAATGTGTAATTATCGCTGATACTGATGGTTCTGGTGGAGGTTCTGGTTCTGGTTTTGTAAAGTTCAGAGAAGATAAGCTTGTTTTATCAGATTATTTGGAAACAACCTCACAGACTTTTGATTCTCTGGAGTCTCTTGAAGATAAGCGAGAAGAATCTCTCGCTGATAATGCAGAGACCATAAGATTATTGTATGTTGCTTATACCAGAGCAAAAGAGAATCTGACTATTATCAGATGTAAAAATATCTCTGATAATAAGACTAAATTTATGGGTATGCTTAATGCTTTGTCTGAAGAACCAAGAGAAATCTCTGCAAACTATTATGATAAGTATTCTCATTCTGGCAATCTGATTGTCAGTTCTCTTGTAAGACTTGCTGGTAAAGATGGCTCAGATAATCTCGCTGAATATGTTGATGCTGATGTGGACTTTAAGTGGAAATCAGACTTTGATGGTGTTCAGATTAAAATTACTAACGGAAGCGAACTTTTCTTGGAAGTGGATAAGACTTCCGAGAATTATACTCCTGTTTATGTCAAAGAAGATGCTGATTTGGACGTATCAGATACAGCTATATATGGACTATTAGAATATGACGACAGAGGTGTTCCAACATTTGAAACCTATAGATTTGCTGATAGTGTTAATACAGCAGCAAAGACTTCTGTTTCTGCTTTGAAGAAACTGGCAGAACCAGTCTATGAGAAGGAAGATGATATAGTTTTATCTGAATCTGACAGGATGCGTAACAGTATCAATCTTCAGGTGCTTGGAAGTGATGATTATCTGAGTGATGATTCGAAGCTGTCTGCATCTGACTTTGGTACAGTAATCCATAAGGTTATGCATTTCGCTGACTTAGATGCTATTAGTAAGAATCCTGCTGGTGTTAAAAATCAGTTGGAACTGTTACTTAGCGATGGAATTTTAACTGAAGTTGAACTAAGAGCTGCCGAGAGATTCTCTTCTCATATTGCAAGTTTTGCTACAGGGGACTTAGGTAAGAGACTTATTAACGGAATTAACAATAATAAGGCGATGCTTGAGCGTCCTATCGAGTGTGCTATCAGAATCAATCCTGAGCGTGATGACTATCAGTTGGTTCAGGGTGTAATTGATGCGTTGCTTATTGAAAATGATGGCGCAGTTATCATTGATTATAAGACCGATAATGTTAAGACAGATGATATCGACGAGATTAACAGAATAGTTAAGGAACGCCATAAGGATCAGTTGGATCTTTATGCTGCTGCAGTTGAGAAGTCTGGAATTCATGTTAAGGAGAAGTACATAAGACTTCTTCGTAAGGATATGGATATCAAGATTTAATCAGATAATTTATTATTCTTATTACGGATACGCATTTCCTTGAAGAATTGCTTCATAAGATCACTACATTCCTCTTCTAAGATTCCGCCTTCGAAGAGGACCAGGTGATTATGTCCGTGCTCGACATTGAAGATATCATTACAGGAATATACTGCACCACTTTTTGGCTCATATGCACCAAAATACACTTTACGTAAGCGAGCCTGGATGATTGCACCAGAACACATAGTGCATGGCTCTAATGTTACATACATATCCATATCATTAAGACGCCAGTCGCCTAATTTTTTACACGCCTTGTCTATCGCGATAATCTCTGCATGATGAAGCGCATTTCCGTGTGTAAGTCTTAAATTGTGCGCACGCGCAAATACTTTACCGTCTTTAACGATTACACAGCCTATGGGGCATTCCTTAGCCTCATAGGCTTTTTGAGCTTCCTTTAAAGCTGCCTTCATGAATTTTTCATGCTCATTTTCCATAGAGAAATTATACCACGCGGCTCCAAATCGCATTCTACTGCCATAAGTTCGGATCTCTTTTTTGCTTCATAATCGCGAAATGGGAGTAAACGCGGGAGTGAAACCATCTTTTTACTCCCATCAGCACTCCCATCTAACGCCCAAACAGCGAAATGGGAGTAAACGTGGGAGCGGAATCACCTTTTTACTCCCATCAGCACTCCCACCTAACGTCAAAACAGCGAAATGGGAGTAAACGTGGGAGTGAAACCATCTTTTTACTCCCATCAACACTCCCATCTAACGCCAAAATTACTTTCAAAATCGAGTATTACACTTTCGCGTCAAAAAACGAACAAAAAATCAAGAAAATTCAACAAAACCTATTGATTAAAGGAAATATTACATATAGAATACAGATGTGTGGCGGAAAGTGGCAATAAATTTCACAAAAGTGGAGTAAAATGTCAGTAATCGCCCAGCAAAAATAACAACGAATTCGACAGGTTATGGCAAGAGACACAAAGAAAATCGATGCGAAGGGGCGATTTTTCATCCCTACGAAGTTCAAAGAGGCGATTGGTGACAAGTTAGTTGTTACTAATGGTCTTGATGATGGTTATCTTTGCGTTTACACGATGGCAACGTTTGATCACATTAAGGAACAGCTCCGTGGAATGAATTCCGTTAAGCCGGATGTTCGTAAGATGAGAAGAACTATTGTTGGTGAAGCTTTGGAAGTCAGCATCGACTCTCAGGGAAGAATTAGTGTATCAAGCGAATTGTGGGAAAGAATTGGTGCAAAGCCTGGAGATGAGATTTGTGTATTTAATATCGACGATAAGCTCGACATCTGTACGAAGGCTCATTACGATTCTGAGAACCATAGCTTGAGTTCAATTCTGAATTCTGATGATTCGTACTTTGTGGAAGGCCTCTAATGGAAGACTTTACACATATACCGGTGTTATTTGAAGAGTGTATGGACGCTCTTAATATAAAGCCCGATGGCATCTATGTAGATTGTACAGCGGGTGGTGGAGGACATAGTTCAGGTATTCTTTCCCGCTTAAGTGAAGAAGGAATGCTGGTGTCTTTCGATAAGGATGATGAAGCGCTTGCTACATGTAAAGAAAAAGCGAAGCAGTATCCTGACAGGAAGTGGGTATTGGTAAAATCCGACTTCTCCAGACTTCCAGAGGTATTGGAAGAATTGAACATTGAAAAAGTAGACGGAATCCTGGCTGACTTAGGAGTCTCATCTCATCAGATTGATACAGCACAAAGAGGTTTCTCTTATGCGGTTGATGGACCACTTGATATGAGAATGGATGAGACTCAAAAGCTCTCAGCTTATGAAGTAGTTAACACTTATGACCAGAAAGAACTTGAAGATATTTTCAGGCTTTATGGTGAGGAGAGATATTCAGGAAGAATCGCTGCAGGAATCGTAAGAGACCGTAAGGAAACACCTTTTACTTCGACATTGCAGCTTGCTTCAAAGATAGGATCTTATATGCCTGGCAAAGCCAGATACGAAGATCAGCATCCGGCAAGAAGAGTCTTCCAGGCGATAAGAATCGAAGTTAATCACGAACTTGATTCCGTAAGAAGGTTATTACAGGAAGGTCCTAATTACCTTAATGACGGTGGGCGAATGGCAGTTATCAGTTTCCATTCTCTTGAAGACCGAATCGTCAAAGAGGAATTTAGAACACATGAATCACCTTGTACATGCCCTAAGGATTTCCCGATGTGTGTATGTGGCAAGGTAAGTAGGGGCAAAGTCCTCACGAGAAAGCCGATAACGGCGACAAAAGAAGAACTTAAAAACAACAGTAGATCTCATAGTGCAAAGCTAAGAGTATTTGAGAAAAAATAGAATAGAAAGTAGCAGGGTATCGTCACGATGGCAACAACATCAACAGCTGAGTTTTATACACATATCTATAATCCCATCGAGACGACGATTTATGAGTACCCTGCCCTCGACATGACTGAAGAGGAGATGCTCGCGAAGACTTCTGAGAAGAAGGAGCAGATTAAGAAGGAAACAAGACACCATACTTTCGAACTCTTCGTAGCATGTGGCCTTATTATTGCTATTGGAATCTTTGGAATTCTTCTTATCATGCCTCAGGTTACACTTGCCAAGCTTGCCAAGGATAATTCAGATTTGAAGGACGATATTGCTGTTTTGAGAAGAGATATCCTCGATTCAGAAGAGGATGTAAATGGTATCACAGATATGGACAGCATCAGAGCTCAGGCCTTAGCTCTTGGTATGCAGGATCCAAATACAAACCAGGTTGTGGCAATTCCTATGCCTGAGGATGATAAACTCGTAACTATGGTATCATATGATGAAGAGTATGGAATCAGCGAAGAAGCATATAACAACGCTGTGGAGGCTCTCACACAATACTATCTCGAAGAAGCTTCGAACTGATGAATGAGGAAAATAAGTTAAAGACAGAAGATAAACATGTAGACAGTAATCCAAGAAAAGACCTTGGTAAAATGTCTCTGAGTTTCACACTGGGCGTATATGCCCTGTGTGGTCTTTTTATTTTGTATCTCATTTTTACCTTGTATAAAACTACTGTCATTGATTATGAAATCTATGCCAGAGCTGCATCTAATCAGCAGTGGAGAATGCTTTCTTACGAAGCTGACAGAGGAATTATCTATGATGCCAATAATTCTCCATTAGCATCTAATACTTATAACTATACAATTGTAATTTCTCCTAAGGTTATGATGTCAACAACAGCTATTTCTTCAGGAAGTCTGTCAAGAGATCAGCTTATCAATGACCTGGCGGGATTCTTTGACTTAACCTATGAAGATATAGATGAGATTCTGCCTTACGATCCTAACGATTCTTCTGATCCTCGTAATGCAGTTGCAGGTGTCGATCTTTGCCGTAATATTTCCGCTGAAGCAGTAGTTCCTGCACAGGCATATATTAATGAGCATGGACTTAATTCAGCTATCTCATTTGTAGCTGTTCCACAGCGTTACTATAACTACGGAAGTCTGGCATCTCAGGTTATCGGTTATGCATCTAATAATGGTGTCAGCCTTAATGGTGTATACGGATTAGAGGCTTACTATAACAGCGTATTGTCTGGTACTGATGGTTACAGATATTCTGAGGTTGACCAGCTTACAACAGGTGTACTTCCTTATAGTTCTGCTATCTCTGAGAGCGCAGTTAATGGTAACAACCTGGTACTTAATATCGATGTAAATATCCAGAGAATTGCTGAGGAAGTATGTAGAACAGCATACCTTCAGTACAATCCTACTGATGGTATTTGCGCTATCGTTATGGACCCTTATACAGGAGCGGTTCTGGCGATGGTATCTTTGCCTGACTATGACCTTAACGATCCATATGGTGTTCCTTATGGAATGGATCCTATTACATGGCATGCGATGGGTGAAGACGATCAGATTGAATATCTGATGAGTAGCGTATGGCGTAATCGATGTATCTCTGATACTTACGAGCCTGGCTCAACATTTAAGGCTCTTACAACATGTATTGCATTTGAGGAGAATATTACTAACGAGAACGAGGTATTCTCTGATGCGCCAATTCAGGTGTCTGATGTAGATACAATTTCCTGCTGGCTTCAGAAGTCTTCTAACGCTAACCATGGTACTGAGTCATTAAGATCTGGATTTGAGAATTCATGTAATCCAATCTTCGTACAGCTCGCTCAGAGAATTGGCGTTAACAGATATTATGAGTATGTTCATATGTTTGGATTCTACGAGACAACAGGTATTGATCTTCCTGCTGAAGGTACTGGTATCTTCCATAGTGACCCGACATTTATCGATATGGCGTGCTTGTCCTTCGGTGAGTCTGCGACAGTTACACCTATTCAGCTTCTGAATTCCTACTGTGCTATCGTTAATGGTGGTGACCTCATGGTTCCACATATTGTTCGTTATATTACTGATGAGAATAATAATATCGTAGATGAGATTGAGCCTGAGGTAATCAGAACTATCTTCTCTGAGAGTACCTGTGCACGTGTAAGACAGCTCATGGTAGACGTAGTAGACGAAGGTACTGGTTCTGCTGGTCAGGTTCCTGGTTACTATGTAGCTGGCAAGACTTCCACATCCACAATCGAGATTGGTGAACTTGCAGGAGCGCATGTATTGTCATTCTCCTGCTTTGCTCCTTCTTATGATCCTCGTATTGCAGTATTAGTTGTACTTAATAAGCCTGAAGAGCATTCTGTTGGTTCTTCTGCGGCAGCTGCAGCGGCTGCTCGTATCGTGGAGGGAACTCTTAGATATCTAGGTGTTCCTAGAGTATTAACTCCAGAAGACTTAGAGCAGCTCACAACAAGATACTGGGTTCAGCCTGTAGTTGGTCTCTCAGCTACTGAGGCTGCTTCAAGAATTGGTTATAACGGTATCTCGAGCGTATATGGATCAACTTCCATGACCGCAGATACAATCGTTGGTTATACATATCCAAGTACTGATGCACAGCTTTATAGCTCAGGTATTGTAATGCTTTATCCTGAAGGTGACATTCAGATGCTTACAAGTACTGTTCCTAACCTTATGGGTAAGACAGCAGTAGAATGTATGGAAGCACTTCGCGATGTAAATCTTAACTGTCGCATCGAAGGAGACGTAACTGGAATCTGCGTTGGCCAGAGTGATCTTAGCGGAAGCGTGGTATTTTCAGGTACAATAGTTACTGTAACGCTTGAAGATACAACTATCGTTCCTGATGCTCAGGTAGAAGAAGTAATCGATAACGAAGATGGCGTAGTAACAGAAGGGGAAGCTGGCGAGGCTGAATCCGGACTCGTAGGTTGATTATGAACGTTAAAAGTATTTTTGAAGATAAAAGCTATAGGCTTATAACAGGTAGCAGCAGCACGGAAGTAACATCCGTTGAATTTGATTCGCGTAAAATAACGACTGGAAGTCTCTTTATGGCTGTGAAGGGATTTACTGTAGATGGACATCAGTTTATCGGTAAAGCGATTGAACTTGGCGCATCTGTAATTGTTGTAGACGACAATCAGGATAGGTACAGTGAGGATGAACTTAAGACTCTTGGCGAGAAAAATGGCGTTACTATCGTCTCTGTTCCAAATTCTCATGAAGCTAGTGCATATATTCCGCAGGCTTTCTTCGGTCACCCTGAAAAAAGCGTCGAACTTATTGGCGTAACAGGAACTAAGGGCAAGACTACTATCACTTTTATGCTTTTGGATATCATGAATAAGTCTCAAAAGCCAAGTGGACTCATCGGCACCGTCTGTAACGTAATTGGCGATGAGAGAATTCATTCCATCCACACAACACCTGAGGCCCGCGATACATATGAGCTTCTGGGCAAGATGGCTGATAAGGACCTTAAGGCCTGCATTATGGAGGTATCAAGCCAGGGATTAAAGCTTGGCCGCGTTGATGGCCTTAAGTTTGGCACCGGCTGCTTTACTAATTTTTATGAAGACCACATAGGTGGGAACGAGCACCCTGACATGGAGGACTACCTCTTTTGTAAGCTCAAGCTCTTCGAAAGGGTAGAGAACGCAGTTATCAATCTGGATACTCCAGTAAGCGACAGAGTAATAGAGAAGACAAAAAACTGCGGTTGTAAGATTTATACATACGGAACCTCAGAAGGCGCTGATATCAGGGCTTTTAACATTGTTAATTCCACAATTGACGGTCGCGCAGGTACAAAATTTGAGATAAAAAGCCCATGGTATTGCGGCGAGCTGTTTGTAGCTATGCCAGGTCTTTTCAATGTCTATAATGCAATTTGTGCATTCGGTGCAGCCTTCTTAAGTGGAGCTAATATCGAAGGTATTAAGGCTGGCTTATCTAATATTAAAGTGCCTGGAAGACTTCAGCATGTACCTAATGATCTGGGTATTACAATTCTTGTTGACTACGCTCATAATGCTGCAAGCCTTGAAAATGTATTAGATACACTTAAGACATGTACTGAAGGCAGAGTTATCTCTGTATTTGGATGTGGTGGTGACAGATCTCATACAAGACGCTATGAGATGGGCGAGGTATCAGGCAATAAATCTGATTACACAATAATCACTTCTGATAATCCAAGAACTGAGGATCCTAATTTAATAATCAGTCATATCGTAACTGGTATGAATAAGACTTCAGGTAAATACGAGACTGTAGTTGACCGAGCAGAAGCAATTAAGAAGGCTATCTCGATTGCTAATCCAGGCGATATCGTATTAATCGCTGGCAAGGGTCATGAGGATTATCAGATTTTCGCGGATAGAACAATACATTTCGATGATGCTGAAGTTGCTTTGAAGGCCGCTATGGAAGTTAAGGAGGAACGCATATGAATAAGATGTTCTCTCTTGATGAAGTCGTAGCTGCTGTTAAGGGTAATGTAGTTAACCGTAAAGGCAAGATGGGCGGGACCATATTTGTTACCGCTGTTTCTACAGATACCAGAACAATAGAAGAGAATAATCTCTACATCGCTTTGAAGGGCGAGAATTTTGACGGACACAATTTTGTTGGTATGGCTGTCGACAAGGGGGCATGCGCTGTAGTTGTTGACCGTGTTTCTGCCGTGCCAGAGGGTGCTGTCGGTATTGTTGTAAAAGATACGCTGGTAGCGCTTGGAGACCTCGCCAGACATTATCGTTTTAAGCTTGGATGTAAGGTTGTAGGTATTACGGGTTCTGTTGGCAAGACTACAACAAGAGAGATGATAAGAACTGCCTTAGAGCCTTCTTTTAAGGTAGTTTCTACACAGAAAAATCTTAATAACGAGATTGGTATGCCACTTACTATTCTTGGTGCGCCAAGAGGTACTGAGGTTCTTGTATTAGAGATGGGTATGAGAGGCAGAGGTCAGATTGATTATCTTACAAAAATCGCCTGCCCAGATATCGCCTGCATCACAAATGTTGGCTATTCCCATATTGGAATTCTAGGCTCCCGCGAAGAGATTCGTGCGGCCAAGACTGAGATTATTAATGGTCTTACAGATTACGGCGTTTTGCTAGTAAGCGGTGATGACAGTTTTCTCTTTGATTATGTGCGTAATATCATTCCACTTAATAATGGCCTTGCTGCAGTTTCTGTAGATGGCAAGCTTCAGGGCAATGTAATGAACTGTCCCGTGTGCATCAGCGCTTCAAATATTGAAGAAAATGATGGTATGAGCTTTGATGTAACTGTAGCTATCGGAGGCGAAGTTAAGCTTAGTCATAAAAATAAAATTGCTTTGGGCGGCGAGCATAATGTTCGAAATGCATGTTTTGCGCTTCTTTGCGCTGACCTGCTTGGTGCGGACCTTGATAAGGCAGAGGCTGCCATCTCCGCATATACACCAATGGAGGGCAGAGGTAAGACTTATCATGGTAAGAAGTACACAATTATTAATGATGCTTATAATGCTTCTCCAGAGTCTATGAAGGCTGCATTTGGCAACTTAAATATCACAAATCCTGGAAGCCGTAAGATTTGTATCGTAGGCGGAATGCTTGAATTAGGTGATGAAGCATCTAAGCTTCACGAGCAGACTGGCATGAGCTGTGGCGAGTATAACTTTGATGTTGTAATTGTAACCGGTGATGATCAGGATTCTTTTGTAAAAGGTATGAATTCTAAGAATTCAACATCTCAAATCATTAAGTGTAAGGATACAGAAGAAGTACGCGTCAAAGCCTGTGAGATTATTAAGGATGGAGATACAGTTTTATTTAAAGCATCTCATTCATTTGGCTTTGAGAAATTAGCTAAGGAATTCATTGATAATGACGGAAATTAAACCTGAAAAGAGAGTTAATATACAATTAATACTCATGATGTTCGTTCTCGTCATGTTTGGTCTTGTTATTCTTTATTCTGTATCAAGCCCTGATGGTTATGCTACAGAAAATGATGCAGCATTCTTCCTTAAAAGGCAGATTGCATTTACCATTATTGGACTTGTCGGAGCACTTGTTATTCAGTTTATTCCTGTAAACTTTTTTAAGTCCAAGCCAATCTGGATTGGAGCTTATGCAGCGAGCTTCGCGTTAGCTGTTCTGACCAGATTAATTGGTGCTGACCATAATGGTGCGAGACGATGGATTGAGATTGGATCATTTCAGTTCCAGCCATCTGAGCTTTGTAAAGTCGCACTCGTTATTTTCCTTGCAGGTTATCGTGAACATATAGTAAAGCTTAGAAGAGAAGGTAAACTGCGTTCTGCTAATCCTAAAAAGCAAATCTGGAATCATGTATTTTTTGACTTTATTCTTCCAGTAGCTGCTGCGGCTCTTGTGGACGTATTTATTCTTATGCAGCCACATTTGTCCTGCTTTATTATTATCGGTTTTGTCGTATTTATCTGTACTATTAACTCTGGCGCATCAGTTAAGGTTTGGGCTAGGGGCTTGCCTATAATGATACTTGCTGCGGCAGTGCTTGGAGCGGCTTATATTGCATTAAATCCAGACTTCAGAGATAACTTCGCACACGTTTATCAGCGTCTGAATATCTTCGCTGCTAACTCTGGTGACGAAGATGTCGAGGTAACAGAAGATGAGACCCGTCAGGTAACAAATGCTCATAATGCTCTGGGCTCTGGTGGATTATGGGGAAGAGGAATTGGTTCATCACGCGCGAAATATAATTACGTATCAGAGGCCCAGAATGACTACATCTTTTCTATATATGTAGAAGAGACGGGATTTTTTGGTGGATTATTCCTGATAGCGATGTACTGTGCAACGTTTATCATGTTTGTTCAGGTAATTATCAGGGCGAATACGATTTTCGCGAGAATGCTCGCCACAGGCTGTTCATCGCTTATAATGATTCAGGTTATACTTAACTTAGCCGTAGAGCTGCAGGTAATTCCACCAACTGGTGTAACACTGCCTTTCGTAAGTTATGGTGGTACTGCCCAGGTATTCCTACTTGTTGCTTATGGTTTGATTTTGTGCGTATCAAGAAGTGGAACTTCAGTACCACAAAAGAAGTTGGAGAAGACTAACGGATGAAGAGATTTATAGTTACAGGGGGAGGCACTTCAGGCCATATCAATCCAGCGATTACTATTGCTGATGCTTTGATGGAGTATTACGGCAAGACTGAAGGCTGCGAGATTATTTTTACTGGTCGTAAAGAGGGCCTCGAGGGGGAACTCGTACCAAAAGCCGGATATGAGCTTCGAAATATTACTGCAAAGCCATTTCCTATGAAGCCATCTGTTCGCCTGATAAAAGCTATGAAGGCCTTTTCAGAGGGAAAGCTTCAGTGCAAAGAAATAATTAATGAGTTTAAGCCTGATGCTGTAATTGGTACAGGCGGTTATGTGTGTGCACCTTTGCTTGAGGCCGCTTCGTCTATGAAGGTGCCAGTAATAATTCATGAGGCAAATGCTTTCCCTGGACGTGCCAATCGTATGATGGGAAGAAAAGCTTCTCTGGTATTAACTGGTTTTCCTAATCAGGAAAAAGACTTCCCTAAGGCCCGGAAAGTAATCTGCACAGGTAATCCTATCAGATCTTTTGTTACTGACTATACATATGAGTCAGCCCGTAAAGAACTTGGAATTGATCCTGATACCAAACTGGTTTTTGCCATGGGCGGAAGTCTCGGTTCTAAGACAATTAACGATTTCATTTTTGAAGCTGCTTCAAGGCCTGAATTTAAGGATGTTCGATTTGTATTAAGTACAGGTAAGCAGCAGACAGAAAATCTGAAGGATGTTATAAAGCCTGAAAATTTGGATACATATGAATATATTACTAATCCAGTTCTTTATATGGCTGGAGCTGATGTTGCAATTACAAGAGCCGGAGCTGTTACATGTGCTGAAGTTGCTGCGATAGGTTCTTGTTCTGTATTTATTCCTTATCCATATGCTGCTCATGATCACCAGACATATAATGCTTCCGCTTTTTCAGATATCGGCGGATGTGTTTTGATGCCTGATCAAAGTGTTGTAGAAGGAAAGCTCTTCGGTGAGCTTAAAGCTTTGTTAGACGACGATAAGAAGCGTATGTCCTTAAGAGAAAATGCAAAGAAGCTAGCTGTCTTAGATTGTGATGAGAGAATAGTCAAGGCTATAGAGGATGTAATTAAGGGTGAGTGAGAATAAAAATACAAACGAGCCTCTTAATAAGAAGGATATAGAAGTTCCTGAATTATCTGCCGAAGAACTTAAGTCTTTGGAAGAGATTTTCAGTAGTTCTGATTCATCTAATAGCGAAGATGAAGGTAAGGAAAAAGCAGAAAAGTCTGAAAATCAAGACGAGAAGGAAGAAGCAGCAGAAGAAGTTAAGATTGAAGATCCGTCTCTTGAAAAGCCTGTAGTCATTAAAAATAAAAAAGCAGAGTCCAAGGCAAAAGAGACTGTCTCCAGACAGAAGATAGTTCCTGAGAAAAGCAACGACGTAAACTATCTTCCAGAGTTTCCATATAGCTTTAAAAGTGTACTTATCGTTCTTGGTGTAATAGCTTTGATTATTTTTGCATGGTCAGTAATTTTTCACCCATCCATGAGAATTGATTCTATTACTGTTGATGGCAATTATGAGTTAAGTGATGCAGAGGTTTTAGATGCTCTGGATTTGCATGTAGGAGACCATATCTGGAAATTTACTGCATTTAATAGAAGAGCATTAATCAGGTCAACTCCATATGTTCAGAATGTGACTATAAGTGTGGATTTCCCTTCACACATCAATGTTAATGTTACAGAAAGACATAAGCTTGCCTATATCAAGACATTAGATGGATATATTGCTATCGACGCCCAAGGAACAGTGCTTGAATTTGTTCCATCAAGTGAAGAAGTTACACCAGTTCTTTGTGGTCTTAACGTGGATAACGCGGTTTTGGGAAGAACAATAGAGATAACTGATACACTGCCATTTAGAAAGCTTATACTGGTTTTGGGCGCTATACTTGATGCAGATAACAGCTCTTACAGGCATGATGACTATAGTTTCTTTGACAGTGTTCAGGAAATAAGAATTGTACCTTCAGGTATGATCTTTGTTACAGTGGCGCTTCCTGACGGAACAATCCTTCAGGTTAAGCTGGCAGGAATTGAGGATATTGCTGATAATATGCAGTGGTTATTGTACTCAATCAGGGGTGGCGCTTTTGAGAATTTGCCTGCTGGTTCACTTGATATGACACAGGAAGAAAAAATATATCACGCCTACGATACGTGATTTGCATTAATAAGAAAAAAAGTTTAACATTATTGGGTATTATTGCAACTTATATATTGTTTAAGTACAACATTTAGTCTAATATTTAGAGTGTTGTGCCATATATAGATTGAGTACACTATGAATTGTTGCTACGGAGGGACTAACAATGTCTGATAAAAGAGGTTTTGTGCTTGATGAGGATCATTTCGCTACAATCAAAGTAATTGGTTGCGGCGGCGGTGGCTGTAATGCTGTCGACAGAATGATTGATAGTGGCGTACAGGGAATTGATTTCATCTCTGTAAACAGTGACAATCAGGCTTTAGCAAGAACTAAGTCTCCTATTAAAATCCAGATTGGTGAGAAGGTTACAAGAGGTCTCGGTTGCGGTGCAGATCCTAGCGTAGGTGAGAAGGCTGCAGAAGAGTCTAAGGATGAGATTGCTGAGGCTATTTCCAATACAGATATGTTGTTTATCACAGCTGGTATGGGTGGTGGAACTGGTACAGGTTCTGCTCCAGTAGTTGCTCAGATTGCTCAGGAACTAGGTATTCTCACAGTAGCAGTTGTTACAAGACCTTTCCGTTTTGAGGGTGCTAAGAGAGCTTTGAACGCAGAGCGTGGTATCAGAGAACTCGAGAAATATGTTGATGCACTCGTAGTTGTTTCTAACGATAAGCTTTTGGAAGTTGTTGATGATGATACTTCCTTCGAGGAAGCTTTCAATATGGCTGATCAGGTATTGAAGTTTGGTGTAGCAGGTATCTCCGATCTCGTTGCTATCCCTGGACTTATCAACCTCGACTTGGCTGACGTAAGAAGAGTTATGACTAAGGCTGGCGTATGCCATATGGGTATTGGTCGTGCAGCAGGCGAAGGCAGAGCTACAGCAGCTGTTAAGCAGGCTATCAACTCTCCACTTCTCGATACAACAATCGAGGGTGCTAATGGCGTAATCATTAACTTCACTGGTGGAAGAAATATGAAGCTCCAGGAAATCGATGCTGCAGCTAAGCTCGTTCAGGAGTCCGTAGCTCCTGAGGCTGAGATTATCGTTGGTGCTGTTATCGATGCTTCTTTGGAAGATGAGATTATGATTACAGTTATCGCTTCTGGTTTTGATAATTCTGTAAATGCATCTGTTAACCACAGAGCATCCACATCAGTTCTCTCCAGAAATAACCCACAGCTTATTACAGAGGCTCCAAGGCAGGCTGCTCCTACTACAACAAGCAGAAGCGCTTATGGCAGACAGGAAGCTCCAGCTCCTGCACCAGCAAGACAGGCTGCTCCAGGATTCCTCTTTGGTGATGATTCCGTAAATAACCGTGTTCAGGTTGCAGCTCCAGTTGATGAGCCAGTAGCACCAGCTCCAGTTCCACAGCCAGTACAGCCTGCTCCAATTCAGCCACAGGTTCAGCCATATGGCACACCTGCTCAGCAGCCAGTACAGGTAACACCTTCCCAGTACGGCGGAAGACCACAGGCTAATGTAGCACCTTCTCAGGAGCCAGCTCCTGCCAAGACAGCTAAGCCTTGGTTCATGTTCGGCGGCAGAGACGGCGAGTAATGATTTGTCCTAAGTGCGGAAAAGATAATGATAAAGTAATTGACACACGCCCCTCTGATGAGGGGCGTGCCATTCGACGCAGAAGAGTATGTCTTGAATGTGAATACAGATATTCTACGGTTGAGAGAGCTGAGACTCTCGGAGCCAAGGTAATCAAGAAGGATGGTACACGTCAGGATTTCTCCAGAGAGAAGTTATTAACCGGTCTTGCTTCTGCGTGTTCCAAGAGACCAATATCTAATGAAGCACTTGTTAAGATTGTTGATGAAGCTGAGAATATGCTTAATGAACAGCGTAATGGTGAGTTGTCTACACAGAAGATTGGTCAGCTCGTTATGAATCGACTAAGAAAACTTGATAAGGTTGCATATGTAAGATTTGCATCTGTTTATATGGATTTTGAGGATATCTCATCCTTTACAAAAGAAGTCGAGAATATCGATAAAGAATAAAATTTAATGGAGTAGTGGGTATGAAGAAGGTACTTATCATCGATGACGACGCAGATATCGTAGAGCTTCAGAAGCTTTACTTTGAAAAGGAAGGCTATGAAGTTGCTACCTGTATGCAGGGCGATAAGGCTGTTGCTACATTCAGCGTTACTAAGCCTGATATCATCATCCTGGATCTTATGCTCCCTGGTATGGATGGTAATGATATCTGCAGAGAGATTAGAAAAGTTTCTGATGTACCAATCATTATGCTCACTGCAAGAACTGATACTTTGGACAGAGTAGTAGGTCTTGAGCTTGGTGCTGATGACTATGTACCTAAGCCTTTCGAGCCTAAGGAATTGCTTGCCAGAGTTAAGGCAGTACTCAGAAGAGTTGAGAAGAGTTCATCTTCTTCTGAAGCCGCAGCTAAGCCAGCTTCTTCAGCAGATATCGTTACATTCCCTGGTCTTACTGTTGATAAGGTTAGATATGTAGTTACAGCTGATGGCAAAGAAGTTTATATGCCACCTAAGGAGCTTGAGCTCTTGTTCTTCTTAGCATCTAATCCTAATCACGTATACTCCAGAGAGCAGCTTCTCGAGAATGTATGGGGATATGATTTCTTCGGTGAATCAAGAACAGTTGATGTTCATATCAAGCGTATTCGCGAGAAGATTGAGACTCCTGATGTTGATCATGAGTGGTGCATCAGAACTGTTTGGAGCAGAGGTTATAAATTCGAGACTAAGTAATAATGCCAAGTTCCACTAAGAACAAGTCTGTATCAGTAGATTTCGCAGTATTTCTTAATACGTTTCTTATCATAAGCACGGTAATTGTTTTTGCTGTGCTTCTTTTTGTTTCTTATGAAAATATGTCTAACAAGCATTTAAGTCAGGAACAGATTGAATCTACTGATGCATGTGCAATTGTTGTTTCAGATTATTTATACTCACACGAGATTTCTGATAATGAAGAATATGCAAATGCTTATCTTAATATGCATCTTAAGTCTGCTTTATTTGAAGATAAGGGTGAGGTTTATATTTGTGATTTGAGTGGTAATATTCTGTTCTCAAATCTTGCTGCTCCAGAAGCGACTTTACCTGCCTCTGTCAGTGAACAGTTGTATCTTGCAGGTAATGGTCTCTATCAGAATACTGAGTTTATCACAGGACTTCGTTCAACTATCGTAACTATCAATAAGATTGGTAATACAGGCCTCTATTCTGTTGTTATAAATCATGTAGACAATACAGACCTTCGCTATGAATATGCTGAAGTAATTCTTCTTCCTGTTCTTGTGTCTTTTGTAGCAGCTATTGCATTATTTATCGGCTTTTCTGTATTGATGATCAGACCTTTGAAGAATATTTCTTCTACAGTGCATTCTGTAGCTCAGGGAGATTTTAGTGCACGAGTAGACGGAAAGTTTACAGGTGAAAATGAGAATATGCTCGTTGTCTCATCTGATCTTGTTGATATGGCACGCGGTGTAAATAATATGATCGAATCTCTGGAGAATCAGGAGAGTGATCGAAGTATTTTCATCTCATCTATTGCTCACGATATCAGAACTCCTCTTACTTCTATCAATGGCTTTGTAACTGCCATGCTCGATGGAACAATTCCTGATGAGATGCATGAGAAATACCTTACCAAGATTAAGGCTGAAGTTAACAGAATTCGTACTCTTGTAGTATCAATGACAGAGGCATCATCACTTTCTCATATCGACCCTGCTCTGATGGAAGAGTTTGATTTTGCTGATATGGCTGATGATATTATCTCTGAGTTAGAGCCTCAGCTTCGTGGCAAGAATATTGTTTCTGAGGTAAGAATTGACAGAAATGATAACACTCTTGTTTATGGTGAGATTCAGCAGCTTGGTCGTGTGGTAGTTAATATCGTTAATAATGCGACTAAGTTTACCCCAGAAAACGGCAAGATTATTTTGTCTGCAACTAATGACAAGAAGAATAAGAAGATGATTATAACTGTTGAAGATTCAGGTCCTGGTGTTGAACCTGAGAAGAGACAGAAGGTATTTGAGAGCTTTTATAAGGTTGACCCTTCCCGTAAGCAGGAAGGATTTGGCCTTGGACTTTATATTTGTAAGCAGATTCTTGCAGGTCACGGACAGTCTATTGTGCTTGAAGAAAGCCAGGAGTTAGGTGGCGCCAAGTTTGTATTCTCTTTCCCACTTACTCCGGTTAAGGAGTAATTATGAGTAGGTCTTTAAGCCGTAAACAACTCGCGACTATGACCTGGGAAGGGCTCTGTAAAGCATTTCCTGATACACATTGTTCATTAGATACTGACAATCCAGAAAGACTTGCCATCAGAGGTATTTTATCTGCTCAGTGTACTGATGTAAGAGTAAATATTGTTGCCAGGGAGCTTTTCTCGCTTCATCCTGATATGGAAAGTATTATGGCTTTAAGTATGGAAGAGATTACCGGGATAATAAAGCCTTGTGGACTTATTAAATCCAAAGGTAATGCTATTTTGTCTTTCGCGAAGCTTTATTGTACCAAGTGGGGCAATAGCGTTCCTAATGATGTCGATTTATTAATGGAGTGCCCAGGGGTAGGACGTAAGATTGCTAACCTAATTGTAGGTGAGATTTACGGTACTCCTGCTGTTGTTGTTGATACTCACTGCAAAAGAGTAATGTTCAGAATAGGAATAACTGATGAGACTGACCCGGTGAAGGTCGAGAGAGATCTTTGTAAGTATTTTCCAGAAGAAACATGGATTAACTTAGGCCACAGAGCAGTTGATCTTGGCAGAAGTTTTTGTACAGCAAAAAATCCAGTTTGTGAGAAGTGTCCGCTTAATGAGTTTTGCAAAAAGAGGGTAAATTCATGAGTGGGAAAATAACATTAAGTAGTCCTGTCACAGATTTGTATGGAATTGGACCTGAGGCAGCAAAAAAGCTTCTTAAATTAGAAGTTACGACTGTCTATGATTTAATCTCACTTTTGCCAAGAAGATATAACGACTGGTCTAACGTAACTTCGATTGATTCATGTGAAGATGGGATGCCAATCTCATTTATGGGAACAGTTACCTCAAATCCGGTTCAGAAGGGCTTTAAAAGGCAGTCTCCAGTAGCCTTTTATGTAAGTGATGGAACAGGGAGAATTGAACTGTCATTTTTTAATTCACCATACATAGTTAATAAGTATCAGGCTGGAGATAAAGTCTTCGTTCATGGTGTTGTCAGTTACTATGGCATGCACCCTCAGATTGTAAACCCATTTTGTGAGAAGGCTCTGACATCAGATGAAGTAAGAATGGTAAGACCTGTTTATTCATTAACGGCAGGGATTACTTCTAATATGCTCTCCAAGTGGATAGGAACAGCCTTAAAGCTCGTGGGCGATATGCTTCCTAATATTATCCCAGATGAACTGGCAAAGAAGGAAAATTTGTGCAGCAGTAAAGAAGCATATCAGTTTGTGCATTTCCCGGAAAGTATAGAGCAGGCGCAGCTTGGAAGACGAAGAATTGCTTTTGAGGAGTTGATACTTCTTGGTATTGGAATGAAGCATTTTATGCAGGGCAGAAATAGCGACGAAGTAGCGCCTATAGTCATTCCTGCGCAGGGTGGTCTTCCTGAGGATGCTGCTTCGAGGTGGAAGACGGTTACATCTAATCTTGGCTTTAAGCTTACTGGCGATCAGAAGAAGGCATTAGCAGATATCCAGCATGATTTAATGAAATCAACACCAATGAACCGTCTTGTTCAGGGTGACGTTGGTTCTGGTAAGACGGCGGTAGCAGTCCTGTCTATGGCTATGGCAGCGATAATGGGTAAGCAGGCAGTTCTTTTGGCACCTACATCTGTTCTTGCCAAGCAGCATTACGACAGTGCCATGGAGCTTCTCAAGGGAAGTGGTATTAATGTGGCTTTGCTCCTTGGAAAAACAAAGGCATCTTTGAAGCGCGAAATAAAGGAGAATCTGTTAACAAACGAAGCCTCTGTAATTATCGGAACTCACGCAGTTTTATCTGATGATGTAAAGTTTAATGACTTGGGTCTGGTAATAGCAGATGAGCAGCACAGATTTGGTGTTAAGCAAAGAGAAAAATTACTCATCTCGAGAGATGGCAGCGATGGAATAAACAGTGTTCATAATCTTGTTATGACTGCAACTCCTATTCCAAGGACGCTCGCCATGGTTATCTATGGTGATATGGCTACATCTGTAATCAGAGAAAAGCCTGCAGGACGTAAAGAAATTAAGACTCATTTTCTTCCTTTTACTGAAGGTGATGATATCTATAATGTGCTTATTGCAAAACTTCGAAGAGGAGAGCAGGCATATATTGTATGTCCAAGAATTGATGATGATTCTGAAGGCCTAGATAGCGATGAGATGCTTTTCGAGGGGTATGGAGAAGAAGGCTTATCGTCAACTGAAATGGTTAGCGTTAAGGAGATGAAAAAGCGTCTAGATGACCGTGGAATCTCTAACGAATATGCGACTGAAGTTTTATATGGCTCCATGAAGGAGACACAAAAACTGGATGTCATGGAGCGCTTCTTAAGCGGAGAAGTTAAGGTTTTAATATCAACAACTGTAATTGAAGTCGGTGTTAATAATCCTAATGCTACAATGATGATTATCATGAATGCTGAGCGCTTTGGCCTGTCTACTTTGCATCAGCTTCGCGGACGTATTGGAAGAGGAGATAAGCAGAGTTACTGTGTACTTTGTTCTGATGCAAAAACTGAAAATGCATTAGAGAGAATGAAGCTGATGTGTGAGTGTTCAGATGGATTTGACTTGGCTGGTAAAGACTTGGAACTTCGAGGCCCTGGCGATTTCTTCGGAACAAGACAGCATGGTATACCTACTTTAAAAGCAGCAAATCTTTTTACTGATGCACCGCTTGCAAAAATTGCATGTGATGAAGTAAATAATGTGTTATCAGCAGGTGGAGATACTGCTCACAGACTTATGAAAAATATTGAGATGCTCTTCAAATTAAGATTTGAGGAGAAGATGGGAAAGCTTTAATATGCCAAGAGTAGTAGCAGGAGATTTCAGAGGAATTCAGTTAGATGCTCCTAAGGGGGATAATACAAGACCTACAGGAGATAAGGTTAAGGAAGCTTTGTTTTCTATTATTCAGTCACGCGTTCCAGACTCTGATTTCCTGGAGCTTTTTGCAGGTACGGGGCAGGTTGGAATCGAGGCTTTAAGTCGCGGAGCAAATTCTGTAATTCTTGTAGAAAAAGCAGGTCCAGCCTGTGGTGTTATTAAGACTAATTTAAAGAAAATCAAAAGAGAAAACAGCGATGAGATTACTCTTATAAGAGGAGGCTATGAGCAGGTATTAAATAAGCTCGTAGAAGAAGGGAAGACCTTCGATATTATTTTTATGGATCCTCCATACAGGATGGCGGAAAAGTCCGCCTCTGTTGTCTGCGATATAATCGCAAATTCCAATGTGCTTAATGAAGATGGCATATTAATTGTCGAACATTCATCTGACCTGCCATTTGTAACAGATGTAATGAATTTGAAATTCAATCGTTCTTGTAACTACGGTTTGGCGGTATTATCATTTTTCTCGAAATAAGTTGATTATGGAGGAGTTTATTCTTGACTTCGCTTCTATTTCCTGGAAGCTTTGATCCATTTACTAGGGGTCACTTGAATATTGCCAGACGTGCCGCGAAAATTTGCGACAAGCTTTATGTTGTCGTAATGAATAACAGGAAGAAGACATATGCCTTTGACCTCGAAGAGCGCGTTAAAATGTGCGAACTTGCTTTACAGGATTTGGATAATGTTGAAGTAGTTGGAAGCGACGGCCTCCTGGTAGATTTATTCAAAGAACTTGGCTGTAATGCTGTAGTACGTGGTATCAGATCTGAGTCAGATTATAGATACGAGGCAGAGATGGCACTTGCTAATAAGCTTCTTTGCCCTGACTATGACGTTACACTGCTTCTGTGCCGAAGCGACTTGAGCCTTATCAGTTCAAGCATTGTCAAGGAAGTAGCTCACTATGGTGGAGATATCTCCGGTATGGTTCCAGCTGAAATACTAAGCATAGTCGAAGAGAGATTAATGAAAGGCAGGCCCTTATAATGGACAACAGTAATTACCCACAGAATCAGCAAAGAAGAGTCGAGAGATACGATCTTATCAGTAACATTAACGATATGATTGAGATTTTAAGATCTGCCAGCGGCGTGCCATTTTCTTCTAACTGCGCTGTAGACAGAAATGAGATGATTGCTTCTCTTGAAGATCTTAAGGCTCATCTCCCACAGTCAATTGCACAGAGCAATGATATCGTAGTTCGTGCACAGGAAATCATTACTACAGCTCGTGAGAAGAGTAAGAAGATTATCGACGATGCAAATCGTATGTATGCTTCCAAGGTTAACGACCATGAGATTACAAGAGGCGCTAGAGATGAGGCTGACAATATTCTTGCTGCAGCTGAGAATCAGGCTGATGAGCTTCGTAAGAGTGCTCACATCTATGTAAAGCAGCTTCTCTCTGATGCTAACAATACACTTTCTGAGTCTATCGCTAAGATTCAGACAAACCTCGCTGAAATTGATACAACAATTGATTCGATGTAAGAGTTAAAGACATTTGACTCACAAAACACCGCGTAATCGCCCCGGATTGAAGCCTAAAATCCGGGGCGTTTAGGTGTAAAATATATTTAGTACATTTTCTGGAGGCATAATCCATGTTACTTGGTGTAAGGATTCAGAATTTCGATTGTTTTAGCGATCATCAGGTTGGGCTTCTTCTTGAGGAGTCTATAGGCTTTGTCGGAAGTAAAGAGCGAGGCATAAGACTACGTAATCTCAATGCGATTATTGGTCGTAATAATACGGGTAAATCCTCTTTTATTAAGAGTATGTCATTTATCAAGAGGTGTATCTTAGATGATGTTGCCAAGGCATCAACTGAAGATGATCGCCCAGGCTTTATGAACCTTATTATCAACAAGGAAAAGCCCGCAGTTTTTACTTTGTTTTTTAAGCTTAAGGATGCTGGATCTGGCTCTTTATATCTTGAGTATAAATTAACTGTAGGAGCTTCTAAGT
Organism: Saccharofermentans sp.; assembly: GCA_045600625.1. Lineage (GTDB taxonomy): Bacteria > Bacillota > Clostridia > Saccharofermentanales > Saccharofermentanaceae > Saccharofermentans. The sequence goes on from JAZRYF010000023.1 coordinate 118,743, forward strand.
TTGGTAGTCCATTTGTTCAGGACGAGACAGTTCTGGTATCAAGAAGAACTGAAGAGAAAATTACTACTGAAGTTATTCTTCATAACCATCCTCAGAAGCGTCTTGTTAATGATGAGAGAATTACTGCTTTAAGTGTTCTCGGAAGACTTAAGAATGAGAAGCCTAATGAACTTAATCTTTTATATGATGAGATTGATAAATGGTTCTTCTGCCAGTTCTCTACATATGACACCCCTGAATATTACGCTCTTGGTAATGCACCAGGAGGACATAAGCACTTAAATTCAGCAGGTTCTAATCTTGGTAACGTATTAACTTACTTAAAGTCATTAGATAACAATGAGTATGATCAAATTGTAGACGAGATTAAGTCTAAGATTCCTGTAATGAAGATTAAAAGCACTATGCCTGAGAGCCTGGAGGGAAGTCCAGAGAAGCTTTTTAAATATCTTCTTATGCTTCGCGACAAGGAACCAAAGTCGACTATTTTTATCGAGACTCCTGATAAGGATTTGTATCATGATATGGTAGATGTCCTGGCTGTAGAGATGCGTCAGTTTACTCTAGATCATCGATATTCACAGATTATTTTTTCTACTCATAATCCATACATTGTCGAGTCTATGCCTCCGAAGGAAATCTGGGTATTCGGAAGAGACTTTGAGACAGATGAGATTAACATCAAATGTGCTGGAAGTAACCCTGTAGTTACCGAGCTATTTAATGAAGGCGTAGGTATGGGTGCTATCTGGTATGGCGGTCACTTAGACGAAGATTAATATGCATATAGAGATTTTGACAGAAGACAAGTCTGGCTCAGTTGTAGTTGAGCGCCTAACAAAGCAGATTGCAAAATCTGCAGGCGTTAGTGCGGATATAAGCGTACGTCCTCACAGGGGCTGTGGCAGTCTTCCTAAGGACTGGAATCAGGAGCCACCTAAGTTTGCAGGAGCTCTTCTCGACTTGCTCCCTGCCAAGTGTCGTGCATATAACAAAGCCTATGCTGGGACTGACACAATACTTGTTGTCGTTATGGATTCTGATGACAAAGATCCGGTAGAACTCAGGCGTGAGCTTTATACTGTATGCCGCATGTACTGCCCTAACATTAAAACCGTAATTGGTATATCAACTGAAGAAATAGAGGCCTGGATTTTAGCTGATCCTAAGGCTATTTTGCAGGCGTATCCCGAGAGCGACATGAATGCATTAACAGAATATGTGCCTGACTCTGTATGTGGCACATGGGAAGTGCTTTGTAAGGTAACATTTCCCAAGAACTATAAGAGCATCATAGATATTGGCTATCCGGCTATTGGTCACTATAAGGCGACATGGGCCGACAGCATCTCGCTGTATATGGATGCATCCATTAATACTTCGCCAAGTTTTATTAACTATAAGAATTCTCTTGAAGCAGCTTTTAAGTCCCAATCTCCTATGCGAGGACCTGGCAGAAGCACTCATACGAGGTCGTTTTAATGCATATCTATGTACATGTACCTTTCTGCGCCTGCAAATGCCCCTACTGTAGCTTCTACTCTATAACGAAGGTGGATTTGGCAACTGAATATTTCGAGGCGCTTATACGCGAGATTAATGCTTGCGAAGAGGTGCCGTCAGCCACGCTTAAAGACGAGATTAAAACTGTTTACTTCGGAGGCGGTACGCCATCTTATGTTGCAGACAAACTCGTGTGCGATGCCCTGCGTGCTATAAAGGAGAAGTTTTCGTTATCGGAAGAAGGCGAGTATACGATAGAGGCTAACCCTAACTCACTTAACCTTAATAAGGCAAAAGCTTATAGGGAAGCTGGATTTAACAGAATATCCATAGGCATACAGTCTTTACATAATGACACTCTTAAGGTGCTTGGAAGACTTCATAACAGGGAAGAAGCTTTGAAGGCAATTGCTATAGCTCGTGAAGCGGGATTCACTAATATTTCGGGTGATTTAATAATTGGTGTTCCAGGGCAGTCGGTAGAGGACTTGTATGAAGACGCTAAGGTATTAATCGATAATGGAGTGAAGCATATTAGTATGTACTCTTTGTCGATTGAGGAGGGAACTCCTTTTTATGATAAGTATGGCGATAGGCTTTCCGAGTATGTTGACGAAGACCAAGAGCGCGAGATGTATCATGGGCTTCGTAAGTTTTTAAGTTCATACGGAATAGAAGCTTATGAGATTTCTAACTGCGCTATTCCAGGGTATGAGAGCAATCATAATAATGCTTACTGGAGCGCTAATGAATACTATGCGTTCGGTAGCGGTTCACATGGGTACCTTAATTCTCAGAGATTTGCACACGAAGATGATGTATGTGCGTATATTGATAATCCTCTTAATATAATTATCGAAGAAACCTTAAATGAAGAAGACAAGATGCATGAGTATGCGATGCTGTCACTTAGAACTTCTAAAGGTATTGATACAGACGAATTTAAAAGACGTTACGGAAAGTCAGTTTATGATGTTTTTGACAAAGAAATCGTTAGCAATATATCTAAGGGTCTGCTAATTGAGAATGAGAAGAATATCAAATTAACGTCAAAGGGCTTAGACCTTGCTAATCAGGTGTTTATGGATTTCCTTTAATTATAATATATAGGCGCTACCTAGAATTTGCCCCAAATCATTGTTTGACTATTTTTGACATTGGGGGTATTATGTATTTGGCACTCGAGGAGATAGAGTGCTAATACATCGGAAGGAGCGTTAGACTAATGCCAGGAACAGACAGAAAAATGCAGGTTCTTCAGGCAATCGTAGATGATTATGTATCTACAAATGAGCCAGTTGGATCTAAGGCTTTAATTGAGCGCCATAAGTTTTCTGTAAGCTCGGCAACGCTTCGTAATGATATGGCTGACCTGGAGAGAATGGGTTATATCGAGAAGCCTCATACATCTGCTGGTCGCATCCCATCCGATAAGGGCTATAGAGAGTATGTTAACTCTCTTATGAAGGTTGATACCTTAACCTTAGAGGAGAAAAATGAGATTGAGAGCCGTATTTCCGATAGTGTGGATAACTTCAGAAGTCTCCTTAAAAACGCTTCCATGACTTTGTCAGAGACTACAGGGCTTGTTTCCCTGGTAATGACACCTAGACTTGCTGACAGTTCATTAAAGCAGCTTAAAATCTTAATGATTGAACCTGGTAAGGCATTGCTTGTTATGGTTTTGTCAGCTGGCGTTGTTAAGGATAAGGTAGTTCGCATTCCTAACTTCATTACACCAGAGCAGCTTATGCAGATTGCAAATAGTGTAGAGAAGACTTTGAATGGTAAACCTCTTGAAGAGATTTCACTTATTACTTTGGCAACATCCGTTAAGGACACAGATATTCCAGAGTCTCTTCTTAATCAGGTCATTTACGAGACCTATACAGCAATTAAGCAGGCAGATCAGCTCGATGTATATCTTGAAGGTGAGCATAAGATGTTAAGCCTTCCGGATTTCCAGGAACTTACAAGAGCCAGAGATCTTCTTGGCACTCTTTCTCACGATGGTGTTGTTGCAGGTTATGTTAATGAGATTGGAAGAGATAATGACAGCGATTCTTACATGATTAGAATCGGTCAGGAGATTACTCTTGAGGGCTTGGAAGACTGTAGTTTTATTACTACAACCTATAAGTTCGGAGATACTATCTCTGGCAACATTGGAGTAATTGGACCTAAGCGAATGGACTATTCAAAGGTAATCTCACAGATTGATTTTGTAAGAAGTAAACTCAATCAGGAATTAAAGAAAATTAACGAATAACTTAGGAGGATGGATAAGTTGAGTAAAGACGATGAGAATGTTCTCGAGTTCCCAGAAGATGAGAACTTGGACGAGGTTATAGACGAGATCTTGGAAGAGACTGATTCTGAGGAAGCAGAAGAGCAGGCAGTAGATGATGAAGCATCTAAGGTTAAGGAACTCGAGGAGAGATATATGTATCTCTTTGCAGAGTATGAGAACTTCCGTAAGAGAACACAGAAGGAGAAGGAAGACCTCTATCAAAGTGCTGTAGCTGATGTAACAAAGCAGTGGCTCTCTGTACTTGATAATATCGACAGAGCTTTGGATGCGGCTAAGAAGGCAGCTTCAGAGGACGGTAAGGTTGAGGATTCCGAGGACAAGATGCTTCAGGGCTTAGAGCTCATTAAGAAGCAGGCAGAAGATGTACTTAACAAGATTAATGTTAAGGAAATCGAGTGTGTGAGAGGATCTGCATTTGATCCAAATCTTCACGAAGCAGTAATGCATGTCGATGATGACTCATTGGGTGAGAACCAGATTGCAGCAGTATTCCAGAAGGGTTATATCTGCAAGGATGTAGTCGTAAGACACGCAGTTGTACAGGTAGCAAATTAATATTTAAGGAGATAAAACGATGGATAATTTTTACAGTTCATTAGTACCTACAGTTATCGAGTCTTCTTCAAGAGGAGAGAGAGCTTACGATATTTACTCCAGACTTTTGAAGGAGAGAATCGTAATTTTGTCTGAGGAAGTTAACTCAGTTACAGCAAGCCTTATCACAGCTCAGCTTTTGTTCCTTGAGGCAGAAGACCCTGATAAGGACATTCAGTTCTACATCAACAGCCCTGGAGGTTCTGTTACAGACGGTATGATGATCTACGACACAATGAAGCTCATCAAGCCTGACGTTCAGACAATCTGCATGGGTATGGCTGCTTCTATGGGTTCTGTACTTCTCTCTGCAGGTACAAAGGGTAAGAGATGTATTCTCCCTAACGCTGAGGTAATGATTCACCAGCCTTTGGGCGGCGCTCAGGGTCAGGCAACAGAAATCCTGATTGCAGCAGATCACATCAAGGCAACAAGAACAAAGCTTAACAAGATTCTCGCAGATAACTGCGGTAAGGACTTGGAGACACTTGAGAAGGATACAGACAGAGACCACTGGATGACAGCTCAGGAGGCACTCGAGTACGGTATCGTAGATAAGATTCTCGAGAGCAAGAAGTAATAAATATTTTGGAGGAAAATAAAATGGCAAAGGTAATTGGTATTGACTTGGGAACAACAAACTCTTGTGTTTCCGTAATGGAAGGTTCTGAGACAGTTGTAATTCCTAATCCAGAAGGTAATAGAACAACTCCTTCTGTTGTAGCTTTCACAAAGGATGGCGAGAGACTTATTGGTCAGGTAGCTAAGAGACAGGCAGTAACAAACCCAGATAAGACAATCATGTCTATTAAGCGTGAGATGGGTTCTGACTATAAGGTTTCTATCGATAACAAGCAGTACACTCCACAGGAGATTTCTGCAATGATTCTTACAAAGCTTAAGAGTGATGCTGAGGCTTATTTGGGCCAGCCTGTAACTCAGGCAGTTATCACTGTTCCAGCTTACTTCACAGACTCTCAGCGTCAGGCTACTAAGGATGCTGGTAAGATTGCAGGTCTCGAGGTTATGCGTATTGTAAACGAGCCTACAGCAGCTGCTCTTGCTTATGGTCTTGATAAGGAAGATGACCAGAAGATCTTGGTATTCGACTTAGGTGGTGGTACATTCGACGTATCTATCCTCGACATCTCTGATGGTGTATTTGAGGTATTGGCTACAGCTGGTAACAACCGCTTAGGTGGTGACGACTTCGATAACAAAATTGTTGATTTCTTGGTAGAGTCCTTCAAGAATTCTGACGGCGTTGATCTAAGAAATGATCGTATGGCTATGCAGAGATTAAGAGAAGCAGCTGAGAAGTCTAAGATTGAGCTCTCTGGCGTTACAACTTCTAACATTAACCTCGCTTATATAACAGCCGATGCTACAGGTCCTAAGCACATGGATATTACTCTCACAAGAGCTAAGTTCGATGAGCTTACAGCAGATCTTGTTCAGAAGACAATGGATCCTGTAAAGCGTGCTTTGTCTGATGCTAAGCTTTCTACAAATGACATTAACAAGATTCTCCTCGTTGGTGGTTCTACAAGAATCCCAGCAGTTCAGGAAGCAGTTAAGAGCTATTTTGGTAAGGAGCCATTCAAGGGCATTAACCCTGATGAGTGCGTAGCAATGGGTGCTGCTATCCAGGCTGCTGTTCTTACAGGTGACGTTAAGGGCTTGGTTCTCCTCGATGTAACTCCACTCTCTCTTGGTATTGAGACAGAGGGCGGAATCTTTACAAAGATGATCGAGAGAAATACAACAATCCCTGCAAAGAAGTCCATGGTATTCTCTACAGCTGCTAACAACCAGACAGCTGTTACAGTACATGTTCTCCAGGGTGAGCGTGAGATTGCTGCATACAATAAGTCCTTGGGTGAGTTCAACCTCGACGGAATCGCACCAGCTCCACGTGGCGTACCACAGATTGAGGTTACTTTCGATATCGATGCAAATGGTATCGTTAACGTATCTGCTAAGGATAAGGGTACAGGCTCTGAGCAGCATATCACAATTACAGCTTCCTCTAACATGAGTGAAGAGGATATCCAGAAGGCTATCAAGGAAGCTGAGCTCCACGCTGCAGAGGATAAGGAGCGTAAGGATAAGGTTGATACAAAGAACAAGGCTGAGTCTACTGTATATCAGATTGAGAAGGCCTTGGAGGAAGTAGGCGATAAGGTTCCTGAGGAAGATAAGGCTCCTGTTAAGGATGCTCTCACAAAGCTCAAGGATGCTATTGCTAAGGACGATACAGAGGCTATGAAGACTGAGACAGAGAATACAACTCAGGCTTTCTATAAGGTTTCTGAGAAGCTCTATCAGCAGGCAGGCGGTCAGGGTCAGCCTAATCCAGAGGATTTTGCAGGTTATGGTAATGCAGGTGCTGGTGATGCTGGTGCAGCTCCAGATGGCGACGGATTTAAGAGTGCTGGCGGAGACTTCTAATGGCAGATTCTCGCGATTATTATGAGATATTAGGCGTTGAAAAGGGCGCGTCAGATGACGAGCTCAAGAAGGCCTATAGAAAATTAGCTAAGAAATATCACCCGGATTTAAACCCGGGTGATACCGACGCTGAGCAGAAGTTTAAGGAAGTAAACGAAGCTTATTCAATTCTTTCTGACGCTGATAAGAGAAGAAAGTACGATCAATTTGGTAAGGGTGCAGTAGATGGTTCCGGTGGATTCGGCGGGGGCTACGGCGGATACTCTGAGATTGATCCTATGGATATCTTCAATTCCTTCTTCGGAGGTGGCTTCGGAGGCTTTGGCGGAGGTTCTTCAAGAAGACGTAATGGACCATCCAAGGGAGCTAACCTTAAGTACGGTATGTCTCTCGATTTTATGGAAGCAGCATTTGGCTGTGAGAAGGATATTACCTTCAAGCGTGAAGACCTCTGTCCTTCCTGTAAGGGCTCTGGTGCGCAGCCAGGTACAGCTCCTGAGACTTGCCCATCCTGTCGTGGTGCAGGCCGCGTTCAGACACAGCAGCAGACTTTGTTTGGTATGACTATGGTTACCAAGGATTGTCCTGCATGTTCTGGTAGAGGAACAGTAATCAGAACTCCTTGTACTATGTGTTCTGGTAAGGGCAGAAAGCTTGCTGAACGTAAGGTTCACGTAAAGATTCCTGCTGGTGTTGATACTGGTGATATGCTCCCTATCTATGGCGAGGGTGAGCCAGGCAGAAATGGAGGCAGTAACGGAGATCTCTACATCGAGTTTAAGGTTAAGTCTCACGATGTATTTGTTCGTAAGGGAAGAGATACATTCTGCGAGGTACCTCTTACAATGGCTCAGGCTACAATTGGTGCATCTATTGAAGTTCCAACTATCGATGGTCCTGTGTCCTACCAGGTTAAGGAAGGAACTCAGCCTGGCGATACACATACCTTCAAAAACAAGGGTATTACTGATAAGAATTCACCATCTTACAGAGGTGACCACACAGTTAAGTTTGTTATTGAAGTTCCAACAAGATTGTCAGAAGAACAGAAGAGACTTCTTAGAGCTTTTGATTCATCTTTGACAGAAAAGAATTACGCGAAGAAGAATTCATTCTTTGAGAAGGTTAAGGGTATTTTTAAGTAATGAGATGGGCTGAATTTACAATTATCACTACAGAAGAAGCATCTGATGCCATTTCTGAGATGCTCGCACAGATTGGTGCAGATGGTATCGCTGTAACAGATCCATGGGAGATTAAGCGTATCATTGATGCTCCAGATTCTCTTTCTTATGCTGACGGCGGATTTGTTAATTCATTAGGCGAAGATGTAACTGTTAAGGGTTATTTTGCTGAACTTGATGGTCAGATCAGATTGGGACCTAAGGCTGTAGAGTATGTAAATGAGTTTGATACAACACAAACTTATGGAAATATCTCTAACAAGTGTGTAAGTCTTGAAGAAGCTTTAGAGATTATCAAGGAGCAGCTTAATAAGATTGCTGAGTTTTTGCCAATCGGTAAGGGTTTTGATTCTTGGAAGTATGTTAAGGATCAGGACTGGGAGAATGAGTGGAAAAAAGATTATAAAGCTTTTAAAATCTCTGACCGAATCGTTATCTGCCCTTCTTGGGAGAAGTATGAAGCTTCAGAAGGCGAGATTATCGTGTCCTTAGATCCAGGTTCAGCATTTGGTACAGGAACACATGAGACAACTTCTACTGTAGCTGAGCTTTTGGATAAGACAGTTACTTCTAATCAGAAGATTCTTGATTTGGGAACTGGTTCTGGAATTCTTGCTATCATCTGTAAGAAGCTTGGCGCAGGTCAGGTTGATGCAGTAGATATCGATCAGCTTGCAGTTGATGTTGCGATTGAGAACTGTAAGATTAATGACTGTCCTGATGTTAACTGCTTTACTGGTGAGCTTAAGAATGTTGAAGAAGGCGGATATGACATCATCGTAGCAAATATTATTGCTGATGTTATCGCAGCTATCGCAGGAGATGTTCCAAGCAAATTAGCTCCAGGTGGTAAGTTTATCTGCTCTGGTATTATCAACACAAAGAAGGATAAGGTTGAAGCTGCTCTAGCAGCTGCAGGCTTTAAGATTGTTGATAAGAGAGAAAAGAACGACTGGATGGCTTACGAGTGTGAACTGTAAGGTTTATTAGTTTTTTGATTAATTTAATGGCTGTCTCAATCGAGGCAGCCATTTAGTTTGTGATTTAAATTTAAGTTTTGTTGGTGAAAGATATTAAATGAATTTGTTGCTGTCATTTTTTACACTTAGTATTACAAAATAGACGATTTGTAAGTTCAAGTGTAAGAAAATAGTGGATTTCTAACACTTACGCTTACAATTTAGTCAATTTGTAAGTTCAAGTGTAAAAATTATCGATAACTACTTATAAAACCGAGTTCATAACCTATAAAAGCTGCCTCGAGCAAGGAAGTGATTCCTAATCGAGGCAGCCATTGTTTTAGAATTAATTGTAACTATAGATTAGTCCATGTTGCCAGGGAACTTAGGAATTCCATCAAAACCAACCTGGAGGTCAGCGTCTGTAGGGATGTAGTCTGACATCTCACCATCGTGGAACTTCTCATAAGCTACGAGGTCGAAGTAACCTGTACCTGTAAGACCGAAGAGGATTGTCTTCTCCTCACCAGTTTCCTTACACTTAAGAGCCTCATCAATAGCAGCTCTGATAGCGTGTGAACTCTCTGGCGCTGGGAGTGTACCCTCAGTTCTTGCAAAGAACTCAGCTGCCTCAAATACAGATGTCTGCTCAACTGATCTTGCTTCCATATATCCGTCGTGATAAAGCTGAGACAATGAAGAACTCATACCGTGGAATCTAAGACCACCAGCGTGGTTAGCAGATGGGATAAATCCACTACCTAATGTGTACATCTTAGCAAGTGGACAAATCATACCAGTATCGCAGAAATCATATGCGAACTTACCACGTGTAAAGCTTGGACAGGAAGCTGGCTCAACAGCGATAATTCTGTAGTCATTCTCGCCACGGAGCTTCTCACCCATAAATGGAGCGATAAGACCACCGAGGTTAGATCCACCACCAGCACAACCGATGATGATGTCAGGCTTAATACCATACTTATCAAGAGCAGCCTTAGCCTCGAGACCGATAACAGACTGATGGAGAAGTACCTGATTAAGTACGCTTCCAAGAACATATCTATATCCTTCGTTCTTTGTAGCTACTTCAACTGCCTCGGAGATAGCGCATCCGAGAGATCCTGTTGTACCAGGATGAGCCTGTAAAATCTTCTTACCAACTTCTGTCTCCATGGATGGGGAAGGTGTAACGGAAGCACCGTAAGTTCTCATAACTTCACGTCTGAAAGGCTTCTGCTCATAAGATACCTTAACCATGTATACCTTACAGTCTAAGTCGAAGAAGGAACAAGCCATCGAAAGGGCTGTACCCCACTGACCAGCACCAGTCTCAGTTGTAACACCCTTAAGGCCCTGCTTCTTAGCATAATAAGCCTGTGCAATAGCGGAATTTAATTTGTGGCTTCCACTTGTGTTATTACCTTCGAATTTGTAGTAAATCTTAGCTGGTGTACCGAGAGCCTTTTCCAAGAATCTAGCACGTACTACAGGAGATGGTCTATACATCTTGTAGAACTTTCTGATTTCCTCAGGGATCTCGATATATGGTGTTGTATCATCTAATTCCTGCTTAACTAACTCTTCGCAGAAGATAGGTGCTAACTCTTCAGCCTTAAGTGGCTGTAATGTACCTGGATTAAGAAGAGGAGCTGGCTTGTTCTTCATATCAGCTCTCATGTTATACCAAGATGTTGGCAATTCGTTTTCTTCTAGATAAATCTTGTAAGGAATCTTGCTGTCGTCCATAAAGGTCTCCTTAAAATAATTTTTTATGCTTAATAATCAGCTTTGATTATTATATTGTTTAGTTTTATGACCGTAAAATGATATAATTTGATACTGTAATAAGTAAAACTTATAACAAGAGGCTTTATATGAATCTTAACCAACTTGAATATTTTGTAGCAGCTGCGGAGAATTTAAACTTTACCAAGGCAGCTAATCAGTGCTTTATCTCTCAGACTGCCATGACGCAGCAGATTAAGGCGCTCGAGAAATCGATTGGCGTGCCACTTTTTATAAGAGACAAGCATCATGTTGAATTAACGACGGCGGGTAAGGTTTATCTTAAGGAAGCAAGAGCAATCTTAGAGCGATCTGATGAAGCTATAAGAATGGCTAGAATCGCTACGGCTGGAACTGAAGGATCAATTAATGTTGGCTTTTTAAGTGGCTTTGGTGCCAGTGACTGCCCTGATATTTTAAGAAACTTCCATAATGCATATCCGAATATCAGGATGGATATCTACAGAGATACATTAAGTGGCTTGGTTGAAGCTCTTAAGAAGGGGGAGTGTGATGTGGCTTTTACACTAGCCCTTTCGAAGGATCAGGCAAGGAATGTAGAGCATAAATATATTAGAAGTTACCCTCTTATGGCAGTGCTTGATGCTGGCCACCACCTGAGTAATAAAACCAAGCTTAATTATTCTGATTTGATTAACGAGAAGTTTATCCTTATGCAGCCTTCTGCCAGAGCTAAGGATGAGATGGAGGAATCAATTCTATTATACGAGAGAGGCGGATTTGTTCCTGATGTTGTAGCCTTTGAGAGAGAGCCCGAGACAATTCTATTAATGATATCTCTTGGTATGGGAATTGCCTTGATGCCGGAGTATATTGTTAGACATCATCATAAAAATCCTGATTTAAGAATACTGCCTATTGAAAAAGATGATGGTACAGCAGAGACATTAAGCTTTGAGATAGCGTGGTCAGATAAAAATAACAATCCTGCTGTAGACAGGCTCTTAGCTTGGCTTGAAGATAATTAATAAAAGTTTGATGGAGAAAAGAATATGAGAATTATTAAAACTAACAGACTTACAATCGCTCCTATGGAGATGAAGTATTTGGAATCAACGCATGAATATGCAGCTGACAAAGAGAATACTAAGTATATGCTTAATCTTCCTAACGAGTCAGTTGAAGATACAATAGGCTTTATTAATTATGCTCAGGATGAGTGGAATAAAGAGACACAGAGCTTTTATGAATATGTAATCCTGATGGATGGAATTCATGTGGGAGCGATAAGCCTATATCCAGAAAAGGATAATCCAACTGTAGCTGAATTAGGATGGACTGTTAATAAAAAATATTGGAGGCAAGGGATTTGCTCTGAAGCTGCTAAGGCTCTTGTTAATCGCGCTAATGAGAAACTTGGAATAACGAAGTTCATAGCACACTGTGATTCTGAAAATATAGCTTCAAGTTCAGTTATGGAAAAGCTTGGAATGGTTAAGGTTGATGAGTACGGTGGTAGATATAATAAGCAGTCTCCTGAAGAACGAAGAGAGTGCCTTTATGAGATGACACTTAAGTCTTAACTTATTTGCCTGTATAATTAGTGTTAGCAAATGGAGGATAGATTATGAAGTTTAAAAAATGCCTTGCACTACTTATGGCAACTGCCTTTTTGATGAGTGGCTGCGCGATTCCTGTTAGCGATACTGAAGTATCAGAGTCTGTTGTTGATGTTGTTACTGAGGAGACTTCTGAAGAAATAGAAGCAACTGAAGCCGCAGAAGAGATAGACAATACAGTTAATCTCGAACAGTATGCTGGTATGACCCCAGAAGAGATAGTTGCCACATTAACACTCGAGCAAAAGGCAGCTCAGATGGTACAGGGAGCGATTTACTCCTTAACAACGGGTGAGATGGAACTTTATGGCTATGGTTCTGTTTTATCTCAGGCTGAAAATCGCCTTGGTCGTAATGCGTGGACTCGTATAGTAAATGGTTATCAGACAGCGGCGTTGAATTCTGGTTCCGCTATCCCTTTCTTATATGGTCAGGATTCAGTTCATGGCGTAAATTATGCTTCTAATACAGTTATCTTTCCTCAGAATATTAGTATCGGTGCTACACGTGACGTAGAGGGTGCTTATGAGATGGGATGCCTGGTTGCTAATGATTTGCTTTATACAGGTATGCTTTGGAACTTTGCTCCATGTGTTGCCTGTGCACAGGATCCAAGATGGGGAAGAACATATGAGTCTTATTCATCTGATCCGGAGGTTGTTCGTGAATTAGGTGTAGCATTTGCTTCTGGCTTAATTGATAACGGAATTATCGCGTGCGCCAAGCACTTCTTTGGTGATGGATATACAGCATATGGTACAGGTGAGTTTTCAGATAACACACCAAGACTTATTGACCGCGGTGATTCTTTGATGACTCCGCAGCAGATTGAAGCAGAACTTGCAACATATCAGGCATTAATTGATGCTGGTGTTCAGACAATTATGATTTCTCACTCAGCTCTTAATGGTATTAAGATGCATGAGAATGGTGAATATATCTGGTACTTAAAAAATGAGATGGGCTTTGAAGGCTTTATCGTATCCGATTGGAATTCCATCCACAACTGTAGTGGCGAAGATTTACGTGCTAATGTAATTCTTGCTATTAATGCAGGTATCGATATGCTCATGGAGCCAGATAATTATGATGATTGCTATCAGTATATTATCGAGGCTGTAGAAGATGGTTCTATCGCAGAAGAAAGAATCGATGATGCTGTAACAAGAATCATAAGAGTTAAGATGAATGCAGGTCTATTTGATAATCCTTATGGTGAGGATTTGCCAACTATTGATGAGTATGGTGGACAGCAGTCTTATGATTTGGCTTTAAGATTAGCAGAAGAGTCCTTAGTTCCACTTAAGGACGATGCGGGTCTTACAATTCCTGACAACTCCAGAATCCTTGTTATGGGACCTGCTGCTGATGACACAGGTGTTCTTTGTGGAGGATGGACTTATACATGGACGGGTGGCACAGATAATGGTCCTTACGACAGATGGGAGCCTAATGGTGTAACTATCCTTCAGGGATTAAGAGACCAGGCTCAGGCTCATAACTGGACAATCGTTACTGATGAATCTGAGATTGATGCTGTTGATTATATTGTCCTTTGTGTAGGTGAGTATCCTTATGCTGAGTGGACAGGTGATACAGCGGACTTGTCACTTAGTGGTATGTGTGGTCTTGGTGGTGAGAATCAGATTAATATGGCAGCTAATGCTGAAGTTCCAACTATCGCTTTGATCGTCGCTGGACGTAATGTAATTATCTCGGATTATATGAATGAATGGGATTCAATCATTATGTGTTATCTTCCAGGTACGACAGGTGGTACAGCTATTGCTAATGCTTTGGCAGGTAGCGTCGAGTATACAGGTACACTTCCTATGCCTTACTATTCAAGTGTAGATCAGATTGGTACAGGTGAGTGTATGTGGGATGTGGGTTATTCCTGCGTAAATTAACGAGGTAAGAGATGAAGGAAATAGCTACAGGAAGAGAATTATACGAGACCTTTAACAAGGATCAGCTTATAGATTTACTAATGGCTGACAGCCGTAATATCGTCGCTATGGATGGCGTATGGTTTCAGTCTGTCGAGAAAGAACTCGGTATGGATGCGGCCATGCATCACGATGAAGAAGCTTGGAAGAGATATACCGTTACTGAGGCCAGAAGAATTAAGAAATTTCTGGGGTTAAGTGATAACCCTGGTCTTGAAGGTCTTATGAAGGCTTTGCCTCTTCGTATGGTTGATAGAGCCAATGAGAGTTCATGCCAAATTGTTGATAATAAGCTGATTTATAAAATCCAGACCTGTCGCGTACAGGAAGCAAGAACAAAGAAGGGTATGCCACTTCATCCTTGTAAGAGCGCAGCCGTATATGAGTATGGCTATTTTGCTAGTAGCATCGACGATAGAATAAAATATCGCTGTATAAGTTGTTATCCTGATTTGGATGAATCGTGTAATGACTGTGCCTGCTGCTGGGAGTTTTATATCGAATGAGAGACTTTTTACCAATAACAGTTGAAGATATGAAGAAGAGAGGTTGGGATCGCCCAGACTTCGTCTTTGTTATTGGTGATGCTTATGTTGACCACTCATCTTTTGGTCCTGCGATTATCAGCAGAATTCTGGAAAGTCACGGCTTTAAGGTAGCCATAATCTCTCAGCCGGACTGGACTGACGAGAACAGCATCTGCACTTTCGGAGAGCCAAGGCTTGGATTCTTAGTCGGCGCAGGTAATATGGATTCTATGGTTAACCACTATACGGTAAATAAGAAGAGACGTTCTTCGGATGCATATACCCCAGGTGGTGTTATAGGCAAAAGACCCAATTATGCGACTTCTGTTTACTGTAACCTTATCAAGCGTAAGTATAAGAATTCACCTGTTTTAATCGGAGGCATCGAGGCAAGTCTTCGTCGTATGGCTCACTACGATTACTGGTCAGATAAACTTAAAAAATCTATTCTGGTAGACTCTGGTGCAGACATTTTAATGTATGGCATGGGTGAGTTATCAGTAGTAGCTTTGGCAGAAGCTTTGGACAGTGGTCTTGATGTTAAGGACATAACTTTTGTTCCAGGTACTGTTTATAAGACTCGCGATGTAAGTAGTGTCGTAGAAGACTTAGGTGGCATTATGCTTCCAGACTTTGATTCGCTTCAGAAGGATAAGAGAGAATATGCCAGAAGCTTTAATATTCAGTATCAAAATACTGATTTTGCTACAGCAAAGCCGCTGATTGAGAAGTATGGAGAGAACCGTTATATCGTTCAAAATCCACCATCACGTCCTCTAACTACTATGGAACTTGATGATGTCTATGAGCTTCCTTATATGAATAACTATCATCCTTCGTATGAGAAACTCGGAGGCGTGCCTGCGATTAAGGAGATTAAGTTCTCACTTACAAGTAACCGTGGCTGCTTCGGAGGCTGTAGTTTCTGTGCTTTAACTTTTCATCAGGGAAGAGTAGTTCAGGTAAGAAGCCACGAGTCGCTAATTCGTGAAGCGACAGCTATGACTCATGACCCTGACTTTAAGGGTTATATTCATGATGTTGGCGGACCTACAGCAAACTTCCGTCGCCCTGCATGTGATAAGCAGATGGAAAAAGGTGCATGTCCTCATAAGCAGTGCCTCTATCCTCAGCCGTGTAAGAATATGAAGGTAGACCATACGGACTATATCGAGCTTCTTCGTAAGCTTCGCGCCATACCTAAGGTTAAAAAGGTATTCATCCGTTCCGGTATTCGATTCGACTATATGCTCGCGGATAAAAACGACGACTTCCTTAAGGAGCTTTGTAAATACCACATTAGTGGTCAGCTGCGTGTGGCACCTGAGCATGTAAGTGATCATGTCCTAGATTTGATGGGAAAACCTCGAAATAGCGTCTATCAGGAGTTTGTAAGGCGATTTAACAATGTTAATAAGCAGCTTAACATGAAGCAGTTCGTAGTTCCTTACTTGATTTCATCGCATCCTGGCTCGACTCTGACAGACGCGATTGCGCTGGCCGAGAGTGTTCGTGATATGGGCTATATGCCAGAGCAGGTACAGGATTTTTATCCTACACCATCAACTATCTCGACATGTATGTACTATACTGGACTTGACCCTCGCACTATGACTCGAGTAGATGTAACACGTAATCCACACGATAAGGCATTGCAGCGTGCGTTAATTCAGTACCGTGACCCTGAAAACTACGAGCTTGTTAAGGAAGCTTTGCATAAGGCGGGACGCTCTGATTTAATTGGTCACGATAGAACCAAGCATTTGATTGTACCTCGTAAATCTGGGGGAGCGCCTTCGGCAGGTAAACCTGCTCATGGGCATTCGAATGGCAAACCACAAGGTAAGACAAAGGGTAAGTCTTTTAATAACTCCAGGGGGCATAATAGCAGAGATAGGAAAAAGAGATAATGGCAATTTGGGATAAGGCAACAGAAACTATTACACATTCAGCTGATTCGCATAAGTGTATGTCTTGTGGATCTAATCTGACCTTCAATCCAGCAGAAGGTCAGTTAGTATGTAATTCCTGTGGAAGCAGATATTACCCTGAAGCATTTGATATTAACGATGAATTAATCAAAAAATCGAAGTTCGTTCTAGATGAAGATTCAGATGGGGATCATTTGAAAAATCATAGTTTTGATAAGCATGAGATTATCTGTAATGCATGTGGATCGAGGGTAATAGCTTCAAGTAATACGATTTCTACGTTCTGTGCATTTTGTGGTTCTCCTGCAATCGTAAATCAGCGAATTGAGAATGAGTACAGACCTGATTACATTATCCCATTCAAATTGAACAAGGAAGATGCAAAAAGCAAAATCCGTGAGTGGGCAAAGAGTCGTGAGTTTTTGCCTGATTCATTTAATGCAAAGTCGAATTACGAGAAGATAACTGGTATCTATGTTCCTTTCTGGTTAGTTGGTGCGAATTGTAATCTTCATATCAAGGGAGATGCTATTAGAGAGACATCTTATCTTGGCAACAAAACTTACTATAACTACTACGTGGAGCGCCAGGGTACATTTAAGATGGAGCATGTGCCTTTCGACGGGTGCAAAGATATTAACGACAGTATTATGGAAGCGATAGAGCCATTTGATTATAAGGAAATGGTGCCTTTTGCTGATGGTTATTTATCTGGTTTTTATGCGGTGTCTTATGATCTAGATCCTAAGGATATGTCTTCTCGAATCGCCAATAGATTCCATAGCTATATGCGAGAGACTTCAAAGCAGTTAATTAAAGCTGAGGATTACAGTAGTTGCGTGATTAAGGAAGACCATTCAAAGTCTACAGATTACGACATAAGCTATGCGCTTTTGCCGGTATGGATTTTAAACTATAAGTATCAGGGTACTGTTTACAAGGTTGCGGTCAATGGACAGACGAGCGAAGTTGCTGGTATCCACCCTGAGAGCAAGTGGAAGAAACGTCTATGGAAGGTAAAAGAATTCTTCAAGATGTATAGCAAAGTTATTCTTACTGTGACAGGTATCTCACTTGCAGTTGGTCTCATACCATGGTTCTTCATCGGGCTGCCTATTTTGCTTGAGAGTATTGCTTCGGTTGAAGAACATTACTGGCCTCTTAATATTCGCGTGGCTGGATTGTGCTTTGGCATTCCACTGTTAATTAATTACGTATTCCTGTTTTATAACCTCATTGGAATGCACGGTATGGGTGACGGCAGAATCGCGAAGTTTATCGACAGACTTACAATCAGAAGTAAGATTGATATTAATAATCGCTTTAATGAACTTAACAAGATGGATTCAATGCCAGACGTTTTCTCGTATTCAGATTTTAAGTGGGTTGGCGAGGTAATAAAGCGCGATAATCTCATCAATGAACGTATGGAATACGGCGCCGCGATAGATGATATTGCAGATGGACTGTTTGAGTGATTGTGGAGTTACTATTTGAACCTATAATTCTATAATTTTTAGAGTGTTATTAATTGGACCAACTGTATTGAATTTGAGCATATAATTGATGTAAGTACAACACTCAATCTGATTATGGAGGTTTTAATTTCAAATAAAAAAGACGAACCGAAATTCGTCTTAGTACGTTTTAACCGGGGATACGCTACCCCACAGCATATAGCTTTATCTTAGACATCTCGGACATTCATAGGTAAACATATCCTTTTTTAGTTGCTCTCGGACATTCATTGACAAACAACTTCGCCTAAGTCTTGAGTAAATAATAACTGAAATAACTGGATTTGTAAAATCGATAAGGTTAATTGTTCGTTAATAAAATTTGGATTAACTATTAATACTTGTATGTAAGAATTTATTTAGAACTTTTAGGAGGAATAGTATGGGAAGAATAATCGGATTAGATGTAGGTATTGGTTCTCTTGGTTGGGCAGTAATTGATGAGACTAATAGACGTATCGATGATTTAGGTGTACGTATTTTTGAAAGTGGTGAAGAGGGAGCTTCTAAAGCCGCTGATAGAGCAAGTCAAATTAGACGTGCATCTAGAGCAAAAAGAAGACTTAATAAAAGATGTAAACAACGCAAAAACAGATTGCGTAAGATTTTAGAAGAAAATGAGATTATTACTTCTGAAGAAATAAATCGCGCATATAGAACAAAAGGATTTAATGCAGATATATGGCGTTATAGGTCCGAAGGTTTGAAAAGAAAACTGGAGCCAATAGAGCTTGCTTCGATATTAATTAATTTTGCTAATTATCGTGGTTATCAGGATTTTTACGAAGACTCTGAAGAGGACAATGAGGGTAAACTTACTTCTGCGAAAAATAGAATAATTCAATTATTTGAGGAGAAAAAGGGCAAGTATGTCACTATAGGTAATATGATTTATAGTGATTCAACCTTCAGAAACCCAACTAATGGAGATTTAATAATTCGTAATAGAGGAAGGAAGGATTCAAACGGAAAGAAAGCAACTGATTATAAGTATTTAATTGATCGTAAATATTTATTAGAGGAAGCAGATATTCTTCTTAATCGTCAGTGTGAATTTGGTTTTGAACAACTAAAGCCAGATACAATATCTGTAATACAGGAATGCATATTCAAGCAACGTGATTTTGAAGAGGGACCTGGGCCTCGTAATGATGACCCAAGAAGAGACTCTATGCTTGCAGCCACTTCTGGTCAGCAAAAATATACTGGATTTGATGAATTAATCGGATATTGCCCATTTTATCCAAATGAAAAACGCGGGAACAGAAATAGCCAGCTATATGATATGTATGTGTTGATTAATACACTATCGCAGTTTGAGTTTTATAATTCTGACAATAGACCAGTAATATGCCCAAGTATAATTATTGACGAAGTTAGAAGTGGTCTCTTTGAAAATGACGGCGTATATAAGAAGAAAGATTTTGATCAGCTTTGTAAAAAGTACGGTGTTACAGTTTGTTATACAGGTGATTTTAAAAGTAAGAAAAATCTTATCAGTTCACCATTTATAAAAGTATTAACTAACAAAGATTATTTTACTGAAGAATTGATTAATCAGTTTAAGCAAGAGTCTTATATGGATGGAGAATCTCTGTCATCTAAGATTGGATACGTGTTAGCAAAATATGTTACACCAAGGAGACGTAAAGATGAATTGAGTTTGATAATTGATTCAGAAGAATTCAAAGCCATGAATTATGCCAAGTCTTTGAAAGTATGCAAAGCAGAAAGTGGTGCCAACGTTTCATTTAAATATATGAGAGAGGCGATAGAAGCTTATCTGTCTGGTGTTAGATATGGTGATTTTCAAGCTAAGTTTTTAAAAAATAACTCTGATGAGCACAAGTATAATTATCTTAACGATAATGGAAAACTCAATCCAATTCTGGATCCTGATATGATGCGTAATCCAGTTGTATATCGATCGATTAATGAAGTAAGAAAAATCGTAAATGCCATTACAAGTAATTACAAAGATATTTCCGCTATCCATGTAGAAGTTGCTCGTGATTTGGGTAAGTCGTTTGAACAACGCAAAGAGGTAACTTCTATTCAAAAAAAGAATGAAGAAAGTAATAGTGCCATTAAAGAAGATTTAATAAATAAATTGTCTGCAGAAGGATATAGTGTAACTCTATCTGATAAATTGTTTGAGAAATATAAACTGTGGGTCAATCAGGAAAAGATTTGTCTGTATAGTGGTGA
This sequence comes from Saccharofermentans sp., assembly GCA_045600625.1. GTDB lineage: Bacteria > Bacillota > Clostridia > Saccharofermentanales > Saccharofermentanaceae > Saccharofermentans. The sequence goes on from JAZRYF010000023.1 coordinate 139,245, forward strand.
AGCAATTTCTTTTGAACAATTGCTTGAGCCTACTGCTGTTCAGGTGGATCACATAATACCTCAGTCTATAATCCTTGATGATACTCTTAATAATAAGGTTTTGGTTTTAACAAAACATAATCAAGACAAGGGTAATAAAATACCTCTGCAGTACTTGCATGGGGATGATGCTAAATCATTTAAGAATCGGGTTGAAAATCTTTATCGTAAGCATAGTATTTCAAAAATTAAAAGAGAATATTTATTGCTTTCTGAGTTGACAGACGAAGTGATAACGGGTTTCGTTGATCGTAACATTAACGATACTAGAATGATTAGCAAATATATATCTAATTATTTGCGAGTTGCTTTTGATGGTAAATATGAGGTTAATGTTATACGAGGAGCAATAACAAGTAAATATCGTCAAATGTGGTTTGGCAGAAGTAAGGAATATGAATGGCTTCCATCTATTTATGGACTTGAGAAAAAGACGAGAGATTTGCATTACTATCATCATGCAATCGATGCAGTAGTAGTAGCCAATTTGTCTAGACCGTATATTGAAGTTGCTCAAGATTATCTGAAACTTACATCAATTCGTAAGGATATTAGTTTCCATGAGGCAAAGGGAAATGTTAAGACATCCTCTAATCTTGAAGATGACTACCATAATGAACTTGCTAAAGCAATTGATAAGATGCAGAAGACCTATGGATTCAGTAGAGATTATTCAGTCAGCTTATTGACTAGTGGCCGTGTACCGAGTATATGCGAAAAACTTCGTGAAGAAGTTGAAGTTCGTGTGCCTCTCAACATAGATGTTGATATCAGAGGATACGTCGATATGTGTCAGGATGTAAAGAATTTACGTTATCTAGTAAAGAGTATTTTGATGGAATATGACGAGAGTGCAAGCGAAGTTGAAGGATATACCGATGCAGTTAATCCAGATGTATTAGATGAGATTAATGCTTTAATATCAAGAATTGGAATTGATAAAGTAGTTTGTATGAAATCTAATGCTCAAATTATTAAAACAACAGGTTCTGTTGATAATAAACTTCCTGCTGTTATAGCGAAAGAACTAAAAGACTTCTATAAAAAAATAGAGGAAAAGAGTATTGCTGAATACATTAGAACTATTAGTATGTATTCTGAAGAGGAATATGCAAGTCGTGTTGCAACTTATTATGATGATCAGGCTTTTGTGTCCACTGTTAAGATGCCTTATGTATCTTTTAAAATTTCTCGAAAATTTAGTGATGGTTATTTAAGTAGTGATAATCCAGTTTCTCTTTCTAAAACTGGGTTTAATACATACAAGGAACTAGAAGACGATATGCATAATAATCTTAAGTCTCCTTATTATGTGCGCTTTAACAAAGGTATTGGAGAAGACGGTAATTTCACGATATATGATGCCAGAAGTTATTACTGTCTTGAAGTCTATATTGATGATTCAAGTAAATATCAGATTCGTGGAATACGGTATGTGGACTTATATCGTGATAGGCCTAGTGGAAAGTTAGTTTTGAAGAAGCCTCTGCCACAGCAGTACATTCATAAATGCTATATTTTCAAAAATGAGTACATTAGAGTAACGAAAAATGGGAAGGTTGTAAATAATGGCCTTGGTGCTTATAGAAGTGTTGAGAATATAAATCATAACACGATAAAGATGCGTCTTTATTCTAACAAAAATTTATCGAATAGAGATGTGTATATTCCTGTATATGATGTTGCAAAACTGGAAATATCCATTTTAGGTCATTGCATAGGAGAATCAACGTGTGGAGATCAGTCATTATTTATAATGGTGAAAAACTGAAAATCAAGGATGAGTGGCTAGTAGTAGAGTTTGAAGATTCAAGTGAGAAGAGAATCCCTCTAGAGGATCTAAACTGTGTTGTAATCGACAATCGTGATTTAGTTCTTTCGGTTCCTGCCTTAGCAGCATTTGGTAAGTATAGAATAAATGTAGTATTTACAGATGAAAAGCATTTGCCATGCGCAGAATTATATCCAGTTAATGGAAGCTATAGAAGTTACGGTATCATCAAACGGCAAATTGAAATGTCATATGATTTCAAGGGAAATGTATGGAAATATATTACAATTGCCAAGATTCTTAACCAGGCTACAGTATTGGAAAACATATGGGCAGAAACTGAAGTGATTGAAAAACTTCAAGCATTTGCATCCGAAGTAACAGAACATGATGCGGGAAATAGAGAGGCTATTTGCGCTAAGATTTTCTTTAAAGAAATTTATGGTTCTAGTTTTATAAGATTCGAGGACGATGCAATTAATTCTTCAATGAACTATGGTTACGCAATTATTAGATCATGTGTAGCCAAGTGCCTGATATCTCATGGATTCAATTGTGCTATAGGTGTTCATCATATTTCTGAAACAAATGCATTTAACCTTGCCGATGATTTTATGGAACCATTACGTCCTATTGTTGATCAATGGGTATATGCGAACATGGATTTTTTAGAAGAGGGGTTGTCAAAGCAAGTAAAATCAGAACTTGTAAATCTGGTTAATGTAGAAGTTTCTTTTAATGATAAAAATATGAAGTTGCGATATGCAATTGATTATATGGTTCAAAGTTATATAAGTGCTATAGAATCAAATAATCCTAGTAAAGTTGTATTGCCTAAGATAGTTTACATACATGAGAAATAGAACTATGCGATTAATGGTATTCTTTGATCTTCCAACGCAAACCAAGGAAGAACGTAAGGCGTATTCAGCTTTTCGCAAAATGTTGGTTAAACATGGATTTTCTATGCTTCAATATTCTGTATATGTAAGAATTACACGGAATCACGATGATTGCGAGAAATATGTGTTGATGATTGAACGAAATAGACCTCCTAAAGGAGACGTTAGGTGTCTAAAAGTAACTGAAAAGCAATACGAAGGCATAAAACTTATTATTGGTTCAAAAGAGTCAGAAGACGATTTTAAAGACTCTGATTTGATAGAAATATAGATTTTTTGTTGGAAAACTGTATAATTTTACCAGTTAAGGTTTTAGTTCTCGGACATTCATAGGTGAACAAAGACTACTGGTATTTACAGCATAATTACTGAAAAGTTTTAGTTCTCGGACATTCATAGGTGAACAAAGACAAGGGTTGACGGTACGCCAGAGTCAATTACGTTTTAGTTCTCGGACATTCATAGGTGAACAAAGACGATAAGAGAGTTTTTTAATAAAGCAGATTGGTTTTAGTTCTCGGACATTCATAGGTGAACAAAGACCATTAGAAAGTCCATTAACGAGATTAGGCAGTTTTAGTTCTCGGACATTCATAGGTGAACAAAGACAAGAACAGGATGTGATAAGAGCCGATAGCAGTTT